>CAZVYU010000089.1:0-10538 GCA_964631645.1 uncultured Actinomycetes bacterium
AGCAGGACGTGCTGCTGTTCATCGACAACATCTTCCGATTCACCCAGGCCGGTTCCGAGGTGTCCACGCTGCTGGGTCGCATGCCGTCCGCGGTGGGCTACCAGCCGACCCTGGCCGACGAGATGGGCGTCCTTCAGGAACGCATCACCTCGACCCGGGGTCACTCCATCACCTCGCTGCAGGCGATCTACGTCCCCGCCGACGACCTGACCGACCCCGCGCCGGCCACCACGTTCGCCCACCTGGACGCCACGACCGTGTTGTCCCGCCCGATCTCGGAGCTCGGCATCTATCCCGCGGTCGATCCGCTGGACTCCACGTCGCGCATCCTGGATCCGCGGTACATCGGCGACGATCACTACGCCGTGGCGGCCCGGGTCAAGGAGATCCTGCAGCGCTACAAGGACCTGCAGGACATCATCGCGATCCTGGGTATCGACGAACTGTCCGAAGAGGACAAGATCCTCGTGAACCGGGCCCGGCGGATCCAGCGTTTCCTGTCGCAGAACATGTTCGTCGCCGAGGCGTTCACCGGCCAGCCCGGTTCGTTCGTCCCGGTGACCGAGACGATCGCATCGTTCAAGGCGTTGTGCGACGGCGAGTACGACCACATCCCCGAGCAGGCGTTCTTCATGTGCGGCGGGATCGAGGACGTGGAGCGCAAGGCCGCAGAGCTGAAGAAGTCCTGATATGGCCGACGAGGACGTCAAGACACTCAATGTCGAGGTGGTCGCCGTCGACCGGCTCGTGTGGGAGGGTCCGGCCAAGTCGGTCGTCGTGAAGACCATCGAAGGCACTATGGGGATCCTGCCCGGTCACGAGCCGGTGCTGGCGATTCTGGCGGACAGCGCAGTGCGGGTCGAGAGCCCCGACGGCTCCGAGGACTTCTTCGCGGTCCACGGCGGATTCTTCTCGCTGGACACCAACACGATCAAGATCCTGGGCGAGACCGCCGAGCGGGCGGCCGAGATCGACGTGGAGCGCGCCAAGGCCGCCAAGGCGCGGGCCGAGGCCGCGGGTGCCGACGACGCCGACGAAGTGGCGGCCATCAAGCGGGCCGAGACCCGCCTGGACGTCGCGATGCGCGCCAGCGGCGGCAGCCTCACCCACTGACGGCGCCGGTCCGGGTCACACCATGGCGGCGGACGGAACGTCCGGGTGTGCCTTCACGAACTCGACCATCGTCTCCGCGTATTCCTTGAACGGCGGGCACGCCAGGTCCACCCGGGCCAGATCGCGGGTCGCCTCGCTGGTGTCGTAGATCGTCGGATGAGCGAAGTAGGGCAGCGCCTCCTGCGGGAACCCGAGCAGGAACTCGACTCCGGGCAGACCGACCAAGGCTGTGGTCAACCGCAGCGGGACCCGCACCCAGTGGGGGGACTTGCCCAGGAGCCGGCAGAACTCGTCCACCATCACGCGCACGGTCGGTGCGTCCGGATCGGTCAACGCGTACGTCTTGCCGACCGCGTCCGGCATCGCGCTCAGGTGGTCGATGGCCTCGACCACGAAGTCGCGGGGGACCAGGCTGAACTGGATGCGGTCCGGATCGGCGACCTGGGGGACGACGACATGACTGCCGGGTTGTTTCATCAGGAACTGCAGGACGAAGTACGGCCCGTCGTACTTCTGCGTCTCGCCCGTCTTGGAGTCGCCCACCACGATGCCGGGCCGGTACACGGTGGCCGGCAGGCCCTCGGCCATGGCATCCCAGACGATCCGTTCCGCTTCGAACTTGGTGTGTTCGTAGTGGTTCGCGAAGGGCTGACCCGTGTCCAGGTCGGACTCGGTGTAGACGCCGTGATGGCCGCCGCTGACGTAGCAGGTGCTCACGTAGTTGAGCCGCCGGAAGTCAGGCGCCTGGTTGCACGCCGCCACGACATTCTGCGTGCCGGTGACGTTCACCCGGTGTGCGATCTCCTCCGAGACGGCCAGGTCGTAGACCGCTGCAAGATGGAAGACCTCGGACAGGTCCGCGATGATCGCCGGGTCGATCCCCAGACCGGGTTCGGTGATGTCGCCGGTCACGAGGTCGACGCGACCCTCGATGTCAGGATGCTGGAGCGTGAGTTCATCGAGTCGGTCCTGCGCCTGATCCCGGAAGTGCTCCTGAACCAGACACACGGCTCGTTGTCCGGGGCGACGGGCCAGAACGAGGGGGAGCAGGGCGGAACCGAGGAAGCCGGGAAAGCCGGTGAACAGGATGTCGCTCATGGTCCCACCGAACCCCACAACGCGCGCCGACACAAGTGCCGGAAGTCCTTGACGTCGGCAGCCGTAGGGCCGTCCGGCCTCAGTCGGAGGCTCCGGGCGCCCACAGGACATCCTCGCCGCTGTTGGCCACCCTTGCCAGGATGAACAGCAGATCCGACAACCGGTTGAGGTACGTCGCGCTGAGCGGGTTGGTGGTGTCGGGGAACTCGGACACGGCCCGCCACGTGGACCGTTCCGCCCGGCGTGCGGTGGTCCGGGCCACATGCAGCAGAGCAGCCGCAGGGGTGCCGCCGGGCAGGATGAACGACCGCAGGGGTTCGAGTTGCTCGTTGAAGCGATCGCAGTCGGTCTCGAGCCGGGTGATGTAGGACTCCTGTATCCGTAGGCGGTCGTCGCCGTCGGCGATCGGGGTACAAAGGTCGGCGCCGACATCGAACAGTTCGTTCTGCACCCGCCGGATCACTTCGGCGACCGCGGGATCGGGGGCACCCAAGGCCAGGACCGTACCGAGGGAGGCGTTGGTCTCGTCCACGTCGGCGTAGGCGATGAGCCGGGGGTCGTTCTTGTCGGTTCGGCTGAAATCCCCGAGGGCGGTCGTTCCGTCGTCGCCGGTCCGCGTGTAGATGCGGGTCAGGTTCACCATGGAGCCATCGTAGGTGGCTGCGGAATCCGCGCAGGGTGGCGAACCTCACCACCGATGCCGTGTTTGTGGCCATCCGGTGGGGGCACGCCGCACCGGTGACGCCGAGTACCACCGAGACCGCCCAGGAACGGCCTACGATGCCAGGCGTGGAGGCATTCCGGATCCAGGGTGGTACGCCCCTGACGGGGCGAGTCGCAGTGCGCGGTGCGAAGAACTCGGTGCTCAAACTCATGGCCGTGGCGTTGTTGGCCGAAGGCCGCACCACCATCACCAATGTGCCCGACATCATGGACGTCGCCATCATGGCGCGACTCATCGAACGGCTGGGCGCGCACGTGACCTTTGATCGGCCCGCCCGAAGTCTCACCATCGATGTCCCCGACGAACTCGAACAACGGGCCGATTACGACCTGGTCCGCCAGATGCGCGCGTCGATCTCGGTGCTCGGCCCCCTCATCGCCCGCCTTGGGGTCGCCGACATAGCGCTGCCCGGGGGTGACGCCATCGGGTCCCGGGGCCTGGACATGCACTTGGCCGGACTGGAACGGATGGGGGCCAAGGTCACCAGCGAACATGGTTACCTCCTGGCTTCCGCCCCGGAGCGGCTGAAGGGCGCGTCGATCTGGCTTGACTTCCCCAGCGTGGGGGCCACCGAGACGTTGCTGATGGCGGCGGTCACGGCGGATGGCGTCACGGTCATCGACAACGCGGCCCGCGAGCCCGAGATCGTGGACATCTGCCGCATGCTCGCGTCGATGGGAGCGACCATCGACGGCACCGGCACGTCGACTTTGGTGGTCACCGGCGTGGACGGACTGGCGCCCGTGACCCATCGGACCGTCCCCGACCGCATCGTCGCCGGAACGTGGGCCGTGGCGGCTGCCATCACGGGTGGTGACATCACGATCGTCGGAGCGGATCCGCACCACCTGGATCTGCCGCTGGATAAACTGGCCGGCTCCGGCGCCCTGGTGACCTCCCACGATGAGGGATTCCGAGTCGCCATGGCTGACCGACCCCGTGCCGTGGACATCGTCACGCTGCCGTACCCGGGTTTCGCCACCGATCTCCAGCCCCAGTTCATCGCCCTCAATGCCGTGTCGGCCGGGGTCGCGATGGTCACCGAGAACCTCTTCGAGAGCCGCTTCAAGTTCGTCAACGAGCTTGTCCGGCTCGGTGCCGACGTCCGCATCGAGGGTCACCATGCGCTCGTGCGCGGGCGGGAACGCTTGTCCGGTGCCCCGGTCGAGGCGACGGACATCCGCGCCGGCGCCAGCCTGGTACTGGCCGGGCTGGTGGCCAATGGGGAGACGATGGTCTCCGAGGTGCATCACATCGACCGCGGCTACGACTCCTTCGTCACCGATCTGCAGGCGCTCGGCGCCGACATCGAGCGGGTTCCGGTCCCGGCCGACGCCTCCGTCTGATGCGGTAACGTGGGCTCCGCACTCGGGGAGTCCGGGCCGATCGGACTGAGATGGTGCTCCGGCCGTTTCGACGGCGGCGGCATCGACCCGTCAACCTGATCTGGGTCATGCCAGCGGAGGAAACGTGTCACGCTCCCCTCTCTTGATCGTTGTCGCGCTGAGTGTCGCCCTCGGGGTGACGTCCTGCTCCACTGCGGCGGACAGTCCATCGAGCACGGCGTCACCGACGTCGGACACCGTCACCCTCGTCACCTACGACTCCTACGCGATCTCGAAGAGGACCTTGCAGGACTTCACCGACACGACCGGTCTGACCGTCGAGATCAACCGGGGCGGCGACGCGGCAGAGGTCGTGAACCGGGCCTTGCTCACCGCCGGCGCACCCGAGGGTGACGTGCTCTTCGGGATCGACAACAACCTGCTGTCGCGAGCCACCGATGCCGGGTTGTTCGTGCCCTACGTGGCGGCCGGGTCCGACGCGGTACCCGCCGAGTACCGCTTGGACCCCGAGAACAACGTCACTCCCATCGATGTGGGCGATGTCTGTGTCAACTACGACAAGGAATGGTTCACCGACAAGCAGGTGCCCGTGCCGCAGACCCTGACGGATCTGACCGATCCGAGGTATCGCGATCAACTGGTGGTGCAGAACCCGGCGACCTCCACCCCGGGCTTGGCGTTCCTGCTCGCCTCTGTCTCGGAGTTCGGAGCCGACGGGTATCAGGACTACTGGCGCCGGCTGAAGGAGAACGGCGTCGAGGTGGAGAACAGCTGGGACGCGGCCTACGAGCGCCGTTTCAGTGGTGGTTCCGGCGCCGGCGACCGACCACTCGTCGTGTCCTATGCCTCGTCGCCGCCTGCGGAAGTGGTCTTCGCCGAGAAGCCGCCCCGCACGGCTCCGACCGGAGTCCTGGTGGACACCTGCTATCGGCAGATCGAGTTCGCCGGGGTCCTGACGAATGCGCCCAACCCGGTGGGCGGGCAGGAGCTGATCGACTTCATGCTGACACGCGAGTACCAGGAGGACCTGCCGCTCAACAACTTCGTCTTCCCGGTCCTGCCGGATGCCGAGCTGCCGGATGTGTTCACCGAGAACTCCGAGGTTCCGGCCGAGCCGTTGTCGCTTCCCCCGGCCGAGGTGGCGGCCAACCGCGACGCCTGGGTCAGTGGGTGGACCGACGTGATGGCGAGGTAGCGCATGTCTCCCCGGACCGTCCTGTGGGTGATCCCCGCGGGCTTCTTCGGGGTGTTCTTCCTCCTGCCGGTCGTGACGCTCCTGATCACCGCTCTGGGCGGCGCCACAGGTCAGACCGTGACGCAGTTGGCCAGTCGCTCGATGCTGTCCGTCCTGCTCTTCACGGTGGCGCAGGCGGCCCTGTCCACCGTACTTACGGTCGTCGTCGCCCTCCCCGGGGCTGCCGTCCTGGCGCGGTTCCGGTTCCCCTTACGCGGCACGGTTGAGGCGTTGAGTGTCGTCGCCTTCGTGATGCCGACCGTGGTGGTCGCCGTCGCCGTGGGTCAGGTCTTGTCCCTGTTCGGCCCCGGCGCGGACCGCGGACTGGGAGCCATCCTGGTAGCCCATGTCTACTTCAACCTCGCCGTCGTGCTGCGTCTGGTGGGGACGTACTGGCGCCAGTTGGATCAACGGCCGGAGCAGGCGGCCGCCTGCCTGGGCGCCAGCCCGGCGACTGTGTTCCGCACGGTCACGTTGCCTCGCATCATGCCCGCCGTGGCGTCCGCTTCGGCGATCGTGTTCCTGTTCACCTTCACCTCGTTCGGCATCGTCCTGTTGCTAGGGCAACCGGGCCAGGCGACGCTGGAGGTCGAGATCCAGCGGCAGGCCTTGTTCCTGTTCGACCTTCCGCTGGCGGCGGCCCTGTCGATCGTGCAGATCGGGCTGGTCGTGGCCCTCCTCGTCGCACAGGGTCGGCTCACCGCCCGGTTGGGCGGGTCGGCAGCGTCAGGCCGACTGCGCCGGCCCCGCACTGCCCGGCAGCGGTTGGCCGTGATCATGTTCGTGGTCGTCGCGTTGCTGATCTTCCTCGGTCCGGTGGCGGCGGTCATGATGCGGGCGCTGCGGGTCGGGGATGGCTGGGGGTGGGAGAACTTCACCCGACTGAGCACCATCGGCCACGACTCGGTGTTGTTCGTTCCGCCCACCCAGGCAGTCGCCAACTCCCTGCTCTACGCGGTGTGTGCCGCCCTGATCGCGACGGTGGTCGGGGGAGTGGTGGCGTGGCTGCTGGGTACTCGAGAGACCGGGGCGGGCAGTTGGGACACGGTGTGGCTGCTGCCGTTGGGAGTTTCGGCGGTGACGCTCGGGTTCGGCATCCTGATCACCTTCGACAGCAGCCCGGTGAACTGGCGTGCCAATTTCTGGATGGTGCCGGTGGCGCAAGCGCTCATCGCGATCCCGTTCGTCGTGCGCACGATCGCACCGGCGCTCCAGGCGATCGGGCCCCGGGTCCGCCAGGCCGCGGCGACTCTGGGCGCCTCACCGATGCGAGTGCTGTGGTCGGTGGAACTGCCCCTGGTGGGCCGGGCGGTGGCGGTCGCCCTGGGCTTTGCATTCGCGATCTCGTTGGGTGAATTCGGAGCCACTCTCTTCGTGGCCCGTGGGGATCGACCCACGGTGCCGATCATGATCTATCGGTTGTTGGGCCGTCCCGGCGAGACCAACCAGGGCCAGGCCATGGCGCTCGCTGCGATCCTGATCGTGCTGACCGGGCTGGTCGTCCTGCTCACCGACCGCTGGCGCCGACCGGGGAGTCCTCATGTCTGAACTGGATCTGCGCGAGGTCACGGTGCGCTACGACCAGCGGGTCGCCGTCGACGCCGTCACCGTGCGGGTGGCGCCCGGTGAGGTACTCGCGGTGCTCGGTCCGAGCGGTTGTGGCAAGTCCACACTCCTGCGCGCGATCGCGGGATTGGAACCGCTGTCGGGTGGGTCCATCGTGGTCGACGGGACGGATCTGGCCGGGGTCGCCCCTTACCGCCGCGGGATCGGGCTGATGTTCCAGGAGGGAGCGCTGTTCGAACATCTGGATGTGGCCGGCAACGTCGGGTTCGGGCTGCGGATGCAGCGGCGCTCCGGCCCCGACAGCGCCCGACGGGTCGACGCCATGCTGGAGTTGGTCGGCCTCACCCATCGTGCCACCGCTCGGGTCGACGAACTGTCCGGCGGGGAGCGGCAGCGGGTGGCGCTGGCGCGCACCTTGGCTCCGGAACCGCGGGTGGTCCTGCTGGACGAGCCGCTGGGCGCCCTTGACCGAGCACTGCGGCGGGACCTGGTGGGTCTGCTCGATGTGGCCTTCGCCGAGACCGCGGCCACGGTCATGTACGTGACGCACGACCGCGACGAGGCGTTCGCCCTGGCCGATCAGGTCGCGCTGATGAACGGGGGTCGGCTGGTGCAGGTGGGGAACCAGACGGAGGTCACCCTGGCGCCGGCCGACGACTGGGTGCGATCTTTCCTGGCATGAGGGCTGGCCTACCCTGGGAGATACGTCCGGAAGGACACATCCAGGAGGTTCAGGGTGAGCAGAGCCGCGGTCATCGGTGCGGGTTTGATGGGGTCCGGCATCGCGCAGGTGTCGGCCGTGGGCGGCCACGACGTGATCATGAGGGACGTCGATGATGCCGCGCTGGCTCGCGGCATGGCCGGCATCGAGAAGTCGTTGGCCCGGTTCGTCGCCAAAGGGTCCCTGACCCAGGCGGACGCGGACGCGGCGATTGCCCGAATCGACACCACCACGTCACTCGAGGATGCGGTGTCGCAGGCCGACATCGTGGTCGAGGCCGTGTTCGAGAACCTCGACGTCAAGACCGAACTCTTCGCGGCGATCGACAAGGCCGCACCCGCCGACGCGGTACTGGCCACCAACACGTCGGCCATCCCGATCACGCGCATCGCTGCCGCGACGAGTCGACCCGAGTCCGTCGTGGGTACCCACTTCTTCTCGCCCGTCCCGATGATGAAACTGTGTGAACTGGTCCGGGGCTACAAGACCAGCGACGACACCCTGGCTCGGGCCCGCGACTTCGCCGAGAGTGTGGGCAAGACCTGTGTGGTGGTCAACCGCGATGTCGCCGGATTCGTCACCACCCGGCTGATCACGGCCCTGTCGATGGAGGCGGCCCGCCTGGTGGAGAACGGGGTCGCGTCCGCGGAGGACATCGACATCGCCTGCCGCCTGGGCTTCGGCCACGCGATGGGCCCGTTGCAGACTGCCGATCTGACCGGCGTCGACATCCTGACCAACGCCTCGCAGAACATCTACAACGACACCCAGGACGAGAAGTTCGCGCCACCGGAGTTGTTGCAGCGCATGGTGGTCGCCGGTGACCTGGGACGTAAGACCGGTCAGGGCTTCTACTCCTACGAGTGATCTCGATGGAAAACCGCTGGCCCGGACTCACTGATCCTGGGCACTCCCACGCCTACATCGAGCGATTCCGGCGGATGTCCGAGTCGGGCAACGACATCGCCGGTGAAGCCCGGTTGGTCGACGCCATGGTCGGTCGGGGCTCCCGCATCCTCGACGCCGGTTGCGGCCCCGGCCGCCTGGCCGGCTATCTGGCGGCCGTCGGTCACGACGTCGTGGGCCTGGACATCGACCCACTGCTGATCGAGGCCGCCGAACGCGACTACTCCGGGCCCCGCTACCTGGTGGGCGACGTGGCGCACCTCGACCGGGCAGCGCTGGGGGACTCCTTCGACGCGGTGATCTGCGCCGGCAATGTCATGGTGTTCCTGGCTCCCGAGACCGAGGTCCGGGCGTTGTCCGAGATGCGCGCCGTCCTGGTGCCCGACGGGTTCGCGATCGTCGGGTTCCATGTGGCGCGGTATCCCGTTGCCACGTTCGACGACCATGCACGCACAGCGGGCTTCGTGGTCGAGCAGCGATTCGCCACCTGGGACGTGCGTCCGTGGACCGACGACGCCGACTTTGCCGTGACCATCCTGCGAAATCCCAAGGAGTGACATGGAGTACGTCGACGACCTGTCCCGAAGCATTGCGGTGACCCCGGCCAGCACGGTGTCCACCACCGTCCTGCGGGCCGAAGGTGCCCGCCTGGTGCTGTTCGCGTTCGACGAAGGCGAGGAACTGAGCGAGCACACGGCCGCGATGCCGGTCCTGCTGCAGACGATCAGCGGCCGACTCCAGGTGACCGCATCCGGCCAGACCGTGGAGCTGGTGCCCGGCGGGGTGCTGCACCTGCCGACCAGAGAGCCGCACTCGGTGCTGGCCGCCGAGCCGAGCGTCATGCTGTTGACGATGGTGGACACTCGCCACGATTAGGGTCTTGGGCGCCACCGAACTGCCTGAGTGGGGTTTGGCGGCCACATGTGGCCGGGTTGGCCCGAAGACGCCCACGGATGGCGGCGAGCGCCCGTTTCGGCCGACCCAGAGCAGCCCCCGGCGTCAGGGGCACTTACGCTAGACCATTGTCGGCTCAGCGCCGACCCCGATCCATCACAAGGAGCACAGATGACGATTCGCTTGGGCGACGAGGCCCCCGACTTCACCGCGGAGACGACCGACGGTGAGATCAACTTCTACGACTGGAAGGACGGCAACTGGGCGGTCCTGTTCAGCCACCCCGCCGACTACACCCCCGTCTGCACCACCGAACTGGGTCGCACCGCGGCGCTGCAGAGCGAATTCGCAGCTCGGGGCGTCAAGGTCATCGCAGTCTCCGTCGACCCGATCGAGGATCACCGCGGCTGGGCCGGGGACATCGGCGACGTCGGCGGCACCGACCTCAACTTCCCGATCATCGCCGACCCCGACCGCACCGTGTCGAACCTGTACGACATGCTGCACCCGGGTGAGGGCGACACCTCCACCGTGCGCTCGGTGTTCATCATCGACCCGGCCAACAAGGTGCGTCTGATCCTGACCTACCCCAAGTCGGTGGGCCGCAACTTCACCGAGGTGTTGCGCGTGATCGACGCGCTCCAGCTGACGGATTCGGCTCCGGTGGCCACGCCGGTCGACTGGACCCCGGGTGACAAGGTCATCGTGTCCCCGATGATGTCCACCGAGGACGCACGGGCGAAGTTCGCCGAGGTCGAAGAGGTCAAGCCCTACCTGCGCTGGACCCCGCAGCCGACCAGCTGACCCGCACTCGACACGAAGCCCCCGTCCGCCTCACCGGCGACGGGGGCTTCGTCGCGTGGTTACGGACCGAATATCCTGCTGTCGAGCCTGGAGGTTCTCGTGAGCGAACACCGTCCCAAGGAACACCGTCCT
>CAZVYU010000090.1:0-10418 GCA_964631645.1 uncultured Actinomycetes bacterium
GCTACTCACCCCGCGGCTGGGGGGGTGCGGGTCGGAGGTCGGCCTTGGCTTCGATACGCGCTTCGCGCTACTCACCCCGCGGCCGGGGGGTGCGGGTCGGGGGTTGGCCTTGGCTTCGATACGCGCTTCGCGCTACTCACCGCGCGGCCGACGGGTGCGGGTCGGGGGTTGGCCTTGGCTTCGATACGCGCTTCGCGCTACTCACCGCGCGGCCGAGGGTCGATGGCACTACTCACCCCGCGGCCGGGGGGGTCGTCCGGTACTGCAGCAGCACGGCGCCGCAGCCGAATCTGTGGGTGGCCTCAAGATCCAGTGGCACGGTCACGTCCTGAGACAGGAACATCGGCGTGCCGCGGCCGATCACGACCGGGTGGACGTACACCCGGATCTCGTCCACCAGACCCAGGCGCAGGAACTCCGAACCCAGCCGGGCGCCGCCCACCGACATGTCGCCGCCCTCCTGTTCTTTCAGCGCCAGGACGGCGTCCGGATCGACCTCTCGCTTGAGGGCGGCGTTGTCCCCGACCTCATCCAACGTGCGCGAGTACACGACCTTCGGAGTAGTGCGCCAGATGTCCGCGAACTCCACGATGATCGGCGACGCGTCGGGCTCCTGGTCGGCGGTGGGCCAGTAGGCATCCATCAACTCGTAGGTCGTGCGACCGGTCAGGAACGCGCTCGCCGGTCCCAGCCAGTCGTTGAAGTGCTGGTGCAGTTCGTCGTCGATGACACTCCACGAGATGTCGTGGTCGGGCCCCTCCATGTAGCCGTCCAGCGACACGGACATGGACCAGATGATGCGACGCATGGCCAGGTTCCTCCGGGTGGGGTGGACCTCACGCTAGCCGCCTGGGTCGGGAACTAGGGCTCGGTGGAGGTCGGTGTCCGGTGTTCGGCTCGCAGTGGGGTGTGGTTTCGATACGCGGCTGCGCCGCTACTCAACCACCGGAGTGGGCGGGTGCGCCGCTACTCAACCACCGGAAGGGGCGGCTGCGCTGCTACTCACACAGCGGGCAGCCAGGATCGGGCCGCAGTGGGGTGTGGTTTCGATACGCGGCTGCGCCGCTACTCAACCACCGGAAGGGGCGGCTGCGCCGCTACTCAACCACCGGAAGGGGCGGCTGCGCTGCTACTCAGACGCCGGGGGCGGGAGTGGGATCGTCGGTTCCCGCGGCTACTCGCAGGCCTTCGGAGTAGGCGGCCAGTTCGCGCACCGTCATGTCCAACCGCTGCGACGGGGCCCGGGTCGGGTCCGGAGCCGACAACATTTGCAGCGCCGCGTTCAGCAGTTCCTCGTACATGCGCACACCCAACGCCAGGCGTTGCCGCACCTCCTCGGCGGACGCCGCGGCGGTCGTGGCGGCCACAGTTCCCGTCATGTCGATCTGCACCCGGTACAGCACCGACAGCCGTTCGACCAAGGCCGCCATCGCCGGCGCCGCCTCGAAGTCGGCCCGTCGGATCTCGATCGCCGCGTCGGCGTGCAAGCCCTCGATAGTCGGGATCAATTGCGCCAACTGGACCCGCACCCGATGCAGGTGGGCGGACTCCGCGGCACCGGTCGTACCCGGCGGCAACGGCCGCGGCGGCGGGGGCGGAGCGGTCGGCGGCAGCGGCTTCACCATGTCCCGGGCCTTGCGTCGGGACGTCCGCGCCAGGATCGCGCCGCCGATCGCGGTGGGCACCCCCAACCAGAACCAGGCGTCCAACGACCCCGGACCGGCCACCAGATCGGCAGCAGCGACAGCCCCACCGGTCACGGCGGCCGCCGTGGCGTAGGTCGCCCGCGACTTCAGCCGGGCCAGGCGACTGTCGTACCGCTTCATGTCGCGCGTGTAGTCGCGTTGCTGCTGTTCGTGCTCCAACGCCATGCGGTCGTGGGGGTCACGGGGTTGCGGCGACCGTTGCCAGCCGGAGCGGAACGCGGCAGCGGTCGCGGTAGCCTCAGCCAGCCCCGATGCCAGCCGGGTCGCCACCTCGCGCGAGCGGTTGTTCTGCCCCATGACTCCACGGTAAGTGGTCGCACCTCCGCGCGCGACCCACTAGGGCCCGGGGAACCCGTCGCGGCTGCGTAGAGTCAGACCCCTGACCCGGGAGGATCCATGACACGGCTGCTGGTGCGCGCGACCCTGACCGCGGCGGTCGTCGCCGTGGCTGTGGGCTGCAGCAGCGCCCCCTCGGACCCCGGCGCCACCCTGCCACCACCCGCTTCCGTCGCCCCGACCCCCGCCGCGCTGGACCCCTACTACCAGCAACAACTGGCCTGGCGCGACTGCGAGGGCGGCTTCGAGTGTTCGGAACTGACCGTACCCAAGGACTACGCCGACCCGGCCAAGGGCGACACCCGCGTCGCCGTCCTGCGCGAACCCGGTGACAAGCCGCTCGGTTCCCTCGTCGTCAACCCAGGCGGACCGGGGGGCAGCGGCGTCGACTACGCGCGGGCGGCCAAGCAGGTCTTCTCGCGGCAAGTGACCGACAACTACAGCGTCGTGGGGTTCGACCCTCGCGGGGTCGGCCGGTCGTCGGCCATCGACTGCGTCACCGACGCCCAACTCGACGACTGGATCGCCACCGACGGCGATCCCGCCACCCCCGCCGACGAGAAGGACCTGATGGCCGACGCCAAGGCGTTCGGCGCGGCCTGCGAGAAGAAGTCCGGCGACCTGCTGCCGTTCATCAGCACCGAATCGGTCGTCAAGGACATGGATGTCCTGCGCGCGGCGCTCGGCGAGGACCGGCTCAACTTCGTGGGCTTCTCCTACGGCACCATGCTCGGGGCGTTGTACGCCGACGAGTTCGGCGAGACCTCCGGCCGGATGGTCCTGGACGGCGTGCTGCCCCCCTCGCTGACGTCGGAGGAGATCACGCTGGGACAGGCCCGCGGCTTTGAGGACGCCCTGCGCCGGTATGTGGCCGACTGCCAGAAGCAGAGCGACTGCCCGGTGGCGGGTGACAGCGTCGACGCAGGGATCAAGAAGATCCAGGACCTGCTCACCGGCCTTGAGGAGAAGCCGCTGCCGGCCGGTGACGGCGAACAACTCACCCAGGCGCTGGCCGCCGGGGCGATCCTCTACTACCTCTACTTCCCGTCGGCCGGTGACTGGGATTCCCTCAGCAAAGGCTTGACCGACGCCTTCGCCGGCGACGGCAGCACGCTGCTGGAGCTGTACCGCACCCGGTTGGAGCGCGATCCCGACGGCAAGTACCGCAACAACGCCCAAGAAGCGTTCTTCGCGGTGACGTGCCTGGACCGGGACGAGGAACTCACCACCGCCGATCTGGCGGCCCGCGCCGACGAGTGGGCTCAAGAAGCACCCACATTCGGTCGATATCTGGCGTGGTCGGAAGCAGCGTGTGCCCAGTGGCCGATCGCGGGGCAGGGGGAGCCACGGCAGGTCACCGCCGCCGAGGCGGGACCGATCGTGATCATCGGGAACACGCACGACCCGGCCACACCGCTGCCGTGGGCGCAACGGTTGGCCGACAGCATGGCCGACGCCCACCTGATCGTCTGGGACGCCGATGGGCACACTGCGTATGGCAACGGATCACAGTGTGTCCAGGACGCCGTCGACGCTTATCTCGTGGACGGGACTCTGCCGGAACCGGATCTTGTCTGCGAGTGAGCACGCCGTGCGCCCTGTGTCGCGGAACCCTCACAAAAAGGTGAGAGCAGTTTCCCCACCCGCCTGTCACGCCCGCCGTTGCCCACCTATGCTGGACCGGCAATGACGAGCTATACGCGCGCGATCGCGGGCGCCCTTCTCCTGGCTCTGTCGTCCGGCGGGCTGGCGACGAGCGCATCCGCCGCGCCCGCGGTTCCTGTCGAAGATCCCGCGCCCACCACGTCCGCCGATCCCGCCGCCGATCCGCTGGCTGCCCAGATCGCCGACACCACCGGTCAGTTGCAGACCGACCTCACCGAGATGCGCGCGCAGCAGACCGCCGCCGAAGATCGTTATGCCGCGGCTGCCGCGAAGGCCCGCAAGTTGCGCAAGGTGGTCGCCGCCAATCAGCAGGCCGCCGACGAGGCCCGCCTGGTGGTCGGGCAGTACGCCCGCTCCATCTATATGAACGGATCGACCGATCTGAGCATGCTCGCGTCGATGATCGACCCGGCCGACCCCTCCGACATGATGAACCGCGCCGACGAGGTGCTGCGTGTCGGTGATCGTAAGGACGACCAGTTCAACGACGCGGTCGCCCTGCTGAAACGCAATCAAGAGGTCAAGGAGCAGGCCGACTCGGCCCAGATGGCAGCCGAAGCCAGCCTGCAGTCCATCGAGAACCAGATGAACGGCCTGCAGCGCCAACTCGCCGACGTCGCCGGCAAATGGGCCGACCATCTCGCCGGCCAGACCGGCATGATCGACGCCGAGCAAGCCAAGGCCAACAGCGAAGCGGCGGCCCAGTGGGCGGAGTACCTGGGCATGCTCGCCGACAAGCGGGTACCGACGGTGTCGGTGGACGATGCGGTGTCCGGCAAGCTGCCCAAGGGTATGAAGGGCGACAATCGCAACCCCGGCGTCGTGCGCTACACGAAGGCCGGCGAGCCGATCACGGTCGTCCCGGACCGCGTGACCGCCGCCATCACCTACGCCGTGTCCACTCTCGGGACGCCGTACAAGTGGCGTTCGAACGCCGCCGACGAGATGGACTGCTCGTCCCTGGTCGACCGGGCGTGGAACGTCCCCTCGATCCCTCGGGATAAGCGCACCGACAAGCGTGCCCTCGTGCGCGGCGGCGTCCCCGGCCTGGCCGGCTCACTGCAGCTCATCCCGACCAAACGCATGACCATGGGCGACGTGGTCTTCATCGCCGACCCGCGCCGGGGCGTCAACCACGCCGGCGTGGTGCTGGACTCCGACACGATGATCGCCGCCGACGCCAAGACCGGCGGCGTCAACGCGGTGCCGATCCCGACCAGTCGCGTGTGGCAGGTCGGCCGGTTGTCGCTCAAGCAGCCCAAGCGCGGCAACTACGTGCCCAAGGCCACCAAGAAGCCGTTCCAGTGCGGCGTCGACCCGGCGGCCTTCATCACGATGCCCGACGGCAAGATCCTGGCCAACCCGTCACTGTGCCCGCCGAAGCCCGAGGTCTTCGGTGAAGCGCACATGCAGCCCGCGGCCATCGTGGCCGGGCGCTGTGCCGCCGCGTTGTGGCCGCAGTTGACGGTGATCGGCGGCTGGCGTCCCAGCGACCCGTACCCGGACCATCCGTCCGGTCGCGCCGACGACATCATGATGCCCGAGGGCTGCGCCCAGACCCCGTCGAAGTTGGCTCTGGGAACCGCGATCGCCGAGTTCTTCATGAAGAACGCCGCCAAGTTCCACGTGCAGTACATCATCTGGCAGCAGCGCATCTGGAACGCCGAGACCGAGGGCCCCAAGGCCGCGGTCAGTTGGCGCGGCATGTCCGACCGGGGTGATTGCACGTCGAACCACCAGGACCACGTCCACGTGTCCTTCATCGGACCCGACGTCGCCCCAGACACCCCGGCGGCACCGGCTCCGGTCGAGAACCCCGCAAGCGACGACCAGTAGAACTGATCGGGCACCACCGACCGGTAACTGTCGAAACGCAGCGGCTCGGTCAAGGATCCGGCCGCCGCCGCCGATAACGGGGGGCGACCAGACCCACTGATCGCCGGAGGTCGTCGTGAGACGGTTCCTGCTCCTGTCCCTGCTCGCCCCCGCCGTGCTCGCGACGTCGCCTGCCGGACCCGCGACGGCCGAACGGATCCCGCAGATCACCGCGCGGCCGACCGTGTCAGTGCCCGCTGACAGTCGCGTGGCCCAGGTGATCAACCGGGTCCGGCAACGGCACGGGCTGCGCCCGCTCCGGGTGTCGCAGCGGATGTCGGTGACCGCGCGACCGTGGGCGAAACACCTGGCCGGTACCCCGCAGCGGTTGGCCCATGACCCGGGTTACTGGGCTGACATCAACCGGTCCTGTCGGGCGCCGCGGTCCGGAGCCGAGAATGTCGCCTATCGCTACGACTCGACGACCCGGAAACCCTTGGCGATGCACCGTCGTTCGGCAGTCGCCCTGGTCCGGATGTACCTGGCCTCGCCGGGGCATCGGGCGAACATCCTGAACCCTGACAGCACCCACCTGGGCACTGCCACTGTCATGCGCCGCACGAGCCGTACGCAGGTCTATACGACCAACGTCATGCGCTTCGCCCGGGCTGGCAACTGCGGCAAGAGGTGACGGGCGCGGAGCCGATCACTCGGGGATGAAGCCGCTGTCCACGTTCCACGGCTGTAGGGGGCTGTTGGCGATCAGCCAGGTCTCCAGGTCCTTCATCCAGCCGGTCAGCACGAGCACTCCGATGATCACGAAGACCGCACCCAGTCCGCGCCGGAACCACCCGTGGGGATCGGCCGCCCAGCGGGCGCCGGCGACGGCACGCTGCCCCAGCACCGCAATCGCCAGCAATGTCGCGCACAGTCCGAACACGTAGGCCACCAGCAGGATGAGGCCGTAGGCCGGTTCGGCCGGCAGGACCGTGACGATGACGTAGCCGTACAGCGGGCTGCACGACGTGAACACCGGACCCAGCGCTGCACCCGTGAGCACCTGGCCGGCCACACCGTCTCGACGGCGCGCGGACTGCAGCCCCACGGCCGTCCTGCCCTGCAGCGCGGTGGCAGCCACGATGCGTTCCCACAGTTGGGGGAACAGCGCCACCAACCCCAGCCCGATGAGCAGCAGCCCCGACACCCATTGCCAGACCTCGTCGGGGATCCCCAGCAGGGCGGTCGACGCCTTCAGGAGCAGGGTGAAGGCCACCACCGACACCCCCAGCGACGCGGTGATCACCAACGCGCCCCGGTGTCGGGTCACCCAGGTCGACCGGATCCGGGTGGTCGTTCCGCCCGGCACTCCTGTCGCCCTCGGGGCCGGCAGATCCGATGCCACCGATCCGCCGACGATCACCGGCAACAGCGGCAGAACGCAGGGCGCCAGGGTGGTCAGTACTCCGGCTACGAGGGCGCCCAGGAGGGCCAGGATCACCCCACGTTCTCCTGGATGGTGGCGACGTCCGTCGCGCCGCTGAACTTCTTGGTCTCCCTGCCTTCGGAGTCGATCACCACGAACGTGTGCTGGGTGGTCACGCCGTACTTGTCCCGCAACGCTTCGTTGCTGTCGTAGTCGACACTGACCACCGTCAGACCGTCGGGGAACTCGGCACCGGTGAGTTGTTCGGTGGCCTCCTGGCAGGTGGGGCACCAGCTGGCGTTGAAGAACAGGACCACATCGGAACCCTCGAAGGAGCCGGGGGCCTTCTCGTAGTCAGCGAGCGAGATGTATCCACCCTGCTTCATCGACCTCTCCCTGTCCGCCATGTCCGCCTTGCCTTCGGCGCCCGGAGGCATCGGCGCGACGGGGGCGCTGGTCGGGGAGGCGGCCGGTGCGGCCGAATCAGCGGAACCACTGCACCCGGCCAGGAAGAGGCTGAGCCCTAGTCCCACTCCACCGGCAACGGCTGTCATTCGTCTTCGGGTCATGATTCCTCCAGGTCGGGTCGTGATTGACTCGCGAATCCCATTGGACGGCATTGATCACGGATCAGAGGCGTCTGCCGGTTACAGGGTTCTTACGGATCGCTGCCCCGGCGGTTTCCGGCCCGATCCGACCTACCCTGAAACGGTGCCCGGGATTCTGATCGTCGACGACGACCACACCGTCAGCGGCGTCCTGTTGTCCTACCTGGACCGGGCGGACCTGACCGGCAAGCACCTGACCGACGGGCGGTTGCTCCACGAGACCGTCGCCTCGCTCGACCCGGACCTCGTCGTGCTCGACGTGATGATGCCGGGCGCCGACGGCTTCGAGCTGTGCAGCGAGATCCGCGCCCGGCGCCCAGATCTGCCGGTGATCCTGCTGACCGCCCGCGGGGAAGAGGCCGACCGGATCACGGGCCTGTCCTCCGGGGCCGACGACTACGTGACCAAACCGTTCAGCCCGCGCGAACTCGTGCTGCGCATCCAGTCGGTCCTGCGCCGGTCGCAGAAGGCCGCCGCTGCCAACGAACGCCCCGATCTGGTCGACGGTGACCTCATGGTCTCCTGGGCGTCCCGCACGGTCACCGTGTCCGGGGCATCGGTGCCGCTCACGGTCCGCGAGTTCGAACTGCTGGCCTATCTCGTCGCCAACCCCGACCGGGCATTCACGCGCGACGAGTTGCTCGAGCGGGTCTGGGGCTGGAGCTTCGGTGACAGCTCGACCGTCACGGTTCACGTGCGCCGCCTGCGCGAGAAGATCGAGGTCGACCCCGCCTCACCCACCCGCCTCGTGACGGTGTGGGGGGTCGGTTATCGCTGGGAACCCCAGCCCGCGGAGGTGCCGCAGTGACGCCATCGGCGACTGCGGTTCTCACCGCCGCTGGCGCCGCAGTGTTGGTGGGCGCTGTGGGTGCGGTCGTGGTGCATCGGGTCTCACGCCGGTCACTGGCATGGGCGGCTGCGTTGGCGCCAGCAACTGCGGTCGTGAGTGTGGCGGCCGGGGTGGCCGCTGCCAGTGCCACGATGTTGCTCGCTGCCGAACAGGTGCGGATCGTGGCGCTGGTGCTGGCGGTGGCGACCCCGATCGCCATCGGCTTCGGGGCGCTCCTGGCGCGCCAGACGAACCGACTCCAGACCGATGCGGCCGAGCAGCGCGCAGCACGTGAGCGTGATGCGACCGTGGAGGAACGGCGCAGAGAACTCATCTCATGGCTCAGTCACGATCTGCGCTCTCCGCTGGCCCGGATGAGGGCACTGTCGGAGGCCGCAGAGGATGATCTGGCGCCGGTCGACTTCCCTCAACAGATCGGGCGCGAGGTCGACGCGCTTTCGCACATCGTCGACGACATCAGTGCCCTGTCCCGGTTGCAGGACGCGCTCGCCCTGGACCGGCAGCCCGCCGACCTTCAGGACCTCGCATCGGATGCGGTGGCGGCGGCGCAGCCGTTGGCGGATCGCCAGGGGGTGGAGTTGGCCGGCGGCGGGGAGCGGGCGATTCCGGTGACCGGCGACGCCGCAGAACTGTCGCGGGCGCTGCACAATCTCATCGGCAACGGACTGCGTCACACGCCAGCGGGGGGCGCGGTGCGGGTCGAGTCGTCCGCCGACGGTCAAGCGGCCCGCGTGACGGTGACCGATCAGTGCGGCGGCATTCCGGCGGACCAGTTCGGGCGTTTGTTCGAACCGGGATGGCGTGGCACGACGGCCCGGACCCCGGGTGATGGCGGCGCCGGCCTGGGACTGGCGATCGCGCTCAGCATCGTGGAGGCACATGAGGGGGCCCTGGATGTGGTCAACACCGACGACGGCTGCTGTTTCCGACTGACCCTTCCGATGGAAGCCGGAGTGGCCAGGGGATGACCCCCACTCGTGCCGATCGCTCGGCACCAGTTAGGTTCACCCTGAACCGATCGCAGGAGGTCCCGATGGACGACCAGGTCCGCCGCCACAAGTACACCCTCGACGAGGACCAGATCCCCACGGCCTGGTACAACATCATCCCGGACCTGCCGGCCCCGCCGCCTCCGCCGCTGCACCCCGGCACGATGGAGCCCGTCGGTCCCGAGGACCTGGCGCCGCTGTTCCCGATGGCGCTGATCGAGCAGGAGGTGAGCCAGGATCGGTTCATCGACATCCCCGGCGGTGTGCTCGATGTGTACCGCCAGTGGCGGCCGACGCCGCTGTTCCGGGCCCACCGGCTCGAGCAGGCGCTCGGGACCCCGGCGCGCATCTACTACAAGTACGAGGGTGTCTCGCCGGCCGGTTCGCACAAGCCCAACACCGCTGTGCCGCAGGCCTACTACAACAAGGCCGAGGGCATCTCGAAGCTGACCACCGAGACCGGGGCCGGCCAGTGGGGAACGGCACTGGCGTTCGCTTGTGCGCTGTACGACATGGAGTGCGAGGTCTGGCAGGTCGGGGCGTCCTACGACGCCAAGCCGTACCGGCGGCTGATGATCGAAGCGTTCGGTGCCGCGGTGCACCGTTCCCCCAGTGACCTGACCGAGGTGGGCCGCCAGCTGGGTGCCAACCCGGCCAACCAGTCCGGATCGTTGGGCATCGCGATCTCCGAAGCCGTCGAGGTCGCGGCGCAGAACCCTGACATCCGGTACGCCCTGGGATCGGTGCTGAACCACGTCCTGCTGCACCAGACGGTGATCGGCGAGGAAGCGATCCTGCAGCTGGAACAGGCGGGTGACACCCCGACACTGATCGTCGGTTGCACCGGCGGCGGTTCGAACTTCGCCGGCCTGTCGTTCCCGTTCTTGCGCGAGAAGTTGGCGGGGCGCATCTCGCCGCGGATCCTGGCGGCCGAGCCCGCGTCGTGTCCGTCGCTGACCCGGGGAACCTACGCCTACGACTTCGGCGACACCGCGGGGATGACGCCGCTGATGAAGATGCACACGC
>CAZVYU010000091.1:0-10176 GCA_964631645.1 uncultured Actinomycetes bacterium
TGGGCTCTGTCGTCAAGAAGCGCCGCAAGCGGATGGCCAAGAAGAAGCACCGCAAGCTGCTCAAGCGCACCCGGGTCCAGCGCCGCAACAAGAAGTAGTCGCTCCGCAACTAGCAGCACCAGGAGGTTGACGTGGGTCAGGTCGTCCTCGTCACCGGGGTCTCCCGCTACCTGGGCGGCCAGATGGCGCGTCGGCTCACCGACGATCCCAGCATCGATCGGGTCATCGGCGTCGATGTCGTGCCCCCGCGCGACGACATCGGTCGCGCCGAGTTCGTGCGTGCCGACATCCGCAACCCGATCATCGCCAAGGTGATCAACGCCGCCGAGGTCGACACGGTCGTACACATGGGTGTCATCGCCACGCCGATCCAGGCCGGTGGCCGGATGTCCATGAAGGAGATCAACGTCATCGGGACGATGCAGCTGCTGGCGGCCTGCCAGAAGTCGCCCAGCGTGCGTCGGCTGGTGGTCAAATCCACGACCAGCGTCTACGGTGCCGGTCCGCGCGATCCCGCCATGTTCAGCGAAGAGATCGAACCCAAGAACGCCCCGACGTCGGGGTGGGCCAAGGACTCGGTCGAGGTCGAGGCCTATGTGCGCGGCTTCGCCCGGCGCCGGCCCGATGTCACCGTGACCACGCTCCGGTTCGCCAACTTCATCGGACCTCGGGTCCAGACCCCGATGACGAGTTACTTCTCGTTGCCGGCCGTTCCGGTAGTGATGGGGTACGACGCCCGGCTGCAGTTCATCCACGAGGACGACGGGCTGCGCGCGATCCACGAAGCGGCCGTGGTCGACAAGCCGGGTCTGTTCAACGTCGCCGGCGACGGCATCATCCCGCTGTCGCAGGCCATCCGGCTCGCCGGCCGGCTGCCGTTCCCGCTGCTCCCGCCGCTGGTCAGTGTCGCGGGTCGGGCCATGATCAGCACCGGGCTGGCGGACTTCTCGCCGGAACAGGTGCGGTTCCTGACCTTCGGCCGGGGCGTGGACACCACCCGCATGCGCGACGTGCTCGGATTCGAGCCGGAATACACCACGAACGAGGCGTTCGACGCGTTCGTCTCGGCCCGCGGCCTGAACACGGTCCTCAATCCTGATCGGGTCGAGACCGTCGAACAGTCCTTGGCCTCGGTGCTCACCGGAGGAGGCAACGATGCCTGACGCCCGCATCATCCCCATCGGCGGCGACGACGGCCCCCGGGCGTCGGCCACCACCCCGACGTCGCGGCGCCCGCAGTCCCGGCGGTCCACCGACCCGGTCGGCGGATCCAGTCGCCGCTCCACCGCGTCGGCATCCGCCGGCACGAAGCGGCGCGTGGCCGATCGGACCGACGAGCCCACGCCCGACTTCGACCCGCTGCCCGGGGGTGAGTACCAGGAGACGTCGTGGGACGACCGGGTCGCCGGAGCCCTCGCCTTCCTGCGTCGGCGGATCACCGGCGAATACACCGTCGATGAGTTCGGATTCGACCCCGAACTGCAGGACAAGGTCTTGATGGCGCCGTTCCGGCCGCTGTACGAGAAGTGGTTCCGGGTCGAGACCCGGGGCTTGGAGAACGTGCCCGACACCGGCGGGGCGCTGGTCGTGGCCAACCACTCCGGCACCGTCGCGGTCGACTCGCTGATGACCCAGATCGCGCTGCTGGATCATCACCCGGCGCACCGGCATCTGCGTATGCTCGGCGCCGACCTGGTGTTCCAGACACCGTTCGTCGGCGAGTTCGCGCGCAAGTCGGGGTCAACGTTGGCGTGTGCGCCCGACGCGGAGCGACTCATGACCGGTGGCGAACTGGTGGGGGTTTGGCCCGAAGGTTTCAAGGGCGTGGGCAAACCGTTCAGCGAGCGGTACAAGCTGCAGCGGTTCGGCCGTGGGGGCTTCGTGGCTGCGGCCCTCAAGGCCCGGGTCCCGATCATCCCGACGGCCATCGTCGGCGCCGAGGAGATCTACCCGATGCTGGGTGACGCCCGCGTCCTGGCCCGGTTGCTGGGGCTCCCGTACTTCCCGCTGACACCGACGTTCCCGTGGCTCGGACCGCTGGGCATGGTGCCGCTGCCCAGCAAGTGGATCATCATGTTCGGCGAACCGATCCATACCGAGGACTTCCCCGAAGGCTCGGAAGAGGACCCCATGCTGGTGTTCAACCTGACCGACCAAGTGCGCGAGACGATCCAGCAGCAGTTGTACCGGCTCCTCGTGCAGCGCCGTTCCGTCTTCTTCTGACCGGTAGCGGACCGGGACTCAGCAGGATTGTGCCCGTCCGAAATCAGCAGTCAGTGAGAGCGGGAAACGACGGCCGCTGTGATCACCACTCCTGCCGACACCGCCAACCCGGCTGCCACTCCGCGACGTAGCTCAGCCCGGCTCAGTGCTCGGCGGCTGCGCTGAATCGCCCACACGCCCAGTGGGAACCACAGCAGGGCGCCCGACACTGCGCCGGGGGAGTAGGTGCGGGTAACGACGCTGCCTACGACGTGACCGGCCCCATTGAGCGCTACCACGGTTCCAAGACCGGGCACCATCCACGCCCGCGCCGGTCGGCCACGGACAGCAGCGACGGTGCCCACCATGGCCGCCCCGTACAACAGATTCAGTGACCGGAACTGAGTTCGGGTCAACGGGCGGCCGCTGACCCGGGCCACCCACCGATCGAAGCCCACGCCTGCGAACGACTCCTCGACGAAGTGGACGAGATAGGTCGTGGGGAAGGACCACAGCCAAGGCCCCACGAGGGCGGCGACTTCACCGTCGGGCGGTGCCGCCACAGGGCCGGAACTCGTTGCCCGATGCGGGTCCACGTGATCATCCTAGAGCTGCCTGAACGGCGACCTCTACAGTGGAGACACGGAGGCATCATGGCGCACCCCGACAGACACACCGACTCACCCACGAGTCCATCGGGGACGGCACCGTCCCTTCCCTCCCGGTCCACTCGCCGCGGACTCCCGCCCACCGGGCTGGGCCGCCGCGCCTGGTGGGCGATCGTCGTCGTGGGACTCGTCGGTCAGGTCGCCTGGGTCGTCGAGAACATGTACCTCAACCTGTTCGTCTACGACACCATCACCGACGATCCGACCACGATCGCGATCATGGTGGCGGTCAGCGCCATCTCGGCCACAGCGGCGGCGTTCGTGGTCGGCGCCTGGAGTGACCGGGTCGGACGGCGGCGGATCTTCATCGCCGCCGGCTACGTCCTGTGGGGCGTGTCGACGATGTTGTTCGGATTCGCGACGGTGGACACCTTGGCAGGGCTGGTGCCTGTCGCATCGGCCGCAGCAGCCGCCGCGGCGGCCGTGATCGCCATCGACGCGATCATGAGTTTCCTGGGCGCGGGCGCCAACGACGCATCGTTCAACGCCTGGGTCACCGACATCACCGACGAGGACAACCGCGGCCGCGTCGAGGCCGTGCTGACCGCGCTTCCGCTGATCGCCATGTTGCTGGTGTTCGGCGGTCTGGACGGACTGACGAAGAACGGCGACTGGGAACTGTTCTTCATCGTTACCGGTGCCTTGATGATCATCGCCGGTGGAGTGGCGTGGCTGCTGGTGCGAGACGCCCCGGGCGAGCCCGTCCAGCACGACAGTCTGTGGCGAGCCATGATCCACGGACTGCGGCCCTCGGCGGTGCGGGCGGACCCGGAGCTGTACCTGGCCTTGACCGCCCTGGCAGTGATCGGCATCTCGTCGCAGGTGTTCCTGCCCTACTTGCTCATCTACATCCAGTACTCGCTGCAGATCGAGGCGTATGCGCTGGTCCTGGCGGTGGTCCTGGTGGGGGCGTCGGCGATCGGTGTCCTGGGAGGCCGCGTGATCGACCGCATCGGCAAGGTCAACGCCATGCTGCCCGCAGCAGCGATCTACATCGTCGGACTCGTACTCACGTTCGCCTCCCGCAGCCTGGTGCCGCTGATCGGGGCGGGCCTGGTGCTGATGAGCGGATTCCTGCTCAGCCAGTCCGCGATCGCCGCATCCGTGCGCGACTACACCCCGCCCGACCGGGTGGGAACGGTGCAGGGGCTGCGCATGGTGTTCTTCGTCGCCCTGCCTATGGTCATCGGACCGGCGATCGGTGCCGCGGTGATCAAGAACGCCGACGCCACGTTCGTCGAACTGGGTCAGATCAAGCAGGTGCCCACTCCGGGGATCTTCCTTGCTGCGGCGGTTGTGGTGCTGTTCGTTGTCATCCCGGTCGCGGCGTTGCGGCGCCGCACCCGGGCCGCCGGTGCCCGGTGAGTGGTCCCCGCGTCCTGGAACCCCTGCTCACCCCCTGGGGGGAGGAGTTGGATCGCGACCATCCACTGCCCGAATACCCCCGGCCGCAACTGGCGCGCGACAGCTACCTGAACCTGAACGGCCCGTGGCAGTACGCCTTCCGTTCCACCACCGACGAACCGGCCGTGTACGACGGCGAGATCGTGGTGCCGTTCCCACCGGAGTCGGTGCTGTCCGGCGTCGGCCGGGTACTGCGCCCCGACGAGGTGCTGCACTACCGGCGCTCTTTCACGCTGCCCGTCGGCTTCCGCGATCCCGACGGTCGGGTTTTACTGCAGTTCGGGGCCGTGGACCAGTGGTGCCGCGTCCTGGTCAACGGGCACGAGGTCGCCGAACATGCGGGCGGGTCACTGCCGTTCACCGCCGACGTGACCGACGTCCTGGCGCCGGGCGACAACGAACTGCGGGTCGTGGTCCGCGATCCCACCGACACCGGAGTCCTGTCCCGCGGCAAGCAGGTGCTGGATCCCGGCGGCATCTGGTACACGTCGCACTCGGGGATCTGGCAGACAGTGTGGCTCGAGGCCGTACCGGCGTGCTGGGTGGATCGGCTGACGATCACCCCGGACCTCGCGGACGGAAGTCTGTCGGTCACCACCCACGTGCTGGGTTCCGATTCATTGCACGCGTCGCCCGCGGTGCAGGTTGTCGTTTCGGCTGACGGCACCGAGGTGACGCGTGCCGGGGGGACGGTCGGCAGCCCGGTTCGGCTCGTGCTGCCGGACCCGCGTCCGTGGACCCCGGAGGACCCCTTCCTCTACGACCTGGACGTGCGGGTGGGTGACGACGTCGTGCGCAGTTACGCCGGTCTGCGTTCGTTCGGGGTCGGGCCCGATGTCGACGGGTACCCCCGGCTACTGCTCAACGGCGAGCCGTATCTGCATTTGGGCGTCCTGGACCAGGGCTACTGGAGCGACGGATTGGTGACCGCTCCGGGCGACGCGGCGATGGTGTTCGACATCGCCACGATGAAGGACCTGGGCTTCACCATGCTGCGCAAACACATCAAGATCGAGCCGCTGCGGTGGTACTACCACTGCGACCGGCTGGGGATGTTGGTGTGGCAGGACCTGGTGAACGGGGGAGCGCCCTATTCGAACGCCGTGGTCCAGGTGCCGGCCGTGCTGCCCTGGCGGTTGCGGGATTCGCGGTACCGGACGTTCGGGCGCGACGACGAGGCCGGCCGTCGCGCGTGGCTCACCGAGATGCGCGACACGCTCACTCATCTGCACAACGTGGTGAGTCTGGCGGTCTGGGTTCCGTTCAACGAGGGCTGGGGCCAGTTCGATGCAGCAGCGGTGGCCGCGGAGATCGCCGATCTCGATCCGACCCGTTCGGTGGATCATGCCAGCGGGTGGCACGACCAGGGAGCGGGCGACCTCACCAGTCTGCACGTGTACTTCCGGCCGTTTCGGGTGCCTCGGCGGCGCCGAGGAACGCGGCACCGCGTGCTCGCGTTGACCGAGTACGGCGGCTACTCGCACCGGCTGCCCGATCACAGCGTCAGCGCCCGCGAGTTCGGCTATCGCCGTTACGACTCGGAGGACGTGTTGGCTGCGGCGTTCGAGAAGCTGCATGAACGACAACTGATTCCGGCCGTCCCGCGCGGGTTGGGTGCCACCGTCTACACCCAACTGTCGGATGTCGAGGAAGAGACGAACGGGTTGCTCACCTATGACCGGCGTGTGCTGAAGCTGCCGGCGGACCTGGTCCGGCGGGTGACGGGCGCACTGCGGGCGGCCCTGCCGTGACGGCGGAGTTCGCCTACCTGAACCTGACCGAGCTTCGGCCCGAGGGGTGGTTGCTCGATCAGTTGCGCGCCCAGGCCGACGGCATCACGGGTCGCCTGGAGGAGCTGTGGCCCGATGTCGGGCCGTCGTCGGGGTGGCTCGGGGGGCAGGGGGAGTGCTGGGAGCGCGGCCCGTACTACGTGGCCGGTCTGCTGCCGTTGGCGGAGCTGCTCGACGACGATGCGCTGCGCGCCAAGACGGCCCCATGGATCGAGTGGACCCTAGCCAGTCAACGTGATGACGGCTTCTTCGGACCGGCACACAACCGCGACTGGTGGCCCCGGATGGTCATGCTGCCGGTGCTGGTGTGGCATCACGCCGCCACTGGGGACGAGCGGGTCCCGCCGTTCGTCGAGCGGTATCTGGGCTTCGCCCACGACACGCTGCCCGACCAGCCGCTCGAGATGTGGGCGGCCGCCCGCGGGGCCGAGCTGATCCCGACGGTGCTGTGGTGCCACGAGCGGACCGGGCACCCGTGGTTGCTGGATCTTGCGCGGTTGCTGATCGCGCAGTCGATCGACTGGCGGCAGTTGTACCGGGACTTCCCGTACCCGGAGCCGGCCGCCTCCTACGTGTGGGGCCGGTTCCTGCGCGCGTACCTGCCGCCCCGCACCGCGGTGGAGGAGTGGGTCCGGCGGTGGCGTCCGGCCAAGCGGACCCGGGTGCGCACCGCGGCGCAGATCGCAAAGGCGAATTCGTCGGCGCCGCTGAGCTTCTATCACCGCACGCACGGGGTGAATCATGCGATGGCGCTGCGCGGAGTCGCCTATGCGGCGATGGTGACCGGGAACGATCCGCACGCCGCCGCGCTGCTGGCGCACGACGTGGTCCAGCGGTATCACGGCAGCGCGGTCGGGGTGGTGACGGCCGACGAACATCTGGCCGGCCGGTCGCCGGTGCACGGGATCGAGACCTGCACGGTGGTCGAGACGATGCGGTCGTTCGAGGAGCTGCTGCGGATCACCGGTGACGGTTCCTGGGCCGACCGGTTGGACGAGGTCGGGCTGAACGCCCTTCCGGCGGCGCTCACGCCCGACCTGTCGGGTCACCAGTACTACCAGCAGGTCAATCAGATCGAGGTGTCGCGACGGCGCCGGCCGTGGTTCAACGGTGGCCGCGACGGGACGCTGTTCGGGTTGGAGCCGACCTACGGGTGCTGCACCGCGAACTTGCATCAGGGGTGGCCCCGGTTGGCGGCGTCGGCGGTGATGCGCTCGCTGCGCGACGACGGTCTGGTGGTGACGGGGTTGCTGCCGGTGCGGGTGCGCACCGAGGTTGCTGGGTCGATCGTGTCGTTGCAGGTGCAGTCGGAGTATCCGTTCGACGGCCGGGTCCGGGTGGTGGTGTCGGCAGCGCAGCCCACGACGTTCCCGTTGCGGCTGCGCGTCCCCGGGTGGGCCCGCGATGTGCGGTTGTCGGTCAACGGTTCGTTGGTGGAACCGCGAATCGAGCGCGGCTTCGCGGTTCTGACGCGCGAGTGGGGGGAGGCGGACCGGGTCGAGCTGGAACTGCCGATGCCGGTCCGGTCCACGCCGGCCAGCGTGACCGGCGAGTCGCCGGATGACGGAGTGGTGCTGCGCCGGGGTCCGCTGGTGCTGGCGCTGGATCGTCCGGAGCAGTGGTCGGCCTGTGCGTCCCGGTGGCCGGTTCCTGACTGGGAGGTCCGCAGCCGGGCCCCTTGGGCCTTCGCCCTGGACCCGGCCTCTGTCGGTGCGGCCGAAGGGGTAATGCGCGGGGGCATCGTGCGGCCATTCGACCACGCCCGTCCGGCGGTCAGCGTCCGGTCGACCGCACGACCGATCCTGGACTGGACCGCCAGACATGGGTCTGTCGGACCGCTGCCGGCTAAGCCCACCTTGTCCCCGTCGGTGCCGATCCGACTCGTTCCCTACGGCGCCTCCGCAGTGCGGATGACGGTCTTCCCTAAGCTCCCGAGGGAGATCCCAGGTAGATTTCGCCTGTGAAGATGTCACACTCGGTGGGTGAAGACTCACGGGGTTAAAGCGCGACTGGCGGCGAGCCTGACGGCAGGTTTCACGGCGGCTCTGCTGCTGGCACCAACAGCGGGTCGTGCGGAGATGCCGGACTACGACGTGGTGCGGGAGCTTCAAGACAACGCCTCGCGCGGCGACATCAAAGCCCGAGCCGTGGGCGGCTTCGCGATTCGGGGGGCTGGCGCCGCTGGGACGATGTGGATGCGGCGCGATCTGCGCAGCGGCTGGGCTGAGAGTTGGGCGGGAATCTCCACGCGTCAAGGAGTTCAGTTCCAGCGCATCGGCACGCGGAGCGACTGCCGGGCAGCTGCCTTGGCCGGACGCCCAAAGGCCCGCTACGTCCGAGCATCTGGATCGGGCTTCACCGTTTTCGGCTCCCCCAACGTGCTGCCGGTGATGCCCTACTTCGACGCCGTCCCCTCAACGTCCGTGGACCAGTTGCTGCGGACCGAAACCGGGGCCGAATCGTTTGGTGCCGGCCGTTATCGCGTGCACCTCAACCAGCGCAGGGGCTACCCGGCTGCCGTGCTGATCGAGTTCTCGGGCGGCTTGCTACGACGGATCGTCGATCCCTCCTCTGGTGAGGCGTTGCGCTACACCTACGGGCCGCAATCCATCCCCCACCCGCGACCGGGCGAGATCGTGAATGCACGCCGGTTCGGTGCGGCGCAGGTCTACCTGACCATGCGCCGCGCCCTGCGTGATGAAGCCCGAGCCATCGCTTACGCTGCGAGCCTCCTCAGCCATCCGAGCGCGCAGTCGGTGTGGGCGGTTGCTCGTCGTCTTCACCGCTCATCCCTGACGGCAAGGGCACGGCTACGCCGAACGACCAACGGCGTTGAACTGACCTTCCGCAACCGCTACGGCGCGATCACTTGGGTGGTCCGCAGTGACAATCACGACGGGGAAGTTGTTGCCCGACGAGCCAGTGGCCGCCGGGGGCTCGGGTAGGCCGCCCTGCGTGTGACGGTCTTCCCTCATCGACCGGACAGGTGACGGGGCGACCCAGAGGGCTACCGTCTGGGGCATGACTTGTGAGCGGCGCCATGTCCTGATCACCGGCACGTCTTCGGGGATCGGAGCGGCCACCATGACGGCTGGGCTCGCCGAGGGCTGGCACGTGTTCGCCGGGACCCGGGGGGCGCCGGGTGAGACGGAGTCCGGTGACGGCGTGCGCACGGACGTCCATCTGGACGTGACGAGTGAGTCGGACATCGCGACCGCCATGGGGGAGATCGCGGATCACGTGGGCGAGCGCGGGCTCGACGGGCTGGCCAACATCGCCGGGATCGGCATCCCCGGGCCGCTGGAGATCATGCCGATGGCAGAGCTGCGGCAGTCGTTCGAGGTGGACTTCTTCGGCCAGGTGGCCCTGACCCAGCAGACGATCCCGTTGCTGCGTCCGGCTCGGGGTCGCATCGTGTTCATCGGGTCGTTGGTCGATCGACTGACGTTGCCGTTCTTCGGCGCTCTGGCCACATCCAAGTCTGCGGTCGCCTCGTTGGCCGACACCTGGCGCCAGGAACTGGCTCCCTGGGGGATCCACGTGGCCCTGGTCGAGCCCGGGTTCATCAGCACGGGGGCCGACGAGGCCACCAAGGCGCGGATCGACCGACTGATCGCCGACATGACGCCTGCGCAGTCAGCCCTGTACGGCGCGATGTTCACCACGCTGACGGAGCGTGGTTTCAAGGCTCAGACCTCCGGCAGCAGCCCGGACGGTGTGGCCGAGGTGATCCTCGACGCGTTGACGTCCAAGCGCCCCCGCGACCACTACCTGACCGGCTCGAAAGCCCACATCGGTGCCCTGGTGGCGAAGCTGCCGCAGCCCTGGCAGGACCGCATGAAGCGCAAGGCTTTCGACCAGCCAGCCCCGGGTTCGCTCTAGGGGACCGCAAACCTCGCGCTTCGGCGCACAACTCGGCTGTGTGAGGGCCGCTATGCCCGCGGTACGCGGTGACGCCCGAGGTTTGCGGTCCCCTGGGCGGAGCGGGGTCAGGGGTGGGTGGTGCAGAAGCCGAAGTCGGACCGGGCTGATCCGGCGGCAATGGACTTCGCCCAGGTGGGCGGCGTGACCTTGACGGTGGTCCCCGAGCGCGCGACGGTGCCGTTCCACGA
>CAZVYU010000092.1:0-10120 GCA_964631645.1 uncultured Actinomycetes bacterium
TCATGACCAAGCTCATCGAGCGCAACACCACGATCCCGACCAAGAAGTCCGAGGTGTTCACCACCGCCGAGAACAACCAGCCGTCCGTGCTGATCCAGGTGTTCCAGGGCGAGCGTGAGATGGCGGCCTTCAACAAGCGGCTCGGCACGTTCGAGCTGACCGGTCTGCCCCCGGCGCCGCAGGGTGTGCCCCAGATCGAGGTCACGTTCGACATCGACGCCAACGGCATCGTGAACGTGTCCGCGAAGGACACGGGCACCGGCAAGGAGCAGTCGATGACCATCTCGGGCGGCTCTGCGCTGTCCAAGGAGGAGATCGACCGCATGACCCGCGACGCCGAGGAGCACGCCGAGGAAGACCGGAAGCGCCGCGAGGAGGCCGAGGTTCGCAACAGCGCCGACACGCTGGTGCATCAGACCGAGAAGTTCCTGGCCGAGAACGGCGACAAGATCCCCGACGACGCCAAGAGCAACGTCGAGGGTCCGCTGGACGAGCTCAAGAAGTCGCTGCAGGGCAGTGACGTCGAGGCGATCAAGGCCAACGTCGAGAAGGTCGCCACGGCCAGCCAGGCCCTGGGTGCGTCCATGTACGCCCAGGCCCAGGCCGATCAGCAGGAGGCCGAGACCGGCGGCGGCGACGGCGAGGACGACGTCGTCGAGGCCGAGATCGTGGACGAGGAAGAGACCAAGTGACGGACTCACCCTTCGGTGGCCCCCGGCAGGATCCTGCCGGGGGCGCCGGCCGTCCCGAGGAGAACGGTGAAGCGCAGGAGGGCATGGTGTTCCGCGACAAGCGGCGCATCGACCCCGACACGTACGAGCCGCGCACGCCGCCGCCCCCGGTGGGCGAGCAGGCGCAACCGCCGACCCAGCCCGCCTTGCCCGATGAGAACGCCGCCCAGGTCGCGGAACTCACCGCGGACCTGCAACGGGTGACCGCCGAGTACGCGAACTACCGCAAGCGCGTCGACCGCGACCGCGACAGCCAGCGCGAACTCACGCTGGCGGTGGCGATGACCGAGTTGCTGCCCATCCTGGACGACATCGGTCGGGCCCGCGAGCACGGCGAACTCGACGGCGGCTTCAAGGCCGTGGCCGAGTCGATCGAGGCGGTGACCGTCAAGAACGGCGTCGTCGCCTTCGGCGAAGTCGGCGAGGCCTTCGACCCGACCGTCCACGAGGCCATGACGTCCGAGACCGGTCCCGACGTCACCGAACCGACGGTCACCACCGTGTACCAGGTCGGCTACCGACTGAAGGACCGCATCCTGCGGCCGGCCCGGGTCGGCGTGACCGACGCGGAATGACCAGCCCACACCGACGAGGAGGTGACCGATGACCCCGCAGGACTGGGTGACCAAAGACTTCTACAAGGCGCTGGGGGTGAAGAAGGACGCCTCCGCTGCTGACATCAAGAAGTCGTACCGCAAACTCGCGCGCGATCTTCATCCCGACAAGAACCCCGACGACAAGAAGGCCGAAGAACGCTTCAAGGAGGTCTCGGAGGCCTACTCGGTCGTCGGTGACGAGGACAAACGGAAGGAATACGACGAAGCGCGCTCCCTGTTCGCTAACGGCGGTGGATTCCGGTTCCCCGGATCCGGCGGTGGCGGCGGTGGGGGCAACTTCAGCGACATGTTCGGCGGGGGCGACCTCGGCGACCTGTTCGGCGGGCTGTTCAACCGGGGCGGCGGGGGCGGGGGCGCCGGCAGTGGTGGCCCCGGTCCCGGCGCGCGCCGCGGCAGACGGGGCGCGGACATCGAGTCCGAGGTGTCCCTGTCGTTCGACGACGCGCTCAACGGCGCGACGATCCCGCTGCGGCTCACCGGCGATGCCCCGTGCCCGGTGTGTCACGGGACGGGCGCCAAGTCCGGCACGGTGCCGCGCATCTGCCCGACCTGCGAAGGCTCGGGTCACTTCGCGCGCAACGCCGGTGGCTTCGCCTTCACCGAGCCATGCCCGGAGTGTCGCGGCCGCGGGCTGGTCGTCGACGACCCCTGCACCACCTGTCATGGGTCGGGACGGGGTACCAGCACTCGGACCGTGCAGACCCGCATCCCGGCGGGGGTCAAGGACGGCCAGCGCATCCGGCTGGCCGGCAAGGGGGCGCCCGGCGAGAACGGCGGCCCGGCCGGCGACCTGTACGTGATCGTGCACGTCCTGTCCCACGCCGCGTTCGGGCGGGCGGGTGACAACGTCACGGTCACCGTGCCCATCACCTTCACCGAGGCTGCGCTGGGTGCGCAGGTGAAAGTGCCGGTTCCCGGCGGCAAGACTGTCACGCTCAAGATCCCGGCCGGCACCGCCAACGGGCGCACCTTCCGGGTGCGCGGACGCGGCGTGCGGCGGCGTGATGGGACCACCGGCGACCTGCTGGCCTCTGTCGAAGTGGTCGTGCCGCAGAACCTCACCGACGAGGAGCGGGCCGCCCTGCAGTCCTACGCGGACACCGCCGGGCCCAGCGACCCGCGGGTCGACCTGATGAAGGCTGCCGGGGCGTCCTGATGGCCGACGACCTGAGCATGGGACCGGGCGCCGACGAGCCCGTCTACGTCATCTCGGTGGCGGCGACGCTGTCGGGCCTGCACCCGCAGACCCTGCGCCAGTACGACCGGCTCGGCCTGGTGTCCCCGGCCCGGACGTCCGGCCGCAACCGGCTGTACTCGCTGCGCGACATCATGCGCCTGCGCCAGATCCAGCGCATGGGTCAGAGCGGGATCAACCTGACCGGGATCCTACGGATCCTGGAACTCGAGACCGAGGTCGAGATGCTGCGTGATCGCATCGGCGACCTGACCAGCGACCGGAACTCGCGCGCCTTGGTGGTGTGGCGACCCGACCAGCGAAAGCGCGCCTGAGGAGCGCGGAGAAGGAGAACGAATGGACCTGAACTTCACCACCAAGAGCCAAGAGGCGCTGTCCGCCGCCGTCCGCGGGGCCGCCGAACACGGCAACGCCCACGTCGAGCCGGCCCACCTGCTCGTCGCGATCGTCAACCAGGACCAAGGCATCGCCGATGCGCTTCTGCGCGGCCTCGACGTCGACATCGCCGACCTGCGCGCTGCCGCCGATCAGGCGGTCGCCTCGATCCCCTCCGCCACCGGTTCGTCGGTGAGCCAGCCGCAGCTGAGCAACGAGGCCTACCGAGTGCTGAACGACGCCCAGAAACTGGCGTCCGAGCGCGGCGACGAATACATCTCCACCGAGCACATCCTCATCGCCTTGGCGCAGGCTCCGGTGACGGGCCCGATCCTGTCCGACCGGGGCGCCAGCCCCGCGGCGCTGATGGATGCCCTGACGAACATCCGCGGCTCCCACCGAGTGACCAACGCCGACCCGGAAGCCAGTTTCCAGGCGCTCGAGAAGTACGGCACCGACCTGACCGCCTTGGCTCGCGACGGCAAGATCGACCCGGTGATCGGCCGGGACTCCGAGATCCGGCGGGTGGTGCAGGTGTTGTCCCGACGGACTAAGAACAACCCGGTCCTCATTGGTGAACCCGGGGTCGGCAAGACCGCCGTGGTGGAGGGACTCGCGCAGCGCATTGTCGCCGGCGACGTGCCGGAGTCGCTGCGGGGAAAGACCCTGTACTCGCTGGATCTTGGTGCGATGGTCGCCGGCGCGAAGTACCGCGGCGAGTTCGAGGAACGGCTGAAGGCGGTCCTCGAGGAGATCAAGGACTCCGAGGGCCAGATCGTCACCTTCATCGACGAACTCCACACGGTCGTGGGTGCAGGCGCCGGTGGCGAGGGCGCCATGGACGCCGGCAACATGCTCAAGCCCATGTTGGCGCGCGGGGAGCTGCGCATGGTCGGCGCCACCACGCTGGACGAGTACCGCGAACACATCGAGAAGGACCCCGCGCTGGAGCGCCGGTTCCAGCAGGTGTTGGTGGCCGAACCGAGCGTCGAGGACTCCATCGCGATCCTGCGCGGCATCAAGGAGAAGTACGAGGCCCACCACAAGGTGTCCATCGCCGATCAGGCGCTGGTGGCCGCGGCGAGCCTGTCAGACCGCTACATCACGTCCCGGTTCCTGCCGGACAAGGCCATCGACCTCATGGACGAGGCGGCGTCGCGGCTGCGCATGGAGATCGACTCGGCCCCGGTCGAGATCGACGAGTTGCAGCGCGCCGTCGACCGGCTCCACATGGAGGAGATGGCCCTGTCGAAGGAGACCGACGAAGCCTCCAAGGCACGGCTGGACAAACTCAGCAAGGACCTGGCCGACAAGGAAGAGCGCCTGCGCACGCTGCGCGCCCAGTGGGAGCAGGAGAAGTCCGGGCTCGACCACATCGGCGAGTTGAAGATCCGGATCGACGAGCTGCGCACGGTCGCCGATCGGGCGCAGCGCGATGGTGATTTCGAGCAGGCCTCCCGGATCCTGTACGCCGAGATCCCGGCATTGGAGGAGAACCTCGCCGAGGCCATCGCCAAGAACACCGAACGACCGGCCGAGGCCATGGTTGCGGAGGAAGTGACCGCCGACGACATCGCCGAAGTGGTGTCGTCGTGGACCGGCATCCCGGCCGGCCGGATGCTCGAGGGCGAGACCGAGAAACTCCTGCACATGGAGGACTACCTGGGTAAGCGGGTCATCGGCCAGAAGGAGCCGATCCGCGAGGTGTCCGACGCCGTGCGCCGCAGCCGCGCGGGAATCGCCGACCCGAACCGGCCGACGGGTTCGTTCCTGTTCCTCGGGCCGACCGGGGTCGGCAAGACCGAACTGGCCAAGGCGTTGGCGGAGTTCCTGTTCGACGACGAGCGGGCGCTGACCCGCATCGACATGAGCGAGTACGGCGAGAAACACTCCGTGTCGCGGCTTGTCGGTGCCCCGCCTGGCTACGTGGGCTACGAAGAGGGGGGCCAGCTCACCGAGGCCGTGCGGCGGCGGCCGTATTCGGTGGTGCTGCTCGACGAGGTCGAGAAGGCGCACCCCGAGGTGTTCGATGTCCTGTTGCAGGTATTGGACGACGGCCGTCTGACTGACGGCCAGGGCCGGACGGTGGACTTCCGCAACGCGATCCTGATCCTGACGTCGAACCTGGGCAGCCAGTACCTGGTCGACCAGAGCATGGACTTCGAGAAACGCGAAGAACTGGTGATGGATGTCGTGCGCCAGCACTTCAAGCCGGAATTCCTGAACCGGCTCGACGACTCGGTCATGTTCCACCCGCTGGACACGAACGACCTAACCCACATCGTGGATCTGCAGCTGGACTCGCTGCAGAAGCGGCTGGCCGACCGGCGGCTAACGCTCGAGGTGACCCAGGCGGCCAAGGATTGGCTGGCGATCAACGGGTTCGATCCGGCGTACGGCGCCCGCCCCCTGCGGCGTCTGGTGCAGTCAGCCGTCGGCGACCCGCTGGCCAAGGAGATCCTGTCCGGTGCGGTCCGCGACGGCGACACCGTGTTGGTGGACGTGGCCGGCGACGAGTTGGATCACCTGTCGGTGAGCCGCAAGCCCGACTGAGCCGCCGAAGCAGCCTCCCGTCCTCGCCCCGTCTGCGGGGTGAGTGCCGCCGGAGGCGGTGTATCGAAGCCCACTCATCGTCGAACGTGGGCTTCGATACGCGCTTCGCGCTACTCACCCCACAGAAGGGGCGGCCCCGCGCTACTCGGCCAGGCGTCGGTAGATCGCCTTGCGTGCTTCCGCCAGCGCCTCCGCGGCGGCGGTCAGGTCCTCCGGCTTGTTGAGCTGCGAGACCTGCCACACCGCAGCGGCCAACTGTTGGGCCTCCTGCCACAGGGCGGTGCGCTCGGTGTTGTCGGACTCGTCGCCGGCCTCTGCCTGCGCCCAGGGTTCCCCCCAGGCCTCGCGTTCGGCCTCGACCACCTCACGGCCGGCGTCGGTCAGGCTGAACACGCGCTTGCCCGAGTCATCCTTGTCGGGTCCCACCAGACCTTCGCGGGCGAGCCGCTTCAAGGTCGGGTAGACCGACCCAGGCGACGGCTGCCAGGCCCCGTCGCTGCGGTCGGCGATCTCGGTGATGATCTCGTAGCCGTGGCGGGGTTGTTCGGCCAGCAGCAGCAGGATCGCCGCGCGCACGTCACCGCGCTCACGTCGGCCGCGTCGCCGACCCCCAGGACCCCACGGGCCCGGTCCGCCCGGTCCAGCGGGGCCCATCGGGCCGCCGAACCAGTCCATCGGTCCCATCGGTCCGCGTGGCCCTCGGCCTCGGCGTCCACCTGGTCCCATCGGTCCTCCCGGTCCCATCGGTCCTCCGTGTCCCATCATCGCTCTCATCCTTTCCTGTGCCATGGCCCTTCGGGCCCGTCGGTGGTGTCGTCGACCCCGTCGCTCGTGGTCCGGGGCGGGGTCGTTGTCCCGCAGGCCCACAGGTGGGGCGGCGGAAAAGTGTGTGTCAGTCATCAGTACTCCTTCGTGCTGCCGATCTGCCTGATCGGATGTATCTGACAACAGTCACGATATATCGCGTTATTGCGAAATGGCAAGGTCGACCCTGAACTCGGGGTTCCTCTACCGTGGGACGGCACAGCTGGAGGTTGTTTCATGCTCGGTCGACCCGGAATCTCACCGCGCTCCTGGCGCCCCACGCCGGCGCCCAAGGGGCCGGCCCCCACCGCCATCGAGGTGTCGGCGCATCTGGCAGTCCCTGGCACCGGGCCCGAGGACACGTTGGTGGTCGACGACCGGCTGTACACGGGTCTCGATGACGGTCGGGTGCTGCGCGTGACGCTGGACGGTCGCCGGATCGACATCGTGGCGGACACCTCGGGTCGTCCGCTCGGATTGGAGGCGCATCCGGACGGCCGCATCGTCGTGTGTGACGCAGAGCGTGGGCTGCTGCTGCTGGACCACACCTCGGGGGCCATCCAGACGCTGGTCCCGCGCGGCTCGCACGACCTTCATGTGTGCAACAACGCAGCCGTGGCCGCCGACGGGACGATCTACTTCTCGGACTCGACGCAGCGGTTCGAGCTCACCCACTGGACCGCCGACCTGCTCGAACACTCCGGTACCGGCCGGTTGTTGCGGCGCACTCCGGACGGTCAGGTCGATGTGCTGGTCGATGGGCTGCAGTTCGCCAACGGGGTTGCGCTGGCCCCCGACGAGTCGTTCGTCGTCGTGGCACAGACCGGGTCGTACGAGCTCACTCGCGTGTGGCTGACCGGTCAGGACGCGGGACGGAGCGAGACGTTCGGCGACATCCTGCCCGCCTTCCCGGACAACCTGTCCACCGGCGAGGACGGGTCGATCTGGATCGCGATGGCGAGCCCGCGCACAGCGGTGCTGGACCGGTTGGCCGGGCTGCCGTGGTTGCGCACCGGCGTGTGGGCGTTGCCGGAGTTCCTGCACCCGAAGCCGGCGACGACCGTGTGGGCGCGGGCGCTGTCGCCGGCCGGTGACATCGTGCACGATCTGTACGGCACCGACGACCGGTTCTTCATGGTGACGGGCGTGCGCCAGCACGGGAGCCGGCTGTACCTGGGCAGCCTGGCGACCGACTGCATCGGGGTGGTGGATCTTCCCCCGGCCGCGGGGTAACTCGGCCGCGGGGTGACCAGGCCGCGGGGTGAGTAGGCGCGTAGCGCCGTATCGAAGCCAAGGCTTCCTGCGGCTCGCAGTGGGTGACCGCGGTGGGTACGGGCCGTGCTGGGCGGGCTTCGATACACCGCCTTCGGCTGCACTCACCCCGCACACCGTGGCTACCCTGGAACCATGACCGTCATCGCCGAATACGCCGTCACCGGAATGACCTGCCAGCACTGTGTCGCCGCCGTCACCGACGAGGTGTCGGCACTGCCCGGAGTCACCGCTGTCGCGGTCGACCTGAAGCCCGAAGGACGCTCGGTCGTACAGATCACCAGTGCTGACGGGGTCGCTCGCGAGGTCGTCGCCGCTGCCGTCGACGAGGCCGGATACACCCTGACCGACTAGCCGAACGACTGGGCGTCCCCCAGCTCCCGCGTCACCCCAGCGCCCGCTCCAACCGGGCCAGCGCCTCGTCCAACGTCGACGGTTGTTTGCAGAACGCCCACCGCACATACGGCTCCGCGTCGGTGTGATCGCTCAGGGCGCTCAAGGGAATCGCCACAACCCCGGCGTGCTCGGGGATCCAGTCGCAGAACTCGGTGCCCGAGGCGAACCCGGCGTCGGTGACATCGGTCGTGATGAAGTACGTGCCCTGTGTCGTCAGCGTCCTCATCCCGAGCGCGGCCAACCCCGCCGACAGATGGTCGCGCTGCGCCGCCAGACCCGCCCGGAACTCTTCGAAGTAGGAGTCCGGAAACCGCAGCCCTTCGGCGAACGCCCACTGGAAGGGCCCGCTCGACACGTACGACAGATGCTGACGCACCACCCGGACGGCCGCGATCAGGTCCGCCGGACCGGTCGCCCAACCAACCTTCCACCCGGTGTACGAGAACGTCTTGCCGGCGGACCCGATGGTGATGGTGCGCTCCGCCATCCCGGGCAGGGTCGCGATCGGGATGTGCCGGTGGTCGTCGAACCACAGGTGTTCGTACGCCTCGTCGGAGATCACGACCAGGTCGTGCTGGATCGCGACCTCTGCCAGCCGCTGCAGCTCGTCAGGGGTGAAGACGATGCCGGTCGGGTTGTGCGGTGAGTTGAGCAGCAGGACCCGGGTGCGCGGCGTCAGTTGCGCCACGAGGGTGTCGATGTCCGGCCGCAGCGCGGGACCGGCCAACGGCGCACTGAGCCGGCTCGCGCCCGCCAGGGCGATCACCGCCGGGTAGAGGTCGAAGTACGGGTCGAAGAGCGCCACCTGCGAGCCGGGGTCCGCCAACGCCAGGACAGCCGCGCCGATGACCTCCGACGCCCCGGTCCCGACGACAACCTCGTCGCGCCAATCGAACTCCAGACCGTAGAACCGGCTCTGGTGCTCCGCGATCGCCTGCCGCAGCTCCGGCAGGCCATGCGCGGGTGGGTACTGGTTGCCGTGTCCCTCGCGGATCGCCCGGATCGCGGCGTCCTGCAGTTCGCGAGGTCCGTCGGTGTCGGGGAACCCCTGCCCCAGGTTCACCGCACCGAGCCGGGTGGCCAGCGCCGACATGTCCCCGAAGATGGTGCCGGCGTGCGGCTGCATCCGTGGGGTCAGGCGCGACATCAGAACCCGAGCCACGTGTGGACATACGGGACCACCGAGGCGCCCTCGCCACTGGCTGCGGCCACCCGCTTCATCGACCCGCTGCGGATGTCCCCGGCGGCGAACACGCCCGGCAGGGTCGTGCTGGCGGGCGCCGGGGGGACATCGTCCGACCATGCGGACCGCGGAACATCCCGCCCGGTGAGGACGAACCCGTGCGCGTCACAGGCGATCTCGGGGGGAAGCCAGTCCGTGTGGGGTCGGGCGCCCAGCAGGAGGAACAGCCCTTGCGCCGGCAGTCTTTCCACGTTGCCCGTGATCTTGTCGGTGATCTCGAGGAACTCCAGGCGCCCGGCGCCGCCCCCACCGGTCACCGTTGCCGACGGCCGGACCCGGATCCGTTCGGAATGGGCGATCTCGTCGATCAGATACTGCGACATGGTCGCGCTCAGATCCGGGCGCCGCACGACCATCGTGACCGAGCGGGCGAATCGAGCCAGGTGCAGCGCGGCCTGGCCCGCGGAGTTCCCACCGCCGACCACGACGACATCAGCGTCGGTCATCTCGCGGGCGGCGGTCATGGCGCTGCCGTAGTAAACCCCGCGACCCACGAACTGCTCCACCTCGGGAACGCCCAAAGTGCGGTAGGTGACCCCGGAGGTGATCACCACGGCCCGCGCCCGCACGTCGCCGTACCGGGTCCGCACGGTGTGCGGATCTCCGGGGATCAACTCGGTCACCCGGGCCCCGGAGAAGAACCGCGCCCCGAACCGGGCGGCCTGGTTGTGGGCCCGTTGGGCCAGTCGCATGCCGGGAATCCCACGGGGAAAACCCAGGTAGTTGCGGATCATCGAGCTGGTCCCCGCCTGCCCGCCGACGACCTCGGCCTCCAGCACGACGGTGTCCAGACCTTCCGACGCGCCATACACGGCAGTGCCCAGCCCGGCGGGACCGGCGCCGATGACGGCCAGGTCCGCCACGTGATCGTCGGGGAGGTCGGCGGGTCGGCCGTAGAAGTGGCTCAGGACCTCTTGGGCATCGCCGGGCGCGA
>CAZVYU010000093.1:0-9937 GCA_964631645.1 uncultured Actinomycetes bacterium
CCGCCGTCGTACATGGCGTAGATCACGCGGCGGTGTACCGGCTTGAGCCCGTCGCGGACGTCGGGCAGCGCCCGGGACACGATGACCGACATCGCGTAGTCCAGGTACGAGCGCTGCATCTCGGTCTGCAGGTCGACCGGTTCGATGCGGCCGGCGGCGGGCGTCAGTTCGTCGATGTCGTCAGGCATGGGTCAGACCTCCGGTCAGATGTCCAAGAAGCGCACGTCGCGGGCGTTGCGCTGGATGAAGGAACGGCGGGATTCGACGTCTTCGCCCATAAGGACGCTGAACATCTCGTCGGCCTGGGCGGCGTCGTCGAGGGTGATCTGCAGCAGCACCCGACGCTGCGGGTCCATGGTGGTCTCCCACAGCTCGCTGGCGTTCATCTCGCCGAGCCCCTTGTACCGTTGGACCTCCTCGCCCTTCTTCATCCGGCGGCCCTCGGCCTGGCCGACCTCGATGAGCGCGTCGCGTTCGCGGTCGGAGTAGGCGTAGTCGATGCCGTGGTTGGTCCACTCGATCTTGTACAGCGGCGGCTGCGCCAGGAAGATGTGGCCGCCCTCGACGAGCTGCTTCATGTAGCGGTAGAGGAAGGTGAGCAGCAGGGTGCGGATGTGCTGGCCGTCAATATCGGCGTCTGCCATGAGCACGAGCTTGTGGTACCGGAGTTTGGCGATGTCGAACTCGTCGTCGACGCCGGTGCCCAACGCCGAGATGATGGCCTGGACCTCGGTGTTGCCCAACGCCCGGTCGGGGGTGGCCTTCTCGACGTTCAGGATCTTGCCGCGGATGGGCAGGATCGCCTGGGTCTGCGGATCGCGGCCACTGCGGGCGCTGCCACCGGCGGAGTCGCCCTCGACGATGAAGAGTTCGTTGTTCTCGGGTTCCCGCCCGGAACAGTCGATGAGTTTGCCGGGCAGTCCGGCGCCGCCCAGCAGGCCCTTGCGGTTGCGGGCCAGGTCACGCGCCTTTCGCGCCGCCAGCCGGGCCGAGGCCGCGTCGACGGACTTGCGGGCCATGGCCTTGCCCTCGTTGGGGTTGGCCTCGAACCACGCACCGAGATGGTCGTTGACGATCTTCTGGACGAACGTCTTGGCCTCGGTGTTGCCGAGTTTGCCCTTGGTCTGGCCTTCGAACTGCGGCTCGGCGAGTTTGACCGAGACGATGGCGGTGAGTCCTTCGCGGATGTCCTCGCCGGACAGGTTGGGCTGTTTGTCCTTCAAGATCCCCCACTCGCGGGCGAACTTGTTCATCAAGGACGTGAGCGCGGTGCGGAACCCTTCTTCGTGGGTACCGCCGCCGACCGTGTTGATGGTGTTGGCGAAGGTGTAGACCGACTCGGAGAAACCCTGGTTCCACTGCAGCGCGACCTCGGCCGCCATGCGGCGGTCGGGAGTCTCGTCCTCGAAGTGGATCACCGTCGGGTTCGCCGGACCCTTGGTGGCGTTGAGGTGGCGGACGAAGTCGGCGATCCCGCCGGCGTAGTGGTACTCGACCTCGCGGCGGTCCTCGAGATCCTCCTCGGTGAGTTCGCCGTCGTGGGGCGTGGGATCGCGTTCGTCGGTGAGGCTGATGGTGAGGCCCTTGTTGAGGAATGCCATCTCCTGGAACCGGCGGGCGAGGGTCTCGAAGTCGTATTTGGTGGTCTCGAAGATCTGGTCGTCGGCCCAGAACGTGATGGCGGTCCCGGTCTCGTCGGTGCCCGTGCCGCGGGCGAGGTCGGCCTCCGGGACGCCGTGGTCGTAGCCCTGGGTCCAGGTGGCGCCGTCGCGGCGAACCTCGACCGCGAGGCGCGTCGACAGGGCGTTGACGACGGATACGCCGACTCCGTGCAGACCGCCGGACACCGAGTACCCACCGCCGCCGAACTTGCCGCCGGCGTGGAGCACGGTGAGGACGACCTCGACCGCGGGTCGGCCTTCGCTCTCCTGGATGTCGACCGGGATGCCGCGGCCGTTGTCGATGACCCGGACGCCGCCGTCGGCCAGGAGGGTGACGTCGATCCGGTCGCAGTACCCGGCCATGGCTTCGTCGACGGCGTTGTCCACGACTTCGTAGACGAGGTGATGCAGGCCGCGTTCGCCCGTGGAGCCGATGTACATACCCGGCCGCTTGCGAACTGCTTCCAGACCCTCCAGCACAGTGATCGCACTGGCGTCGTAGGACACGCTGTTCTCCTTTGGCTGGCGGCAGGGTGCCCACAAAGGAGGACGACCCGGAACGGCCATTCTAGCGTGGATCTGGCCGTGCCTTTGCATCCGCCGGGCCGAGAACGCGGTTTTCCCGCGAGTGACCCTGGGGGGTGATCCCCCCTACCTACATGGGATCGGGCCGGATTCTGGCGATTATTCGCGGGGGCTGCGTCTTCCGGTGCGAACGCGCCAGCCGCCGCGGGGGGCCCGTCCGGGGCCCCGGACGGTGATCCGGCGCACGACATCAGGACCGATCTCTTCGTCAATGCGACGTTGCAGTTGCCCCATCAGGTAGCGCAGTTGCAGCGCCCACTCCGGCGAATCGGCCTGCAGGACCAGGTCGCCGGTGGCGGCGGTGAACTCTCCCACCGTGACGTGGGCGGCCACCTGCTCGCCCACGATCGTCGCCCAGCCATCGGCCAGACCCGCGACGGCGATCTCCTGGTCGTATCCGTTCCCGCTGACCCAGCGGGTGACACACGATCCCAGCGGCTGCGGATCCCGGGCGTCGGGGCCAGCGGCGGTGAACTGGGTCGGTCGTGGGGTCCGTCGTGCGGCGGAACGCCTTCCCGCTGCCCGCACCCGGGCCAGCGCCACGAGCGCGGGGTCAGCCGAGGTGTCGGGAACGCTTGCCCCGAGCTGCCGACCGTCCCCGGGTCGCGTCTCGTCGGCCATGGGGCAACGATACGCGTGGGGTCCGTCCCCCAACACTGATCAGGGCATCCCGGCCTTGGCCCGGATACGCGTGGAGACACCGGGCCCGCGACGGTCGAGGCGACCCAGCGGAGTCACCGTGACCCGCAGCGGGGCGATGGCCTCGACATCGAGTCGCGCCTTGCGTCCCCTCACCACTTCGCGGTGGATCAGCGGGAACCCCACGACCTTCGCCTTGACCTCGTATGAGCGCGCGTTGCGGGCCTTGGACCATTTCACCGACACCCGGTCAGAGTGTCGATGGGCGCTCATCGCTCGGATCCCACCAGGCCTCGGCGGGCGGGAGACCACGAAGCGACCCAGCCGTTGTTCGTCACGGGGCGTGTTCAGTCGCTGCATGACCCGGACCTTCAGCTCCCGTTCTCCGAAAGATCCCGGTACCTGGGTCGGGGTGAACCGCACCTTGCCACTGGCCTTGCGGGTCTTACGGATCACGACCTCCTTGCCGTTGGGCAGGCGCTCGGTGAACAGCAGGGTCTGGTGACGACGGTCGGTGGCGTTCCACGTCAGGGTCCGGCGCGCACGTCGCGGGTTCCCGGTGACCCGGGCGTCGATCTCGGGATCTCGGGTCGCCCGTGCGACGTACACGTCGGCCACCTCACTCGAACCCGGGAGTTCGCGGAGGCTCCAGTCCCCCTCGGAACCCGGCGGCAGGATGAACAACGTCGTTCGGTCGTCGTCACTGATCGCACGACCGTCTTCGCGAGTCACCAGGCCGTCTTCGTCATCAGGATGTGGGGACCGGATCGACTCGCCGTCGTCACCCTCGAGGACCACGTGCGGGGCTTCATCCTCGCCCGGTGCCGCCACGACTTTGACCACTCGGTCCCGCCCCACCAGCGTCACGGGAGTCTCGTCGGTATCGGCGCCGGCACGGGGGAAGGCCCCTCCCGCCGGCATGCGGCGGCGGTACTGGCCGATGTCACAGGTGAGACCAGCAAAGGCCTGACCCTTTCCGTCCGACCAGCGGATCCCCCCGCCCACCGCAAGGCCGAACTTGAAACACCCGGCGATACCGAAGTTGGAGATGATCATCTCCGCCGCCGCCATCTGGACCCCGACGAGCTTCAACTGACCGGAGCCCTCCAGATTGAAGCCCTCATTCCAGATGGCGCCGCGGAACCCACCCCCCACGTAGTTCGGCTGGCCCGGGTCATTCCTGCCGGACGGGAAGCCGATCCCCATCCGCAGACCGAACTGCGCCCCGACACCGAAGTAATACGTGAAGTCGGCGTCGGCGATGTCGAGGCCGAAGATACGCGCCCTGCCGTACAAGCCGAAGTATCCGGGCAGTTTCTTGACCTCGTCCCGGCTGGCCACACGGGCGATGTTGGACCACTCCACCGGTGCCACATCCCTGCCCAGGAACTTCTCCTTGCGTCCGGCTGAGAACGAGATCTCTCCCTCGCCATAGAAGGGAGGGGCCGGAACTCCGGGACGCGGCGGTGGTGGCCACTTGAAGTCGAAGCCGAGCCCCTGCCAGTAGATCGGGGTCGTCCCCATCTGAACATTGGCCCCGTCGGACTTGAACCCGATCTCGACAGGAATACCGGTATCGCGCTCGAAGCCGACCGTGCCGCCGATCGACAGGCCGTTTCGCGGCAGTTTGAACGAACCCTCGAAGGTTGCCCTGATGCTGTTGGAGTCGACGGCGATCGTGAGTTCATTGACGGTGAACAACTCCTTGAGGATCTCGAAGTCCTTCACTGAGCCGCTGCCGCCTTCGACGGTGAAGGCTCCGTTGGCAATCGCGTACGACAACGAGAAACCCAGCTTCTTCTCCGTCTTGGCAAGCCACTGGCCCAACAGACCGCCCAGGTCGAAGGTGAGTTCGACTGATGACTGGCCGCCGCTCTCCAACACGATCGGCTGACTCACTCCCAGTGGCGTCAATGAGAAGAGGATCGGGAATGGCTGTGCGAGGGCACTCTCCGCCAGCGTCATCTGTCCCTGATTGGGGGGCGCCTCGTTGAAGCTGATCGAGCGGAAGTTCAAGGTGCCGAACTTGGCATTGGTCGCTGACAGCGCCACGGTTCCCCCATCGGTGCGGATGACGCCCTGCCGCTTGCCCACGGTGGGCACGAAGACGACCGAGGAGGTGCCGTTGGGGGTGACCGTCCAACCGTTCAACTGGAACTTCTCGCTGAAGCGGTAGCCGTTGACACCATCGATGGTGACGGTGCTGTAGCAGCCCTTGGCCTCCGCGATTCCCACCCGAATCGGCTCGTCATCAGGTGTGCAGGTCCGGGCAGCACCCGCCGGGGGAGCACCTATCAGACCGATCATCAGTCCCACCGTCACGGCTGCCACCAGAGCGCGCCGGACCACATCCACCCCACGAGTCATGCGGAACGGTAACGCGTCACCTTCGGCACACCGTCACAGTTGCCGATTCCGTAGGAGCAGATTGGCCCGGACGTGTCCCCCGTAGTCACCTCCGGTCATTCGCTGGGCACGACGAGTGACTCACCGTCGGTCTTGCTGACCGTGAACCGTCGGCCGGAGAGACCATCGGGGACGTCGGCCGGCACCGCGGCGGTGACCACGACCTGATCCGCGTCGACCACCGCCGCCAGCAGACGCTCGCGGCGCTGTTCATCCAACTCGGCGAACACGTCGTCGAGGATCAGTACTGGCGGGTCGTCGGCGATGCGGTTCAGCACGTGGAACGACGACAACTGCAGCGCCAATGCCAACGACCACGATTCCCCTTGGCTGGCGAACGTCCGGGCGGGATGCCCGTTCAGCAGCAGGGTCAGGTCGTCGCGATGGGGTCCGATCAGCGTCACCCCCCGGCGCAACTCGTCGCGGCGTGATCCACGCAACGACTCGGCGAGGTCGGCTGCCAGTTCATCGCGGGTCTCCCACTCCGTGGCCGCCACCGATGACTCGTAGCCGACCGCGACCTCGTCCTCGGTGGGACTGATCGATCGGTAGGAGTCGGCGACGACTCCGGCCAACTGCCGCACCGCGTTGATGCGACCCCAGGTGAGTTCGGTGGCAAGGGGGACGAACCGCTCGTCCCACACGGCCAACACCGCCTCCGACTCGGAGGTGGGGGCTGAACTCAGCGACCGGAGGGCGGCGTTGCGTTGTTTGAGCGCACGCTCGAAGTCGGCCCGGACCGCCAGATACCGCGGCGCAACCTGCACCATGACCGAGTCCACGAACCTTCGCCGGTCCGCCGGATCACCCTTCACCAGGCGCAGGTGCTCCGGCGCGAACACCGCACACCGCACCGTGCCCACGACATCTCGGCTGCGTGGCACCGCTTGCCCGTTGAGTTGCAGCCGGTTGGCACGGCCGGGGTTCAGTTGCAGTTCGACCGTCGCCTCGCGGCCGGTAGTCGTGGCCACCGTTGTGCGGATGACCGCCCGATCACAGCCGGCTCGCACCAGGGCTGCGTCACCGTGCACCCGGTGGCTGTCCAGCGCCGAACTGTAGGCGATCGCTTCGACCAGATTGGTCTTGCCCTGCCCGTTGGGTCCGACCAGAACCACTGCACCCGGTGCCAGCTCCAGATCCGCAGCGGCGTAGGACCGGAAGTCGGTGACCTGGAGCCGGGAGACCCACACCCGACTAGTTGCTGAGCCGCACCGGCATCAGCAGGTACTGATAGTCCGGGGTGCCGCCGTCGCTCGCGTCCGCCGGACTCAGGACAGCCGGCTTGTTGGCGGTGGTGAAGGACAAGGTGGTCGACTCCGCGCCCATGGCCCCGAGCCCGTCGAGCAGGTAGTCGGGGTTGAAGGCGATCTCCAGCGAGTCACCGTCGGTGGAACATTCCAGCGTCTCACTGGCCTGCGCATCGTCGAAGGCACCGGCGCGCAGCAGCACTTCGCCGTCGCTGAACTGGAGTTTGATCGGTGCGGTGCGTTCGGCGGCGACGAGCTTCACGCGCTTGACCGCCTCGATCAGCAGCCCCGTCTCGACCGTCGCGACGGTGTGGCTCTCGCTGGGCAGAAGTTGTTCGTAGCGGGGGAACTCGCCGCCGAGCAACCGGGTCACCAGCTCCCGCCCATCGACGCCGAAGCCGATGCGGCCGTCGTTGTCCTCGCCGAGGGCGATCTGCACCACATCCGAATGACCGAGTGAACGACCCAGGTCGGCCAGTTGCCGGGCCTTGACCAACGTCGTGTGCTCCACCCCGCCGCCGGTCGGCTGCCACGGGATGCTGCGCACCGCGAGGCGGTACCGGTCGGTGGCGACCAGACGCATGGTCTGGGCAGACAACTCCACGCGGATGCCGGTGAGCACCGGAAGGGTGTCGTCCTTGCTCGAGGCGATCGCGACCTGCGCCACGGCAGCGGCGAAGTCCGTGGCCGACACCTGGCCGGCGTGCGGCGGCAGATCGGGCAGTTGGGGGTAGTCCTCGACCGGCATCGTGGGCAGGCCGAACGAGGACCGACCACAGCGCAGAGCGACGCGGTTGCCTTCCAGGCCGAGCTCGACCGGTTGAGCCGGCAGCGCTTTGGCGATCTCCGCCAGCAGGCGGCCGTTGACGATGGCCGTTCCGGGTTCGTCGACGACGGCGCCGACCTCGGCCTTGGCCGACACCTCGAGATCGAAGGCGGCCAACGTGATGTGATCGGAGTCGCCGGTCAGCTTCACCCCGGACAGCACCGGCGTGGTCGGGCGCGCGGGCAGGGTCCGAGCCGTCCAGGCCACGGCTTCGGCCAGGTCCTCCTGTTCCACCCTGAGTTTCATGGGCGTCCCTCCAGCGATTCGGTGCCCAATCCTGACACACGATCGTGACCTCCGGAGCCGACCCTCTCGTGTGATTCGGCTCGATGGCCGTCGAACTGCCCGCGGGATTCGCGTCATGGTCCACACACCAGAAGACTCACTGGTCATCGAGAGGGAGAGGGGTAGTAGTAGTCATCGGATCTGGGGACAGTGTGGACAACCCTGCGTCTCCGGGGTAAGCCAGCGTGGCGTCATCCGCAGGGGGTGTGGGTGAACGAGGCGGATCTGTTGACAGTCGGGGATAACCCCATCCCGACCCCGTGGTTTTCCCCGCTTGTCCCGAACTACAACGATGTCGATCCCCGGGTCATGAACAGGCGGTCCCCACCCCCTGCCGCGCGCCCAGGGGACCGCAAAACTCGCGTTCCATCACCAACGTCGGGCATGGATGCGCCGCTACGGCCGAGGTGTGCGGCGGTGCCCGAGTTTTGCGGTCCCCTGGCGGACGGTCAGGTGACGGTGAGCGCGATGGCGGCGTACTGGGCCAGGAAGGCGGCGATGGTGAAGGCGTGGAACACCTCGTGGAAGCCGAACCACCCGGGGTGGGGGTCGGGGCGGCGGCGGGCGTAGACGACGCCACCGATCGAGTACAGGACGCCCCCGAGGGCCAGCAGACTCACGATCAGCGGGCCGAACTCCCGCCAGATCGCGGGCAGGAAGAACACCGACACCCAGCCCAGAGCCAGATACGAACCGACGACCAGCCACCGGGGTGCATTCCACCACCACACGCGCACCACGAGGCCGAGGAGCGCGATGCTCCAGACCAGCACCAGCATCACGGTGCCGGTGGTGCGGTCGGGCAGGGCGGCCGCCAATGGTGTGTAGCTGCCCGCGATGAACAGGTAGATGTTGGCGTGGTCGAGGCGGTGCAGGGTCGCCTGAGTGCGCGGTCCACCCGCTCCCAGGTGATAGCTGGCGCTGACGCCGAACAGCAGGATCGTGGTGGCCAGGTACACGGCGACGGCCAGGCGCAGCGACTGGGTGGGCGTCACGACCAGGAGAGCGAGACCCAGGACGAACGCCAGCGGTGCCGCACCGAAGTGCAGCCAGCCGCGCAATCGAGGCTTGACGGTCGCTTCGATCGTGTGGCGCAGATCGTCGAGGCGATCGCCTGCGGCAGCGGACTCACTGGACATTGACCTACGGTACCGTAGGTTCGAGGCTTGGTCAGCGCGTGAAATGGTGGGCTGGTGTCTCACCTGATGCGTTGGCCGGTATTAGTGCCGATCGTGGGGATCGCCGTTCTGGCGCTGAGCTGGGGCCGGACCGAGCCGGCGGTACTGCTCGGAGCCGCGGCCGTCGCCCTGGGTGGCTGCGTCATCGCCGCAGTGCATCACGCGGAGGTCGTGGCCCATCGAGTGGGCGAACCCTTCGGTTCTCTCGTCCTCGCGGTGGCCGTCACGGTGATCGAGGTGGGCCTGATCGTGACCCTCATGCTCGGGGGCGGTCCCGACAAGGCGACGTTGGCGCGGGACACGGTCTTTGCCGCGTTGATGATCACCTGCAACGGCATTCTTGGACTGTCACTGCTGGTTGCCGTCTGGCGACGTCCGGTGGCTGTGTTCCAGTCCGAAGGCAGCCGTGCGGCGTTGGCCACGATAGCGGCGTTGGCGACGATCACGTTGGTACTGCCCGCTCTCACACAAAGCACGCAGGGACCGACGCTCACCACGCCGCAGCTGGTCTTCGCGTCGCTCATGTGTCTGGTGCTTTACGGTCTGTTCGTCTTCGCTCAGACCGTCCGACACCGGGACTACTTCCTACCGGTGGGCGACGATCCCGACGAGCATGCGGCGCCACCTGGTCGGCGAGCGGCCTGGGCGAGCGGCGGACTGCTGCTGCTGTCGTTGGTGGCCGTCGTCGGGCTTGCCAAAACGGTGTCGCCGGCTCTGGAATCAGCGGTAGCCGAGGCCGGACTTCCGCTGGGGGTCGTGGGGGTGGCGATCGCGTTGTTGGTGCTTCTGCCCGAGACGCTGGCGGCGGTCCGGGCGGCGCGGCGGCAGCGGATGCAGACGGCGGTGAACCTGGCCTATGGGTCGGCCATCGCCAGCATCGGTTTGACCATTCCGGCCATCGCGCTGGCCTCCGTGTGGATGCAAGGACCACTGGTACTGGGACTTCCCCCGACGGGGGTGACCCTGCTGGCGTTGACGGTCGTTCTGGGCAGCCTCACGGTGATCCCCGGGCGGGCGACGCTGGTCCAGGGCGGGGTGCACCTGGCCGTGTTCGGTGCGTTCCTGGTGCTGGCGTTCAGTCCCTGAGGCAGCGGGCCGGGTGCTGCGCGG
>CAZVYU010000094.1:0-9861 GCA_964631645.1 uncultured Actinomycetes bacterium
CCGAACCCACCCAGCGGCTGGATCGGCCAGGGGCCTGCGGGTTGAGTAGCGGGCGTCAGCCCGCGTATCGAAACCGCCCCAGGTCGGCGGTCACCCAGTGACTGCGGGTGCCGACGGCCTTCAGCGGGGTGAGTGCCGCACTCTGCGGGGTGAGTGCCGCCGGAGGCGGTGTATCGAAGCCCGCTCAGGTCGGCTCGTACCTGGGTGCGGGTCGGAGGTCGGCCTTGGCTTCGATACGCGCTGCGCGCTACTCACCCCGCGGCCGGTGGGGGCTGTCGCGCCTACTCCCCCCGCGGCCGGTGGGGTGCCACGCCCAGTCACCCCGCGGCCGGTTGGCGCTGATGCCCGTCACTCGTTGATGGCCTCGACTCCTTGACGTCTCAACTCGTCGAGCCGGTCCAGCATCGCCTGCAGCACGTCGGGCGCGTGCGGTTCCCAATCGGTCACCTCGCCGACCACTCGGAGTGGGTCGCGCGTGCGATACGACCGGGTGGGGTTGCCGGGGAACTTCTGGTCCGTCAGGTTCGGGTCGTCCTCAAACGGACCGGTCGGTTCCACCTGATAGATCCGCCCGGGGCTGTCGCCCGCGGCCAACTCGGCGCCCCAGATCGCAGCGTCGAGTGTCGCTGTGAGGTAGATGAAGTTGGCGGTCCGCCGTTCCCCGAAGTTGGACGAGTAGCCGGGTCGAAGGAGATCGCCGACCGCGAGGTCGGCCTTGGTCCCGTGGAAGAAGGGTCCTGTGTCGTCCACCATGGGCTCAGCCAATCACGGGCGGGGGATGGGACGTCACAGGAACCGGATGCCGGACGGACGCCGGGTGCAGGGCATGACCGGATGGGTCGTCTGATAGACCGGACCCTCTGACCAGACTGAGGAGCGTCATGTCCGATCGTGCTTTCGACCCCGAGTTGGATCTTGTGCTGGAGCGCGAGGTGCCCATCGCCCCCGAACTGGTCTGGCGTGCCTGGACCGAACCGGAACTGCTGATGCAGTGGTTCACCCCGGCGCCATGGCGGACGATCGAAGCCGAGGTCGATCCACGACCGGGCGGGGTCTTCCGTACCGTCATGGCCGGACCCGACGGAGAGGGCGGTGGCGGTACCGGCTGCGTGCTCGAAGCAGCCCCCGGCCGGCGGTTTGCCTGGACCGGTGCGCTGCTGCCCGGCTTCCGACCCGCAGTCCCGTCGGGCGAGTTCGCGTTCACAGCCTTCATCGACCTGGAACCGACCGGCACCGGCACGCGTTACCGAGCGACGGTGAAACACGCCGACCGAGCCGGACGGGAAACGCACGAACAGATGGGCTTCGAGGCAGGCTGGGGGGCCGCGCTGGATCAACTCGTCGCGCTGATGAGTTCGTAGCCCGTTCCCTCTCTCCGCGACGGCGGCACAGGTCCTTCTCCCCGCCGCAACTGAGTGATTTCGCGGTCAGCGTCAGTCATCGCGCGACACAGGCCCCCTCGACACGGTGGGATGGTGCGTCAGCAGCTTGTCGGCGCAGGAGGTACACATGGATCGGCTGGGTCCCGTAGACGCGATGTTCCTGGAACTGGAGAAGTCGGGTCCACCCGTGGCGGTCGGGGCCGTCTCTGAGATCGACGGGGAGGCGCCCGACGTCGACGCGGTCCGTGACTTCGTTGCCGGTCGCATCTCGGGCATGCCGCGGTTCCGGCAACGGGTCGAGGAGAGCCGCACCAAGATCCGGTCCATGAAGTGGGTCGAGGTGGAGCCGGACCTCACCCATCACGTGCGTCGACTCGAGACCGATGGCTCTTTGGACGATGCCGTATCCGAACTCATGGAACTCCCCATGGACGCGGACAAGCCGCTGTGGGACCTCACGATCCTCACGGGCTACGCCTCGGACCGCTGGGCGTTCGTGATCCGACTGCATCACGCCATCGCCGACGGGCAGGGGGCACTGATCCTGATCGGTCACCTGATCGACATGACCCCCGACGGCGGCTTCACGCTGGCGGATGCGGTCGCTGCGATGTCGTCGGACGACGACGCGGCGGGTCCGCCGCCCGACCCGGATGGCCGCTGGTCGGCCATGGCCGACAAGGCGGGACGATCCGTCGACACGTTCTTTGAGATGCTCGGCGAGTTCATCTCGACCTACCCGGACACCATGCGTGCCCTGGGCGACCTCATGCCTCGGCGCCCGTCGGCACTTACGGGTCAGGTTTCGGCGCGACGGAAGTGGGTGAGTGGCCATTACCCGCTGGCCGACGTCAAGACCGCGCGGAAGGGCTACAAGGGCGCCACGATCAATGACGTGGTGCTCGCCGCGGTGGCCATTGGATTCACGACCCTGCTGGAGTCACGTGGTGAGGATCCGAACGGCCGCACCCTGCGGGCGGTGATGCCGGTCAGTCTGCGCCGGAACATGGCGGCCAACAACCAGGTGGGCATCCTCCCGGCGCCGCTGCCATTGGGGGACCTCGACGCCGCCGATCGGATCCGGCAGATCCGGCAGGCAACAAAACGCAGCAAGCGCAGCAAACTGCCGCTCATCACCGACGAACTCGCCAAGGTCACGGCCAAGGTGACCCCGGCGCCGATCATGGATGCGGTCGTCGGCAGTAGCGGGGGAGGCTCGCAGTACATCGCGGAGACGCTCGTCACCAATGTGCCCGGACCGCGGGTCCCGCTGTACTTCATGGGATACGCGGTGGCCAACCAACTGCCCGTCATCCCCATCGAAGGTGCGCTGCGGATCATCGTGGGGATCACCTCGTACGCCGACGAGATCAACATCGGGATCACGGGCGATGGTGAACACGCGACGGACGTGGACGTGCTTCTGGGCGGGATCAAGGCAGGCTTCGCCGAGATCCTCGCCGAGGCGCCCGGTTCTTAACCCGATCAGCCCGCGGAACCGATGGGCGACGGGCCGTTGGCGGCCATCTGGGCTTCGAGGATCTCGACGGCCGCGGCAGCTCCGCCGGCCTGGCGGAATCCTTCCGCCACGCGCTGTGCTCCGGGCTCCAGGGTGCGGGCGGTGGCGGCGGCCTGCTGGAGCCGTTCGGGAGTCAACTGCGATCGGGACAGCATGGTTCCGGCACCCGCCAGCTGGACGCGCCGGGCCGACTCCTTCTGGTCACGACCCCACGGGATGACGCACAGGGGCACGCCGGCGGCCAAGGAGCGTTGCACCGACCCCATTCCGCCGTGGGTGATCACAAGATCCATTTCCGGGATGACGACCGCGTGCGGCAGGGTCCGGCTGATGTGGAGCCGCTCGGACGAGGTCGCGAAGTCATCCGGATCCAGGGCGGCAGTGGTGACGATGACGCTGCCCGGCTGGCCCTGAAGTGCCGCCAGCGCCGTTCGCACGATCTGTCCGTCGTCCTGGAACTCGGTCGACACCGTCACGAGCGTGCGCGGGTGGGGCAGATCGGCCAGCCACTCCGGCTCCTCGCCGGGCGGAGCCCACAGGCCGGGGCCGATCGCCCGGACGTTGGCCGGCCAGTCTCGGCGCGGGTACTCGAACGGCTCTGCGGTGCGGTAAAGCAGTACGTCGGAGCGCTGATACAGGTCCGAAACCGTCTTTACCGGAGCCGCTCCCACTTCGCCTCTCAGGACGTTGAGTCGCTTGACCGTGCTGCGGCCCGTGGCGTGCTGAACGGCCCAGACCAGACGGTCGCGCGCCCGGTCGAACCAATGCCTCGGCGCCGGGGAGCCGGGTCCGAAGGCGGGGGCGTCGGCCGATGGCACCGGGAGGCAGTACGGCAGGAACATGGCCCACGGTCGCTTCCGACCTTCGGCGTAGGCGGCCGCCCCCCAACTGTTGGCGTCCACCACGAGGAGGTCCGGCTGAACCTCGCGTTCGGCGGCCGTCAGGTCGTCCAATTCGTGCGGAGCGCGTGCCAACCAGCAGGCGAGGGTGTTACGTAGCTGGGCGAGGGGATTGCCCCCGGCGTGGTCGTCGAGGGGGATCGCTTCGACGGCGGGATTGACTGGTCGATGCTCGAGGCCTTGGCTGGTGACGGTGTCGCGCTCATCGGCGAGAGTCTGGACCACGACCCGGTGACCGGAGTCCCGCAGTGCGATGGCGACGTCCATCATCGGGTACAGGTGGCCCCGGGCGGGTGAGGTGTAGATCAGGACGGTGGACATGGTTTCCTCCGGTCAGTCGGCGAGCAGAGCTTGGACGGTTCGGGTGATGACGGCTTGGGTGGCGCTCCGCGACCGACCGAGGTCCAGCCGGAGCAGTTTCCAGACGGAGATGTCGGTGGCGGCGACCAAGGCATCGACCGTCCCCCGGCGCCGGTCGGGAAGAAGTGGACCGAAGCACCGTTCCACCCACGCACGGTGGTAGGCGCGGCCCTGCTGCGCTGCCTCACGTGCCAGCGGTGAGTCCATCCCTTCCTGCAGGAGCAGGTTCAGCACCAACCGGCCGTCGGTCTCGTAGTGGTCGAGGAGGCCGCAGATCGCGGCGTCCACGTCCCCGGGTGGCGTGTGACCCCGCTGCTGATCGACCCGGGCCTGCAGGCGGACACCGACGGCCTCGAAACACCCGTCGCGCGATCCCATGTGGCGCAGCACCGTCTGGACGGTGACCGCGGCGCCATCGGCGATGGCTTGCAGGGTGACGTCGCCGACGGGGCCGCTGATCAGCAGTTTTTCGGTTGCGTCGGTGATCCGACTGGCTGTCTCAGACGCGGCAGCTGCCCGCTTCGACATGTCGTAAGTCCGCACCATGAGACCACGCCTCCATTTCGTGTTATCGATATAAACACGAAACGGATATTGATGTCAATGAGGCCCACATGAAATGGGCCCGAACGTCAGTTGCCGATGTCGGGGTCGTCCTGTACGGCGCCACACGCGTGAATCTGGCCGCCCTTCTTGGCCACGTCCAGTCGGTAGCCTCCGCGAACCACCCACTTCGTGCCTGACTTGATGTCGAGTGTGTACTTGCCGTGCCACCCGCCGAGACCGTCCGTGCGGATGTGTCTCCTCGACGACACGCTGGCGCTCCTTGAACCACAGGCGTCCTTGCGAATCGTGACGATGTACTTCCTCTTGGCGGACAGGCCGTAGACCGTCATCCATCCCGTGGTCTGGTTGCCCACACGCTTGCCCCGGGAGTTCGTCTCGATCACCTGGTTGGCCCAGGCCGTCCCCCACCCGGAGGTGCGACCGGCCGCAGGAGTGAGCTGGACGAACGCATCCTCGTCCTCGGCGGTGATCGTGGCCCCGGCGACGCCGCCTGCGGTGGCGATCAAGACGGCTGCGGCGCCGGCAGCGATGGTCGCTGTCAGGGGAAGAGGTGAACGGGACATCGGGACTCTCCAGGGACTCACGGGTGGGTTTCTGGTGTCAGTCAAGCCGCCGGGCGTGGTGCGTTGCCACCCGACGGGCTGACACTCGACCGCCGCGCACTGAGCGCGGCTACTGCGTGGCTACAGTGAGGCTTACGCGCAGGCGTGCCGGCGCCCTGGTCGGAGGAGGACCCATGATTCGTCGTTCAGCAACTGTGACCGCCGCAGTGGCGGTGATCGCACTGGGTGGACTCGCGGGGTGCTCGTCGTCCAGTTCCGACTCGTCCGCCACCAGCGCGTCCCCCACTGCCACCGAGAGTTCGATGGCCCCCGTGACCGAGCCCGTGGTGCTGGACTACGGCGATGCGAGCGCGACGGTGGCGGTCGGCCAGGCGATCGACTTCAACGTGAACAGCGAGATGGAGGTCGACGCACCGTCGGTCGACGAGTGGACCATCAAGAGCGACGACCCGAAGATCGTCTCGGTGACGCCGGGCTCCTCCGGCGCGGCCGTGATCAACCCGGGCGGCATGGGTGTTGCTCCCGGAGAGACCGAGGTCAAACTGTCGGTGCCGGGCAAGATCTGGATCGTGCGCGTCACCGTCACCGGCTGACCCACAGTGGCCCCACCCCCGCGGGGTGAGTAGCGGCGTTAGCCGCGTATCGACGCCCACCCGCGACGGCGCCTGGTCGTCACGCCGAGGATCCGCACCTTTCACTACGCTGCAGCCGTGGCCGCTGTCCTGGCTCTGCTGAGCTCCTTGCTCGTCGGCTCCAGTGACTTCCTAGCCGGTCGGCTGGGTCGTGACGTATCGGCATGGGCGATCGCAGGCGTCGCGTCTGCCGTCGCCGCCGTCGTCTTCGTGATCGTCGGCTTCGCGACGCAGTCGATGGCTTTCGACCACATCGATGTGCGTGCGGGTGTCCTTACGGGGGTATTCCTGGTCGTCGCCAACGGTCTCTATTACAGCGCCTTGGCGCGGGGGACCATGGGCGTCGTCGGGGGCATCGTGGCGACACTCGTGATCGTGCCGGTAGTGGTGTCGTTGACCCACGGGGTGAACCTGTCGACGACCACTCTCGTGGGCATCGGTGTCACCCTGGCCAGTGCGATCCTGCTGGGCGCCCCCGAGATGCGCGGCGGCACGAAGGGCACAGCGGTCCTGCTGGCTGCTGCGGCTGCGATCCTCTACGGACTGTCCGAGGTGACCGACGACGTCGGGAGTTCCGACAACCTGTACGGCACGTTGATGGTGATGGAAATAACCGCGGCGGTGATCGTGGGAGTGCTGGGCCTGGTGACGCGAAGCACCGGCGGGCTCAGGCGTTCAGCGATGCCCACGCTGCTCGTGATCGGCGTCTTCAACGCCGGTTCGTGGGCGTGCTTCGCAGAAGCCACAACGATGGGTGATCTGGCCGAGGTCTCGGTGTTGTCGTCGCTCGGCCCCGTCGTGATCACCCTTCTTGCCTTCTTCGTGTTGAAGCAGAAGTTGCAACCGATCCAGATCGTGGCGCTGTCGGGGGTGCTGGCCGGGAGTGCCCTGGTCAGTCTGGGTTGACCCGGCTTCGGGGCGCCCTGCCAGTCCGCTGGCTACCGCTTGCGCCTGATCGTGAACCGGTTCAGCGTGGTGACCGAGCCCCCCGAGCCGGGCGCCAACGTCGTCTTGAGGGTCACCTTCAACGATCCACGGCGGAGCGCCTTGCGGGCCGACTTCCCCATGGTGCAGGTGAGCGGGAAGGCCGACGCGGATGTGGCGGTCCGTGAGGTCGAGCAGCGAGTCACGGTGCGTCCGTTCGATCGACTCGTCGCGCGCTGCGCCAGCATCCCGGGGTGGGACACCAATGCGGAACTGGACACCCGGATTGCTCGGCGCGACGGCTTGACCCTGAGCACGCGCACAGAGAGTGTCGGCGGCGCTAGCGTCCGGAACCGGCTGAGTGGCGCGGGAGTTCGTGAGCCGCGGGAGTTCGACGCGATCAGGCGTGCGTCGTAGGTGGTGTCGGGCCGCAGCGAGGTGGCCCGGCGTGAGACGCTGCTTGCCCCGAACAGACCGGTGCTCAGGGTGCCGCCGCCGACGGATGACCACGTGGTGGTGCCGACCCGACGAACCTGGAACTGGTAAGCAGTGACTGCCCCTCGCGGGCGCAGCAACGCGGTCAGTCGAGCAGCGGACTGAGTTCGCGATCCGATCCCGAGCACGGACGAAGCTGGCGGCAGCGACTGTTCCATGGCTCCCATGTCGTTGGCGGCGCCGATGGGCCGCGGGCGGCCGTAGTAGTCGTTGGTCGAACAACCTGCGGTGCACCCGGCGTTGATGGCTGGTGAGCCGGGCGGTAGCACCAGATCGGATAGGTAGGTGTCGCTGGGATTCGTGGGGTCGAAGACTCCCGGACTCTCCGGCAAGTTGTGGAAGCCGATGACCGGGAAACTGGACCCGGTCACCCGCACCCCGCCGCCGAACCCGCCACCCCCAGGTGCCGGCACCCACGAGTAGTCGTAGTCGACGTTGAGTCCGGCGCACGTCCCGGATCCGGTGTCGTCCACGGCGAGGTTTGCGTAGCCGCCCCACAGGAGCGAGTTGCGGATCACCAGGGAGCAGTTCGGGGCCGACGTGTAGCTGGTGCTGGACAGAACGGCAGTAGCGTTGCGGGAGTAGATGGTGGAGCCGGTGATGGTTCCGCTGATAGCCACTGCGGAGCCGAATGTCCCGGCGCCTTCCTGCTTGATCACACTGTTCGTGATCGTGGTGCCCCGACCCACGAGGGTGTCCGAGATCCCGTTGTTGGTGATGCGCACGCGGTCGTACGTGGTGCGCGCCGTGGCGAACCCAGCACCGACCAGGGCGGCTCCGTCAGCGACTCCCGTGATCGCCAACCGCTGGAAGTGGGTGCCGGTCCCGAAAATCCGGATCTTGGCGTCGTTGTCGGGTACCCCGCCCTCGGATTGGCTGGGGAAGATCAGATAGGCGAGGAAGTCGGCCGGTTCGGTCATGCCGGCGGGGCCCTGGATGGTCAGGTTGTCGGCGTTCACGTCCAGCGTGCTGGTCAGGCGGTACTCGTCGGCGGTCAGTTGGACGACATCGCCGTCGAGCGCGTTGGTGATCGCCTCGGTCAACGAGCACGGGACGGCCACTGTGCACGCAGTTCCGCTTCCGGCGGGCGAGGCGTACCGGATGGCCCCAGCAGAAGCGACCGGAGCGGCGACGAGGGCGGCACCGGCAACCGCTGCGGCCACGAACAGAGAGAGGATCTTGATCACGACGCCTCGCAGTTCATCGAGTCGGGGAACTACTGCGCGTGAGTCTAGGGCGACGAAGGGTGCTTAGGTGCGTGAGTTGTCCGTCAGGTGCCAGCCGCGGGAAGAGTAGGCGCGGCCCCGCCCTCGGCCGCGGGGTGAGTAGCGAGTGGGCGCGGACCCGCCCTCGGCCGCGGGGTAAGTGGGCGCGGCCCCGCCCTCGGCCGCTGGGTGAGTAGCGCGTAGCGCGGATCGAAGCCAAGGCCGACCTGCGACCCGCACCCAGTTCAGGCGGCGGCGCATCGAAGCCACCCGCAGTCAGTCCAGCTCCTGCCAGAAGTAGAACGCCCGATCGGTCGAGTCGGGTTCTGTGTCAGTGAACCCGTGACGCCGGTAGAACCGCTGGGCATCTATGTCCGGTTCATCGACATTGATCTCGACGAGGCTCACCCCGCGACCGTGGCACTCGACCATGAATCGCGCCAGCACCCGCGAGCCGATTCCCTGGCCGCGCAACCGCGGCTCGACAACCAGTTCGTCAAGGAGGGCGACGGGCCCGTCGAACCAGACATTGCGTCGCAGCGTCGCCAGTGCCAGTGCGAGGAAAGGGCCGTCGCCAGCCACGACCGCGAAGGTGGCATCCGTGGACAACAGGTGCGCGACTCGGGGGGTGAGTGCGTCGACTCCCGGCGATGGGGTGGCGAACTCGAGGTTGAATTCGTGCAATACCCGGGCGATCCCCGGCGCATCCGCTGGGTGGGCGATCCGGATGGTGATTCCCTCCGAAGTCATGTCGACAGGGTAGGGCGTCGATGCGCTACGCCTTGTTCACGGCCTCTTGGCGAAGTCCGCGGCCTTGTCGACGTACTTGCTTTTGGTCGGCTGGGTCGACTTCGCCTTGCCCGCGGCCTGGTCGATGCCGGCGTTGATCTTGTCGGAGTGCTGGTTGGCCAGTTGCTGTGCCTGCTTGGCCCACTTCGCAAATCCCATGACTGTGTCTCCTTCTGTGGTGTCACTCAGTTTAACCCGAATCGGGATTCAGGTATTTCCAGGCGGGGGAAGGCTCGGCTCGACCAGTCCGTGGTGAGGTGCGGGTCGTGGTGGGCGGGCTTCGATGCACCGCCTTCGGCGGCACTCGCCCCGCAGTGTGGCGGCACTACCTCGCAGGCTTGGCCCGGTGGGTGAGTAGCCACGCCAGCGGCGTGTCGAAGCCACCCCTCCGGCGGAGGCAGCGATCGACCGATCGGGTCAATCCAGCGCATGGTGCGCCAGCAGCGACCGGGCCAGGGTGGGTGCGGCGCTGTCGTAACGCTCGAAGTCGTCGCGGTTCATCAGAGCGATGTCGTAGGCGACGAAC
>CAZVYU010000095.1:0-9787 GCA_964631645.1 uncultured Actinomycetes bacterium
CCGATCGACCGGTTTATTCCCACTCGATGGTGCCCGGGGGTTTGCTGGTCACATCCAGCACCACGCGGTTGACCTCGGGGACCTCGTTGGTGATCCGGGTCGAGATCGTCGCGATCACGTCGTAGGGCAGCCGGGACCAGTCGGCGGTCATGGCGTCGTCGGATGTGACCGGGCGCAGGACGATGGGGTGGCCGTAGGTGCGGCCGTCCCCCTGCACGCCCACCGAACGCACGTCCGCCAACAGCACCACCGGCAGTTGCCAGATGTCCCGGTCGAGGCCGGCACGGGTCACCTCTTCGCGCACGATCCGATCCGCCGCCTGCAAGATCGCGAGCCGTTCGGCGTCGACGGCACCGACGATCCGGATCGCCAGTCCAGGACCGGGGAAGGGATGCCGCCAGACCATCTCGGGCGGGAGCCCCAGCCCCTCGCCGACAGCCCGGACCTCGTCCTTGAACAGCGTCCGCAGCGGCTCCACCAGGGTGAACTCAAGGTCGTCGGGCAGGCCTCCGACGTTGTGGTGACTCTTGATGTTCGCGGTTCCGCTTCCGCCGCCGGACTCCACGACATCCGGGTAGAGCGTGCCCTGGACCAGGAACTCGATCCGTTCGCCCCGCTCGGCACTTTCGGCCACCAGGTCGATCTCCGCCTGCTCGAACACCCGGATGAACTCGCGCCCGATGATCTTGCGTTTCTCCTCCGGATCGCTCACCCCGGCCAAGGCGGAAAGGAAACGATCAGCCGCATCGACGGTCACCAGACGGACCCCAGTGGCTGCCACATAGTCGCGCTCCACCTGCTCGCGCTCCCCGGCCCGTAGCAGCCCATGATCCACGAAGACACACGTGAGCCGGTCGCCGATCGCCTCGTGCACGAGGGCGGCTGCCACTGCGGAATCGACCCCACCGGACAGCCCGCAGATGGCGCGCCCGCCGCCCACCACCTCGCGGATCGCCGCGATCTGGTCCTCGATGATGCCCTCCGTGGACCAGTTGGGGGCCAGGCCGGCGATGTCGCGGAGGAATCGCGACAGCATGTCCTGGCCGTGGGGGGTGTGCCCCACCTCAGGGTGGAACTGGACCCCGGCGAACCGTCGCTCGCGGGACTCGAACGCGGCCACGGGTGCCCCGGGAGTGGACCCGGTCACCAACATTCCCGGCGGACCCTGCGTCACCGCATCGCCGTGCGACATCCAGACCCGCTGTTGATCGGGGAGTCCCGCGAGGACCGCCGAGTCCTGCGTCAGGACGGCGAAATCCGTGGCGCCGTACTCGCGACCACCGGTCTGCGCGACCTCCCCGCCCAGGGCCTGGGCCATGGCTTGGAACCCGTAACAGATCCCGAAGACGGGGACGTCCATCTCCAGGGTCGCCGGGTCAAGCTGTGGCGCCCCCGGCTCGTAGACGCTCGACGGTCCGCCGGACAGCACCACGGCTGCCGGGTTCTTCGCGGCCAGTTCGGCCGCCGTACTCGTGCCGGGCACGATCTCGGAGAAGCGGCCCGCCTCGCGCACCCGGCGTGCGATGAGTTGTGCGTACTGGGCTCCGAAGTCCAGCACCAGGACGGGACGGTCGTCAGTCACGGACAGCCTTTCGACAGCGAACCCCCAATGTAGAGCCTGGGAGTGCGACCCGTGGCGACGGCTCGGGTCACCCTGCAGCGAGGAACGAGAACCGCACCGAGCGGTCGGGGTTGTCCCGGTTGGGATCGACCAGGACGATGCTCTGCCAGGTTCCCAGCGGCACCTGACCGGCAAGGACGGGGAAGGTCAGCGTCGGGGCCACGAACGCGGGCAAGACGTGATCGCGGCCATGTCCGGGACTGCCATGCCGGTGCCGATAGATGTCCTGTGGGGGCAGCATCCGGTCGACCGTCGCCGCCAGATCCTGCTCCGTTCCGGCGTGGAGTTCGAAGACCGCGAGACCCGCGGTGGCATGCGGGACGAACAGGCTCAGCAGGCCGTCGCCCCGCCCGTTCAGGAACTGCGCGATGTCGGCGGTGAGGTCGGTGACGAGCCGGTCATCCGTGCGGTAGCGCAGAACCTGGCTGTCCATCCCTCAGACGCCGGTCCCCTGCGAGATGCCCACGATCGGCAGCCGCAGCGCACCGGGCGCCTCGTCGGGGACCACCGGGTTCTTCGGCGCTACGGGGGTGATCTGGGCGTACGGCTGGCCCTGCGCCGGGCGTGGGTCGAGTTCGCCCTTGTTGGGCCACATCGCCATGGCCCGCTCCGCCTGCGCAGTGATGGTCAACGACGGGTTCACGCCGAGGTTGGCCGTGAGCGCCGAGCCGTCGGTGATGTGCAGTCCGTCGTAGTTCCACACCCGCTGATACGGGTCGACGACCCCCGTCTCCGGGTTGTCGGAGATGGGGGCGCCGCCGACGAAGTGGGCGGTCATGGGCGCGCCGATGACATCACCGATGTTGCCACCGGGGATGCCGCCGATCAGCTTGGCGGCGCGTCGGGTGACCTCGTTCCCGGCGGGGATCCAGGTCGGGTTCGGTGCCCCCTCACCCTGCTTGCTGGTGAGCTTCCGACGCCCGAACAGGCCCTTCTTGGTGAACACCGTCAAGGAGTTGTCCAACGGCTGCATCACGAGCATGATCACGTTGCGTTCGGACCAGCCGCGCAAGTGGGTGAAGACCTTGACCATGTCACCAGGTTTGGTGACGGCGGCCTTGGCCCATGTCTTCCACCGGGGCACGCCCTCTTCCTCGTCGGTCATGATCGTGGCGAGCAGGCCCATCGAGTTGGAGCCTTTGCCGTACCGCACGGGCTCGACGTGGGTGTCGGGATCCGGGTAGAACGACGAGGTGATCGCCACGCCGCGGGTGAAGTCGTGGGAGCGGTCGTCGGACATCGCCCCCAGAATGCTTTCGGAGTTGCTGCGCGACAGGCGACCCAGGGCGGGGCTGAGCCGATGGAGGTGCCCGGAGTCCTTCATCCGATGCAGCAGCTTCTGGGTGTTGTAGGTGCCGGCGGCCACCACGACCTGAGCGGCGGTGAAGGTCCGCTTGCCCCGTCCGGGGATGGCCCCTGTGCGCTCGGTGTCGACGCCGTACCCACCACCGGCCAGCGGCCGCAGTGTCGTGACCGTCGTGAGCGGGTAGACCACCGCACCGTTACGCTCGGCCAGGCCCAGGTAGTTCTTGGGAAGGGTGTTCTTCGCGTTGTGACGGCAGCCCGTCATACATTCGCCGCACTGCATACAGCCGTTGCGAGCAGGACCGGTGCCACCGAAGAACGGGTCGGGTGACTCGACTCCGGGGCCGTCGCCGAAGTACACGCCCACGGGGGTCAGCGTGAACGTGTGTCCCACCCCCATCTCGTCGGCGACGGCCTTGATGATCTCGTCGCTGGGCGTCATGGTCGGGTTCTTGGTGACGCCCAGCATCCGGGTGGCCTGGTCGTAGTAGGGGGCCATCTCGGCGGCCCAGTCGGTGATGTGGGCCCACGCCTTGTCGGTGAAGAACTTCTTCGGCGGGACGTAGAGCGTGTTGGCGTAGATCAACGATCCGCCACCGACCCCCGCCGCCGCCAGGACGATGACGTCCTTGAGCACGTGGATGCGCTGCAGCCCCTTGAGCCCCAGCCGGGGCGCCCAGAGGAATCTGTTGACTCGCCACGAAGTCTTGGGGAACGTGCTGTCCTCGTAGCGCCGCCCTGCCTCGAGGACGGCCACGCGGTAGCCCTTCTCCGTCAGCCGCAGGGCGGCCACCGACCCGCCGAAGCCGGAACCGATGACCACCACGTCATAGTCGAATGCTTCCATGGTTGCCCCACTCCCTAGTCGACCCCGAGGGTCTTCATCGCTTTCACGGCCAGCGTAAGGGACTCGCCCCACGTGCGGTCACTCCATCCGAAGGGTGGCCCGAAGCCCATCATCCGCTGGACGGCCACCGACTGCGACTCGGTGTACTTGAGCAGGCCTTCGACCCCGTGGCGCCGACCCAGCCCGGAGTCCTTCATCCCGCCCATGGGGGCGCGGGTACTTCCCCACGTGGCGGCATATCCCTCGTTGACGTTCACGGTGCCCGCCCGGATCTGCCGGGCAACCGCCACCCCTGCCCGCACGTCGCCGGTCAGCACCGATGCGTTCAGCCCGTACTCCGAGTTGTTGGCGGCGGCGATGGCTTCGGCGTCGCCGGACACAGGGTAGAGCGAGATCACCGGGCCGAAGGTCTCGTTGCGGCAGACCGTCATATCCTCGGTGACGTCGGTCAGCACCGTCGGGGCGAACGCGTACGGCCCGGCCTCCGGCAACGCGTGCCCGCCGGCGAGCAGCGTCGCGCCGCGTGCCACGGCGTCGTCGACATGTGCGGACACAGTGGCCAACTGCTTTGCCGAGATCAGTGACCCCATGTCCGCGCCCCACCCGACGTCGGCGGCCACGCGCAGGGCGCGCACCCGATCGACGAACGCGGGGACGAACCGGTCCCACACTGCCCGGTCGACGTACATCCGTTCCATGGACACGCACAGCTGGCCGGAGTTGGCGTAGGTCGCGCGGACGGCCGTCTCACTGGCCCTGTCGATGTCCACGTCGGCGCGGACGATCATGGCATTCTTCCCGCCGAGTTCCAGCGAACAGCCGATCAGTCGTTCGCCGCACTGCTCGGCGATGATCCGACCGACGCGAGTAGAACCGGTGAACATGATGTAGTCGGCGCCGGCGACCATGGCGGGCCCCAGGTCGGCGCCCTCGCCGGCCACGATCTCGAGCACGCCCCGCGGCATCCCGGCGCGGTGCAGCAGATGCAGGACCCACAACGCGGTCAGAGTCGTCTGGGAGTCCGGCTTGACCACGACGGTGTTGCCCGCCATGAGCGCCGGGATCGCGTCGGACACTGCGATGGTCAACGGGTAGTTCCAGGGGGCGATGACCCCCACGACCCCCTTGGGCAGGTGATACTGCGTAACCCCGACGATGGCGGGAAAGATGCCCCGGATCCGGCGCGGCTTCAACATCCGACGCGCCGTCCGCGCGTAGTAGCGGGCGGTCACGCAGACATCCAGCAACTCTTCGAGCGCGTCCTTGCGGGCCTTTCCGGTCTCCCACTGCACCAGATCCAGCCCCTGATCACGGTGTTCCAACACCAGATCGTGGAACCGCAGCAGGATCCGACCCCGTTCTTTCACCGACAGCGCCGCCCACCGGCTCTGCGCCCGATGGGCCGCGGCGAAGGCGGCAGTCACGTCGTCGGGCGACGAACGGGGGATGTCGGCCAGCGCCGCCGCCGTGATCGGTGACTCGGCCACGAACTGCTCACCCGTTGTGCTGCGGATGTCCGCGAGCAGTTCGGCGATGAACGTCCGGTCGGGGGTGGCGGGAAGCGCGGTGACGGTCATGGCTGCTCCTTGTCGTATGCGACGCGCAAGGACGGTGGGTTCAGGCTAACTGCGTGGCCGCGATCTCATCCTGCCAGGAATCCGGCCAGTCGCTCACGAACCGCTCCTGCTGGACAGCAGCCTCGGCGGGGTCCCAGTCGAGCAGGTCGGCCATGATCGCCACGGTGGCGGGCAGTGCGGCATGACCGACGTCGCGCGTCTCGAGTGCCAACCGGGTGCGCCGAACCAGGACGTCCTCGACCGTTCGGGCGCCCTCGTCGGTCACCGCGACAACCACCTCGGCGCGCAGATACGGGGCATCCGGATGGAGCAACTCGGCGAGGTCGGGGGCCTCGGCGATGACCTGCACCACCCGATCGGCGCGGTCGCCATGCCGCCGCAACAGGTGGATCACGGTCTCTTCGGACAATCCCCATTCCCGCGCCAGCCGCGACCGGGACTGCCACAGTTCGCCGTAGCCTTCGGCACCGACGACGGGGATCTCGTCGGTGGTGCAGTCCGCCACGTCCTCACCGGAGAGGAATGCCGCCCGTTCCGCGACCACGGCGTCCACGGCATCGCGGGCCATCACCCGGTACGTCGTGTACTTGCCGCCCGCGATCATGACCAGCCCCGGTTCCGGGCGCAGGACAACGTGCTCCCGCGAGAGGGCCGCGGTCTGCCCGTCGGCGAGTTCAGCCGCAACCAGCGGCCTCAGGCCGCAGTAGACCCCCACCAGGTCGTTGCGGGTCAGCGGTGGATCCAGCCAGCGATTGGCCTGTTCCAGCAGGTAGTCGACGTCCTCCGCGGTCGCGCGGGGATCAGCCAGATCACCGGTGTAGTCGGTGTCGGTGGTGCCCACGAGCCACTTGTCGCCCCAGGGCAACAGGAACAGCACACTGGTCGGGGTCCGGGCGATCACTGCCGTCGTGGATCGGATCCGATCGCGCGGCACGATCAGATGCACCCCTTTCGCCTGCCGCACGCGCGCATCCGAGCCGCCCGACCCGTAGGCCGCCGCCCGGTGGCGGAAGTCGTCGGTCCACACCCCGGTCGCCGACAGGACACAGCGGGCGTAGACGTCGAACTCCGCCCCGTCTGCGACCACTCGCAGGCCACAGACCCGTTCATCCCGCAGCGCCGACAGGGCCTCGCAGCGCGTGACCACCGCAGCCCCATGAGCGACCGCACTGCGTGCCGTGGCCAGCGTGTGGCGGGCATCGTCGATCTGGGCGTCGTGGAACCGCACCCCTCCTTTGACCGCCGCCCCGGCAAGGCTGGGGGCCACCCCACTGACGGCCGCGCGCGACAGGGTACGCGGCCGCGGCAGTTGCCCGCCGTACGCCCCCACCCGCGACAGCATGTCGTACAGGGTGACGCCCGCCCCCACGTACGACTTCTCCCAGGCCGGACCCGACAGCGGCATGACGAACGCCAGTGGTTGCACCAGGTGGGGGGCGATGCGATCCAGGAGCAGGCCCCGCTCGGTCAACGCCTCGTGCACCAGGCCGAACTCACGGTTCTCCAGATAGCGCAGACCGCCGTGGGCGAGTCGGCTCGACCGGCTGGATGTCCCCGAGGCAAGGTCGCGCTGCTCGACCAGACCGACGCTGAGTCCCCGGGCGGCCGCGTCCAACGCCGCACCGCAGCCGACGACCCCACCACCCACGATCAGCACATCCAACGGCTCGGTCGGGCTCGTGGCCCGCAGCCGAGCGATCGCGTCGGCCCGCTGTTGCTGGTTCAGCCGGTCGTTTCCGCCCTCCGTGGGGTCAGTCGCCGAGGACGACTTCGACACGCTGGAACTCCTTCAGGTCCGTGTATCCGGCGGTGGCCATGCCCTTGCGGATGGCGCCCAGGACGTTCATGGTCCCGTCGGCCACTCGGCTCGGTCCGTTGACGATCTCGGTCAGCGTCCCGACGGTGCCCAGGTGCACCCGATCGCCCCGGGGCAACGTGGGATGTACCGCTTCGGGACCCCAGTGATAACCGCGGCCCGGAGAATCGGTACCGCGCGCCAGGACCGAGCCCACCACGACCGCATCGGCGCCACACGCGAGCGCGCGGACCATGTGACCGCTGCGTCCCATGGAACCGTCGGCCAAGACATGCACGTAGCGGCCGCCGGATTCGTCCATGTAATCGCGCCTGGCTTCGGCGACTTCGGCGACCGCCGTAGCCATCGGCACCCGCACGCCGAGCACGTTGGCCGATCGGTGAGCAGCGCCGCCGCCGAAACCGACCAGGACGCCTGCGGCACCAGTGCGCATCAGGTGCAGCGCCGACTGGTAGTTCGCGCAGCCGCCCACGATCACGGGGGTGTCCATCTCGCCGACGAACCGTTTCAGGTCGATCGGATCGTGCGAGGGGCTGACGTGCTCGGCGCTCACCGTGGTCCCGCGGATCACGAGCAGGTCCAGCCCTGCGGCCACGGCGATCGGCGCCAACTCGGCCGCATGTGCCGGGGACACGGCGCCCGCCACGACCCGGCCGGGGCTGCGCAGGTCGGCGATCCGGCGGGCTACGAGGTCCCGGTCGATGGGACGGGAGTAGATCTGCTGCACCAGCACAGTTGCCTCGTCGGGCGCAGCAGCGGCGATCGCGGCCAGCTGCGGTTCGGGGTCCTCGTAGCGGGTCCACACCCCCTCCAGGCTGAGCACCGACAACAGACCCAGGTCCGACAACAGAGCAGCGGAGTGCGGTGACATGACCGAATCCACGGGCGCCGCCATGATCGGGGCGCCGAACCGGTAGGCGTCGATCTGCCAGCCCAGATCGACGTCGGCGGCGTCGCGGGTCCGCCGGGACGGGACGACGCTGACTTCGTCGAAGGAGTAGGCGCGCCGACTGCGCCGGGCACCGCCCAGGTCGTATTCGGTCATGTCCTACCTCGACGAGGGAAAATAGTTGGGGGCTTCGCTGGTGACCTGCACGTCGTGCGGGTGACTCTCGCGCAGGCCGGCTGCGGTGATGCGCACGAACCGTCCCTTGAGCTTCAATTCCGCGACGTCGGCGGCACCGGAGTACCCCATCGCCGCCCGCAGGCCGCCCACGAGTTGGTGGGCCACCGCGGCCAGTGGTCCGCGGTAGGGCACCTGCCCTTCGATGCCCTCGGGCACCAACTTGTCGTCGGACAACACATCGTCCTGGAAGTAACGGTCCTTGGAGTAGGAGCGGGCTTCGCCGCGCGACTGCATGGCTCCCAACGACCCCATGCCGCGGTACTGCTTGAACTGCTTGCCGTTGACAAAAACGATCTCCCCGGGCGCCTCGGCGCACCCGGCCAGCAGCGAGCCCAACATGACGGTGTCGGCGCCGGCGACGACTGCCTTGGCGATGTCGCCGGAGTACTGCAGTCCGCCGTCGCCGATCACCGGAACTCCGGCCGGTCCGGCGACGCGGGCGGCCTCGTGGATGGCCGACACCTGCGGCACGCCCACCCCGGCCACGACCCGAGTGGTGCAGATGGAGCCCGGACCGACCCCGACCTTGACCCCGTCGGCGCCGGCCTCGATCAAGGCAGCCGCCGCCTCACCCGTGGCGATGTTCCCGCCGATGACGTCGACGTCGGTGTCGTTTTTGATCCGGCGCACCGTGTCCAGCACGGCTCGCGAGTGACCGTGGGCGGTGTCCACCACCACCACATCCACCCCGGCGTCGATCAACAGCCGGGCGCGCTTGTAGGAGTCCTCCCCTACCCCCACCGCGGCGCCGACCCGGAGTCGTCCGGAGTCGTCCTTGGTGGCCAGCGGGTACTTCTCGGACTTGGTGAAGTCCTTGACCGTCATCAGCCCGGCCAGTCGGCCGGCGTCGTCGACCAGGGGCAGTTTCTCCACCCGGTGCTGCGCCAGCAGCGCGAAGGCGTCGTCACGAGAGGTCCCGACCGGCGCTGTCACCAAAGGCATGGCGGTCATGACATCGCGGACCAGGATCGACGGGTCCTCGACGAACCGCATGTCCCGGTTGGTCACCACGCCCAGGAGGATGCCGTCCGCGCTCACCACCGGGGCGCCGGAGATCCGGTAGCGCGCGCAGAGCCGTTCGACGTCGGCGATCGTGTCGTCGGGGCCACAGGTGACCGGGTTGGTCAACATCCCGGCCTCAGAGCGTTTGACCAGATCGACTTCGACCGCTTGGTCCTCGGCCGACATGTTGCGGTGCAGGATGCCGATTCCGCCCTGACGGGCCATGGCGATGGCCATCCGGGCCTCGGTCACGGTGTCCATGGCGCTCGACACCAGCGGGATGGCCAGGGAGATCCGGCGCGTGAGCCGGGAGGTCGTATCAACCTCGCTCGGGATGACGTCGGATTCGTTGGGCAGAAGCAGCACGTCGTCGTACGTCAAGCCGAGAGTGGCGACGAGTTCGGACGGACCGTCGACGGGGAGTGACACGCAGACCTCACAGCGAATCGGGCCTCAAGCGTACTCGTTGATCCGCCCGCACGCCCCGCCCCCG
>CAZVYU010000096.1:0-9572 GCA_964631645.1 uncultured Actinomycetes bacterium
AACGGGGATGTCAGGACGTGCGTGTCGTCGACCACCCAGCGCTGAATGCTGCCGTCGGCCGGATCCACCCGGAACTCCGTCGCACCGGCACGGACGACCAGCGACTCCCCGTCGGCTTGGACGTTGACGCCCGCGGAGCCGTCGCGCAGCGCTGGAACCGCCGGAGCCCGCACCGAGAGCGAGAACTCGTCGAACGCCGCAAGATCACCGCGCCGCACCGCCACCGAGTCGTCTAAGGCGGAGAACTCGATCCGCACCGTCACATCCGCGTCGGCGGAATCGGCCGGCGGAATCGCCTCGGGCACGTCCCAATCGCGCGACTCACCGGGAGCCAGTGAAGCCGGCGTCACCACCTGTCGCGCCACTTCGGCGCCGTCCACGGCCACCACCACCGTGGGCTCGAAGCGGTCCGCATCGGTGAAGACATACCGGTTGGTCAGCCGGTACCGGCCTCGGGCCGGATCCACCGCGCTGACCACCAACTTGCGGTAGGCCCAGAACACCTCGCGGGCCGCCGGGTGTTCGCTGCGGTCGGCGGCCAGGATCCCGTTGGCACAGAAGTACCGGTGGGTCGGGTGGTCGCCGAAGTCGCCGCCGTACAACCACTGGTCGGTGCCGTCGGAGGCGACGCGGTGGATCGACTGGTCGATGTAGTCCCAGATGAACCCGCCCGCCAGGTTGCGATAGCGGTAGAAGACGTCGATGTATTCGGCCAGGTTCCCCAGACTGTTCTCCATCGCGTGGGCGTACTCGCACAGCAGCACCGGCCGTCCCGCGAGTAGTCCCGGGGTCAGCAGCTTGTCGTCGGTCAGGAACCGGTTGGTGATCCGGGTACTGGGGGCGGGCCGCAGGGTCTCGTGACGTCCCAGCGTCGCCAACTGGTCCGCGGTCGCATACATCCGGGACACCACATCGCTGATCGCCGGGTTGTGGTCGCCCTCGTAATGGAACGGCCGGCTGTCGTCCAGTTCCAGGGCCGCCTGCTTCATCGCGACGAAGTTGCCGCCGGACTCGCCGCCCTCGCCGGCCTCGTTCCCCAACGACCACATGATGATGCTGGGATGGTTGCGGTCGGACAGGACCATCCGCTGCATCCGGTCGACCACCGCCTCGGTCCACATCGGGTTGTCGCCGGGGATGTTCTTGCGCCGGACCCCGTGGGTCTCCAGGTCGCACTCGTCCATGACGTACAGGCCGAGCTCATCGCACAGGTCGTACAGGATCTGTGGGTTCGGGTAATGGCTGGTGCGGATCGCGTTGATGTTGAGTTGTTTGGCCTTCACCAGGTCGTGCCGGTAGCGGTGCTGGGGGACCGCCCAGCCGTGATCGGGGTCGAAGTCGTGCCGGTTCACCCCGGTCAGCACGACGGGTCGACCGTTGACCAACAACTGCTCGTCCGCGATGGTTACATCCCGCATCCCGGTCCGGGTGCTCTTCACATGCAGGATCTGATCACCCGACGTCAGGGCCGCAGCGACCTCGTAGAGGTGGGGGGTCTCCGCGCTCCACAGCAACGGTTCGGGGACCGGGACGGTGAGCTCGACGCGGTCTCGGCCGGCGTCCAGGTCGGTCGCGGCCGCCAGAATCCACTCCGTCGCCCCCGGATGCCGCAGGTAGACCGCCACCCCCAGGTCCCGTCGGACGTGGGACGCGATGTGCAGGTCGACCTCGCACCGGAACGTCCCCTGGTCCCAGGGAGCCGAGATCTCGGGGCGCACCCACAGGTCGCGCACTGCGTTGACCGGTTCGCTGTTGAGCCACACCGGCCGGAACACGCCACTGAAGAACCACATGTCCTGGTCTTCCAGGTACGACCCGTCGGTGTAGCGATAGACCACCGCCGTGACCGTGTTGTCGCCCGGTGTCACCAGCGCCGAGATGTCGAACTCGGCCACCAGGAAGGACCCCTGTGTGTACCCGGCGAACTGGCCGTTGACGAACAGGTACATCCCGGCCTTGACGCCCTCAAAGACGATCGTGGTCCGACGGTCGAGCCAGCCGGCGGGGAGGCTGAAGGTACGGGTCTGCACACCGATCTCGTTGGCGTCGGGGTCGATGTCCGGGATCCGACCCCGACGGCGCCCCAGCGCCGGCGGATACGTGTTGGCCAGGTAGTACGGCGTCCCGTACCCCTGCAGTTGCCATACGCCCGGCACACTGACCCGGCGAGAGCTTCGCGCCCCCGCCCGGCCCAGCGCCACCGGATCCTGATCGCCGGTTCCCTGGTACCAGTCGAACGTCCACTCACCCGACAGGTTCAGGCGGTAATCGTCGTCGGACTCCTGCGGGTCCAGTCCCGCGCGCCCGGCGATCACCGAACGCCCGGGCAGCCGGTCGATTCCGATGACCGCGGGGTCCTCCCAGGCGTGCTTGGGGGGCAGCCGGCTCATAGCGGGGGCGCCTTGGCCACGGCGTTCTCGCCACCGGGGAGCAACGGCGGCGCCTCGATCCAGACGTCATGATCCTGGGGGATCAAGGGGAACCGCTGGGCGTCCCAGTCGCGCTTGGCCTGCTCGATCAGGTCCCGGTCCGACGCCACGAAGTTCCACCAGATGAAGCGATCACCGACCGGGTCGCCGGCCAGCATCATGGCGCGTCCCGTCCCGTGGAGTTCGACCGTCTCGCCGGGCGCCAGCACGGCCGCGTGGGCGGGCGCGAGGCGTTGCCCGGCGACGGACAGGTCCCCCGAGATGGCGATGAGTGCCCGTTCCCGGTGGTCGGTGGGGATCGTTACTGCCATGTCGTCGAGAAGAATCTCGGCCTCGAGCAAGGGCGACGACCCGCGGACCGGCGAGTGCATCCCCCACCCGGAGCCGGCGGCGACGGCGATGGTGAGCCCGGGTCCTTGGTGGCGGGGGATGTCGGCGGCGTCGGCATGGTCGAACGAGGGGGAACTGCGTTCATCTTCGACCGGCAGTGCCACCCAGGTCTGCAGGCCGGCCAAGGTGTGCGCCGCGCGGCGGACCTCGGCGGGCGTGCGTTCGGTATGGCACACACCGCTGCCCGCGGTCATCCAGTTGACGTCGCCCGGTGCGATGTCGGACACCGCGCCGGTCGAGTCGCGATGGAACAGTTCACCGGCGAACAGGTAACTCAAGGTGGACAGACCAAGGTGCGGGTGGGCGTCGATATCGGAACCGGTGCCCGCTGCGTAGTCGTCCGGTCCGAAGATGTCGGCGAAGATGAACGGCCCCACCATGCGTCGGCGCCGGTAGGGCAACACCCGCTGCACCATGGCGGGACCGATGCTTCGCTCGCGGGGGGGAATGACCATCTCGATGGCGGTGGCGCCCATCCCCTTGTCCTACCACCGAACCGGGCGACACGGCATTCCGGACCGGGGCAGACCGGTCCAGAACAGTCCTTCCCCCTCGCTGGCGCCGGCCTTACAGTGGAAGCGGAAGCCCCGCTGCCTCCCCCGTCGGCGGGGCTTCCCCTTCATGCCCAGCGGCTCCGATCCCTCGGTTCACCGCGCGCCGCGACAGCCCGACTGCTAGACAAGCCACGTGACGGTCGTGGACATGCTGCGGATCATCGTGGTCAACGAATTCATCGGCACCGCGATCCTGATCCTCCTGGGCTGCGGCATCGGTGCCCTGGTCTCGCTGACGTTCAGCCTCGGGCACCAGGCCGGCAACTGGGTGTTGACCTCGCTCGGCTGGGGCATGGCGGTCTACGTCGGCGCCAGCGTCGCGTGGAGTTCGGGCGCCAACCTCAACCCGGCGGTCACTCTGGCGTTGACGGTGAACGGTACCCAGACCTGGGCGTCGTTCCCCTTCTACATCGTCGGTGAAGTGCTGGGCGCCATGTTCGGTGCGCTGCTGGTCTACCTGCTGTACAAGAAACAATTCGACACCAACAAGACACCTGAGAAGACCGGCGGGATCTTCTACACCGGTCCCGCGCCCGAGTGCCGCTCACTGGGCTGGAACACCGTGTCGGAGACCATCGCGACCTTCGTGCTCGTCTACTGGATCATCCAGCAGGCGCCGTGGGAACCCGCGACGGCCGACCAGGCGCCCGCGTTGGGCAACATCGCGCTCGGCTACGCAGGTGTCGCCTTCGCGGTGTTGGCCATCGGGGCCGGACTCGGCGGCGCCACCGGATACGCGATCAATCCGGCCCGGGACTTCGGTCCTCGGGTCGTCTACGCCCTGCTGCCGATCAAGGGCAAGCAGAAGATCGACTGGGCCTACGCCTGGGTGCCGATCGTCGGCCCGTTGATCGGCGCGCTGCTGGCGGCCGGGCTGTACTCCGCCAACTTCTGACCTGCCACCGCACATACACGAGAGGGACACTCATGGCCAAGGCCGTCATGGCGATCGACCAAGGAACCACTTCGACCCGGGCGATCCTGTTCGGGCACGACGGGCTACCCATGGGGTCGGAACAGATCGAGCACGAACAGATCTTTCCGCAGGCCGGGTGGGTGGAACACGACCCGATGGAGATCTGGGAGAACACCCGGCAGGTGATGGGCGGCGCTCTGGGTCAGGCGAACATCGCCGTCGGTGACGTCGCTGCGATCGGGATCACCCAGCAGCGCGAGACCACGGTGGTCTGGGACAAGACCACCGGTCTGCCGGTCTACAACGCGATCGTGTGGCAGGACACCCGGACCCAGGCGATCATCGATGCGCTTGGCGACGCCGATCAGTACCGTGAGCGCACCGGCCTCCCGCTGGCCACCTACTTCGCGGCACCCAAGGTGCGGTGGATCTTGGACAACGTCGACGGCGCCCGCGCGAAGGCGGAAGCCGGTGACCTCATCATGGGCACGATCGACACCTGGCTGATCTGGAACATCACCGGCGGGATCAACGGTGGGCTTCACATCACCGATCCCACCAACGCCTCGCGCACGTTGCTGATGGATCTGCGGACCTTGCAGTGGGATCCGGCGATCTGCGCCGAGATGGGCGTCCCGATGTCGATGCTGCCCGAGATCAAGTCGTCGTCGGAGGTCTATGGGGCAGTCGATGCCCCGCCCGGGCTCGCCGGTGTCCCGGTGGCGGGGATCCTCGGCGACCAGCAGGCAGCCATGTTCGGCCAAGCGTGCCTGCGCCCCGGCGAAGCCAAGAACACGTATGGCACCGGCAACTTCGTGCTCCTGAACACCGGCACCGAGTTGGTGCTGTCGCAGAACGGGCTGCTGACCACGGTCTGCTACAAGATCGGCGACCAGAAGCAGGTGTACGCGCTGGAAGGGTCGATCGCCGTGACCGGCAGCCTGATCCAGTGGCTGCGGGACAACTTGGAACTCATCGAGTCCGCACCCGAGGTGGAGGAACTGGCCGCCACGGTGGACGACAACGGCGACTGCTACTTCGTCCCCGCGTTCTCCGGACTCTTCGCGCCGTACTGGCGCGGCGACGCGCGCGGCGCGATCGTGGGTCTGACCCGGTTCATCAACCGCGGTCACATCGCCCGGGCCGCCCTCGAGGCGGCGGCGTTCCAGTCGCGCGAGGTGATCGAGGCGATGGAGGCCGACTCCGGGGTGAAGCTCACGACCCTCAAGGTCGACGGCGGCATGGTGCTCAACAATCTGCTCATGCAGTTCCAGGCCGACATCCTTGACGTCCCCGTCATCCGTCCGCGCACCATCGAGACCACCGCCTTGGGGGCGGCGTACGCCGCCGGCTTGGCGGTCGGCTTCTGGACCAGCGAAGACGATATCCGGGACAACTGGGCCGAGGGCAAACGCTGGAATCCGGACATGTCCGAAGCCGACCGCGACCGGCTGTACGCCCGCTGGCAACAAGCCGTCACCCGGACGCTGGATTGGGTGGAGACCGGGCCGCAGTCCTGACCCCGACGGGGGTACCGTTGCGCGTGATCTCCTCTCTGCGCAAGGCCCTCGCTGTCGGTGCGGCTGCGGTGATCGCCGCCACGGTGGTGGCGGCACCTGCACGGGGGGACGCGTTCACGGCCTACGCGGTCGGTGACATCGGCGAATGTGGTGGTGATCCGCACGCGACGGCGGCGCTCGTGCCCCGCGGCTCGATGTTGTTCGCGCTGGGGGATCTGGCCTACCCCTCCGGAGTGGCTCGGGACTTCCGCGAGTGTTACCTGCCCGCCTACGGGCGGCTGAAGAACACGACGTACCCGGTGATCGGGAATCACGAGTACTACGGCAACACCCGATCCCCCTACTACTTCCGGCTCTTCGGGCCGCGCGTGGGCACGCCGGCGTCGCCGCACTACACCGTGCGCAAGGGGGCCTGGCTGTTCGTCATGCTCGACTCGAACTGCGAGATCATCGGTGGCTGTGGCAAAGGGTCGGCGCAGTACCGGTGGCTGCGCAAACAATTGAAAGCGTTCCCGGGCCGGTGCATCGCCGCGGCCTGGCATCACCCGCGGTGGTCGGGATCGCGTCATGGGGACAACCCCGTGGTCGGCCCGATGGTCCGGCTCCTGCGCCGCGCGGGAGCGGACCTGATCCTCAACGGCCACGATCACGCCTATCTGCGCTACCCCCGGCTGACGGAGAAGGGTGCCCGCGACCGCCAGGGAGTCCGGGAGTTCGTCGTGGGCACTGGCGGCGCCGAACTGTACCCGGTTCACCGGGCGCGGCCCCGGCCGGCGGTCGCCTCGAACCGGCATCACGGAGTGCTGCGGCTGCGGTTCCGGGATAAGGGTTACTCGTGGCGTTTTCTGAGCACCACTGGCGCAGCCGTCGACCGAGGGACCGACACCTGCCGGTGATCGTCAGCGGTTTAGTGTGTCCCGGCGCAGGCTGGCGACCGCCCCGATCAGGACGGCGACCCACACCCCGAGCAACACAAAACTGAGCAGGACCCCCAACGCTTCCGTGAGACCCGATTCCCACAACCGGCCGAGTGCGAGGGTGGACAGCACCAAGGCGGCGAAAGGGAACACGAACCCCCAGTCGGCCGGGGTGAAGGTCAACGGGTGGCCGGTCGACCGCCAGGTCACCAGCGTTGCCGCCGCCAGCCACCACAGGGAGAACCCCCACAGCAACGACGCCATCAGATGGGCCGACTGCATCACCGCGCCGCCCCAGGCCCCGCCCAGGTCGGCGGTTGACGACGCCACAATCGGCAGCGCCAGGGCGCCCACCGACAACGGACTCATCATGATCCACAGACTCGGCACGCCGGTGTCGTCCTGCCGGTACTGGATCAGGCGGCTGAAGAACAACACCGCGGTCAGTCCGAACAGGATGAGTCCCGCGCCCAACAGGCCGAAGGCGATGACCCCCAACGAACGGTCCCACTGTTCGGGCATGACCGTGCTCAGCAACCCGGCGAGCATCGCCCCCAGCAGCAGCACCGTCTCGGGGATGAACCAGGTGCCGGACACGTCCTCGGCCCGGAACTCGCGCGCTTCGAACGCGTTGGCGAAGAAGACCACCGTGAGGATCACGCCCAGCACCGTGCCGACGGTGCCGAGGGTGAAGACCACCCACAGGGTGACCGAGTCCGGCGTCAGTCCGAGCAGATGGGCCAGTGCGATGGCGAGGACGTTGATCGCGCCGGGGATCGTGGCGTAGGCGGGCCCGTCCACCGCTGAGTGGAGGTCTTCCCAGATCCGGCGCCCGAGGCCACGCCACACGAAATCCCGGATGACCAAGAAGACGAAGAAGGCCGCACTGGCGGTGAACAGGACCCAGGCGAGGGTGGTGCTCGGCCCGGCGAGGGCGGGGAAGGCGCCGGGGTTCTCACTTGCCACTGTCGCCGTGGCGGCCGTGCCCATCACGGCAGCGAACCAGCCGGGCCGATCCAGCAGCCGGTCGTCGGTGGGCATGCCCCGACGCTAGCGACGCGATCGGAGTGTTGGGCTACTGGTCGGGATCGGTGTTATCGCCACCGCCAGGAACACCAGGCCCGAAGTACGCCAGCGAGTTCTGCACTGACCGCAGTTGGCGGATCGACCGGCCATAGCCCTGGGCAGGGGCCACGCGGCTCTCACTACGCGAGAAGCAGTACGTGGGCCCGGAAGCCAGGGAGTAATCCAGTTGGATCTCGCCTTTCATCCGCAGACGGCCTTCCTTGCCCTTGATCTTGAGGCTCTGCCGGAAGTACGACGGGCCGTACGACCGCACCGGGAGCTGTTTCACCCGTGAGGCCCGAACCTTGCCCTTGCGCCAGTTGCTACGCACACTCGCGCGAAGGGTGGTGTTCTGATCGGCGAAATAGCGCCGCACCGATTCGGCCTGCGTCCGAGCCGCAGAGCAGATGATGCTGCTGAACCCGTAATCGATCCCCAGGTTCCCGCCCTGGATCGAGATGCCGTAGGCGCTGTCGACCGACACCCACGAGCGTGGGCCGGACCACGACCAGTACGACGAGCTGTGATGCACGATCGACTTCGGCGGCAGCTCGGCAGATGCGCTGCCACCGGTGGCGATCACCCCCGTCGCGGCCAAGGTTCCCGCGAGCAGAGCAGTGCCGACCATCCGAAATCCCACCATTCCGGCAGTGTAGGCACGCACTCACCGACGGTGGAAGGTGCGAGCGCCATACTGCAGCAGTGCCCCCCGGTGTCGTGCTCCTGCTCCAGGTGATCCCGCTGGGGCTGGGCGTCGCGATCATCCCGACCGTTGTGGCCGCCCAGTTGGTCCTGCTCGTGGCCAACTCCGACGGATACCGACGCGGATGGGCATTGGCGATCGGCCGCATGGCCGGACTGCTGCTGATGAGTGTTGTGGGCCTGTTCTGGCTGACGTCCCTGCCCAGTTTCGGCTCCGGTCTGCCGACTACGTGGGAAGCAGTGATCTTCACTGCGGCCGGAGTGGCGCTGTTGATAGTCGCCGCGGTGGAGTTCCGCCGCGGCAGCCGCCGTTCCTCTGCCGAGGCAGGTGTCGGGGACACGGAAGAACAGCCCTCCCGGATGCGGGAACTGATGGACCGTAGCGGGGCGTGGTTGGTCTTCGTCCTGAGTTTCGGCTGGCTGATCTTCACCGTTCAGGTCTACGCGCTGTACGTGCCGGCGATGCACCTGATCACCAACTCGTCGGCGTGGCTGGCCTGGCGGGTGGTCTGTTTTGTCGTGCTGTTCCTGCTGGCGTCGTCCACGGTGCTGGTGCCTGTGCTGTTGCTGGCGATCAAGGGGAAGTCGGTGATCCCCCTGCTGGATCGGTCCCATGCGTGGGTGTCGGAACATTCGCGTCAGATCACGATCATCGTTGCCGCGGTGTTCGGCGCCGTCCTGCTGATCGCGGGCTTGCACGAGTTCCTCCAGGTGCGGTGACTCAGGCATCTGCGGGGTGAGTGCCGTCGGAGGCGGTGTTTCGAAGCCCGCTGGGGTCGGCCAAGGCTCTGCGGGGTGAGTGCCGCCGGAGGCGGTGTGTCGAGGCCCGCTCAGTGCGGCTTGGTGTGGGGGTGGTGTGCGGGTCGGAGGGCGGCCTTGGCTTCGATACGGCGCTGCGCGCCTACTCACCCCGCGGCCGGATGGCGGTGCCGCTACTCACCCCCGCGGCACGTTCGACTCCGGGACTACTCACCGCGCGGCAAAGGCCGCTGATCAGCCCAAGGCGCGGAGGAGCGACAGCACGCCGAACACCGCAATCGCGATCAGGACGATCGCCGTGACCTTGATCCACGTCTGAC
>CAZVYU010000097.1:0-7071 GCA_964631645.1 uncultured Actinomycetes bacterium
TCGCGGGCCGCCGTCGGCCAGGCTCGCCAGCGTCGGTCGCGCGGGCGGCGGTGGAGCAGCTCGGCGCGAGTTTCCGGCATTCCGGGCTGCCGGTTTTCCCGTGGCGGTTGGTGCGTCAGCGGCTCGGGGGGCCGCACCGGCTCGGACTTCCGGGGCTGTCGCGGCTGCCTCGTCGGTTGCCGAATGCTCGGCCTTCCTCGGCGCCGTCACTGGCTCGATTGTCGGACTCGGTGTCAGAACCGGTGCACCTGTCGCCGGGGCTGAGGCCACCACCGCAAGTCGCCGCTCCACTACCTCGAGCCGGGCCAGCGTCGCCTCGGGGTCCGTGTCCGACGTGGGCACCAACAGGCGCGCCGCGAGGATCTCGAGCTGCAGACGTGGGGACGTACTGCCCTTCACCTGTGTCAGACCTTCGTTCACGATGTCGGCATACCGGGTCAGTTCCATCGGTCCGAATCGGGCCGCCTCGGCGGCCAGGAGTTCGCGCCGGTCCTCGGTCACGTCCAGCATGTCGGCGGTGGCGGCGTCTCCGGCGTGATGGATGACCAGGAGGTCGCGGAAACGATGGAGCAGGTCGGTCACGAACCGGCGGACATCATGGCCTGAGTCGACCGTGCGCTCCACAACGTCGAACAGCGCGCCGCCGTCGTGGTCGGCGACAGCCGCGATCACCGAATCGAGCAGGGCATCGTCGGTGACCCCCAACTGGTCCGCGACCTGCGACTGGGTCAGGCCCTCGGCACCGGCGCCCGCGATCAGCTGCCCCATGATGCTCTGCGCGTCCCGCACGCTCCCACCGCTCGCCCGGGCGATCAGAGTCAGCGCGGCAGGCTCGAAGGCGACCCCTTCCGCCTCGCAGATCCCCGCCAGGTTCTGTTGCAGTTGGCGGACGGGCACCAGCCGGAACGTGTAGTTGAAGGTCCGTGACCGGATGGTGGGCAGAACCTTGTCGACCTCGGTCGTCGCGAAGACGAACTTGACGTGCTCCGGGGGCTCTTCGATCAACTTCAGCAAGGCGTTGAAGCCGTCCTTGCTGACCATGTGGGCCTCGTCGATGATGTAGATCTTGTAGCGCGCCTCGGCCGGCACGAACGCGGCTCGTTCACGCAACTCACGGGTGTCGTCCACCCCGCCATGGCTGGCCGCGTCGAGCTCGATCACGTCCACCAGCCCCGCGCCGTTGGGCGCGAGCGCGGTGCAGAACCGGCATTCGCCACAGGGGTCAGGCGTCGGGCCCTTCTCGCACAACAACGAACGGGCCAGGATCCGAGCAGTGGAGGTCTTGCCGCAGCCCCGCGGCCCACTGAACAGGAAGGCGTGGTGGACCCGGTTGTTCTCCAGTGCCCGGCGCAGCGGCTCGGTGACGTGTTCCTGACCGATGACTTCGCTGAGCCGGCTCGGGCGGTACGTGCGATACAAGGCCAGGCTCATGGCGACAGGCTACGCGGGCCGGTGACATCGTCCAGTACGGCCCGACGACGCGGACTGGCGGCCACCGGCCGTGGGCCATCGGCGGAACATCGGCGGGAACAGGTAGGCGGGAACGATGAACTGGGAGAGGCGTCCGCCGCGGTTTGGCGAGCGCGTAGACTGACGCCGACCCCCCGCGCGGCGTCACCTCACCGAACCTCCCCAGGGCCGGAAGGCAGCAAGGATAAGTGAGCTCTGGCGGGTGTGCGGGGGGTCCCATGCTTCATTGGCCCAGGTGCCTCATCACTCCGCTGCCCTCCGAGGCCCGTTTCCTTCCTCATCAACGGCCCGTCCGGGACCAAGGTCCCGGCTCTTCTGCCTGGAGTGAGCCGCGTCATCGACGGGACTAGCGTCGAAGGTAGGCGGGCGTATGAGGAGGAAACATGGCAGACCAGGACCCGACTGCCGGAACCGCAGCCGAGACGATGACCGACACTCCCACCAAGTCGAAGGGCACGCTGGGTCTGCCACAGGCGACCGCCCTCATCGTCGGCAGCATCATCGGCGTCGGCATCTTCAACCTGCCGGCCTCCCTGGCGTCCTTCGGGCCCATCAGCCTCGTGGCAATGCTGCTCACCACGATCGGAGCCCTGGCTCTGGCGTTGATGTTCGCCGCTCTGTCGCGGCGGCTTCCGGCCGACGGTGGTCCCTACGCCTACGCGCGCGCGGCCTTCGGCAACGGCACCGGCTTCGCGAACGCCTGGTCGTACTGGATCACCGCCTGGGCGGGCAACGCCGCGATCGTCGTCGGTTGGGTGATGTACGTGCAGGTGTTCATCAATCAGGGCGCGATCCCGGCCTGGTCCATCGTGATCGCGCTGGTCGGTCTGTGGATCCCTGCGTTGATCAACATCTCGGGTGTGAAGAACATGGGCGCGGTCCAACTGTGGACGTCCATCCTGAAGTTCATCCCGTTGGCCCTCATGGCCACGGTGGGCCTGTTGTTCATCAAGGGCGACAACCTCGCCACATGGAACGTCAGTGGTGAGTCCGACTTCACCGCGATCATGGGCGCGATGGCGCTGTGCCTGTTCTCCTACCTCGGCGTCGAGACGGCCTCGGTGGCGGCAGCCAAGGTGCGTGACCCGGATCGCAATGTGCCGAAGGCGACGATCCTGGGGACCATCGCGACCGCAGTGGTCTACCTGCTGTCCCTGACTGCGGTTTTCGGCGCGGTACCGACTGCCGATCTGGCCTCGACGACCACCCCGTACTCGTTGGCGGCCGACACGATGACGGGCGGCTCCTCCTGGGCCGGACTGGTGATCGCGGCAATCGTGATCGTGTCCGGCTTCGGGGCGCTCAACGGTTGGACCATGATCTGCGCCGAGATGCCGCTGGCGGCGAGCAAGGACGGTCTGTTCCCGAAACGGTTCAGCACTCTTAACCGAAATGGGGTCCCGGTGTTCGGCATCGTCTCGTCGACTGTCCTGGCCTCTGTGTTCATGGTGGTGTCGTACCTTGGATCGGCCGGTCAGACGGTGTTCAACACCTTGGTCTTCATGTCCGGGATCACTGCGGCCATCCCCTATGCGTTCTCGGCGCTCGCTCAGATCAAGTGGCGCATCGCGGACAACCGCGCCATGCACACCCCGCGGTTCCTTCGTGACGTCATCGTTGCCGTCGTGGCCCTGGTCTTCTCGATTCTGTTCATCATCTACTCGCGCAACACCGGCGACGACACCAGCGTCGTGGAGGAGTACGCACCGTTCCTGATGGCGGGAGTCGCCTTCCTCATCGGGATTCCGGTCTATCTGGCCCAGCGGGGAAAGATGACAGCCCCCGAACCGGTCCCCGTCTACCACTGACCCGTCCCGGCGGCAGAAGCACGAGCGCTACGACATCGCGTTAGCGCCTGATCCGAGCGGGCCCGACCGGGGAGTTGGTCGTCCCCAAGGCCCGTGCACCCGGATCTGTCCACAGTTGAGCCGCTCGAACCCCCACCGGGGACGGGCGACTCGACGCTGTGGGGGTTGGGAGGCGACATGGCGGACGTCGTGGTCAGGGTCAGCGACCCGGAGCTGGAGCAGACGGTGCGGGGGATCGCCCGCACCGCGGGTGTCGAGGTGGGCCAGGACATCGGGTCAGGCACCCGGCTGGTGATCAGTGATCGGGCAGAGCGAGCCGATGGGGTCCCACTGGTGCTGGTCGCGTCGCCGGGTGGGTCCCAGACCTGGGCGGTTGCGGCGGCAGCGGGGGCCGAACAGGTCGTCGTCCTGCCTGACGGTGCTGCGATTCTCGACCGTCGACTGCGCCGACGCGGGTCACCGCGTCACGGCTCGGTCGTGCGCGTCGTCGGTGCGCGAGGCGGGGCCGGCGCTTCGACGTTGGCGGCTGGGGTGGCGCTGGCGGGTGCGCGGTCCGAGCGGCGGGTGGTGCTGGTCGACGGTGATCCCCACGGCGCCGGACTGGACCTGACCTTGGGGGCGGAGCAGGAAAAGGGCCTGCGGTGGGGCGACCTGGCCGACGTGCGCGGATCCCTGCCGCCCCGCTCCGTCCTCGGCCGGCTGCCTGTGGTGTCGGGAGTCCCGTTGCTGTCGCACCGGCGCGGTGAGTCGAGCGACCAGCCCGCCTGGGTGGCAGTGACGGAGTCGGTCGCGGAGGCGGCCGATCTGGTGGTGGCCGACCTCCCGCGGTTCTGGGTCGACCGGGTGCCCACCCCAGCTCGGTGCCTCGATGTCCTGGTGGTGCCCCACGACGTCGCCGGCGTCGCCGCCGCGCGCAGTCTGCTGGACCGTGGTGTGGTCCGTTCGGACGCCGTCGTGGCACTCCGCCGGATCCGGGGGCCGTTGGCTCCGGCAGCCGTCTCGGAGGCGCTCCCGCATCAGCGGATCGTTGATCTCCCGCACGCCCCGGGGGTAGCGGCTGCGGCGGACTTCGGCGACCTGCCCCGGGCGGTCTCCCGCGGCGGGTATGCGACGGCGTGCCGGCAGTTGGTCGAACTCGTGGCGGGGTCGGGATCCCGTGGCACGTGATGTCCTGCCCGCCGTACGTGACTGGTTGGTGACCAACGGCTGCGACGCCACCGAGCGCCACGTGCGGCGCAGCCTCGACGCGCTGGGCGTGGTGGCCGAGCCGGAGACGCTCTCGCGCCTCGTCGCGCAACTCAGGGCGGACCTGGTGGGCGCAGGCGCTCTGCAGGCGCTGTTGGACCTGCCGGGAGTCACCGATGTCCTGGTCAACGGAGCAGGGGCGGTCTGGGTCGACACCGGTACCGGGTTGCGGGACTCCGGGATCTCCTTCGCGGACGAGGCGGCGGTGCGGGCCTTGGCGCAGCGGATGGCCGCCCAGGCCGGACGCCGGTTGGACGACGCCTCACCCTTCGTGGACGCCCGGCTGCCCGACGGGGTCCGGCTACACGCGGCGTTACCGCCGCTCGCGTCGCCCGGCACTTTGATCAGCCTGCGAGTACCCGCCCAGCGGAGATTCGACCTGGACCGGTTGGTCGACGCAGGATCGGTCTCGGAGGCAGGTGCGGAATGGCTCCGGGCCATGATGAGCGCACGCTGCGGGTTCCTCGTGACCGGATCCACCGGATCGGGGAAGACGACCGTCCTGCGAGCGCTGCTCGAGTGTGTCCCGGCCGACGAGCGCATCGTGGCCATCGAGGAGTCGGCGGAACTGCAGTTGCGGCATCCGCACTTCGTGCGGCTCGAGACTCGGATCGACAACGCCGAAGGGCGCGGCCGCGTGGACATGACCGACCTCATGCGGCAGGCGTTACGGATGCGTCCGGACCGGGTGGTGGTCGGCGAGGTGCGCGGCGCCGAGGTCACCGCCCTGTTGAACGCCATGAACACCGGGCACGAAGGCTCATGCGGCACGGTCCACGCCAACGACGTCGCCGCACTCCCCGCCCGCATCGAGTCATTGGCGCTGGCGGCGGGCCTGAACCGGACCGCCGTCCACAGTCAGCTCGCCGCCGGCCTTGACGCGGTCCTGCACGTGCGTCGCGATCACGACGGCAGGCGTCGGATCGACCAGCTCGGCGTGGTGATCCCCGATTCGGGCACCGGTCTGGTGGCGGTTCGGCCCCTGCTGACGTTCACCGGGACCCGGCCGCGCCTGCACCTGCCCGGACACCCCCTGCTGCGGCGACTGGAACGATGGCGCTGACCGCAGTGCTTCTGGCGGCTGCGCTCATTGTGGTCCCGCGGCCCCGACCGCGTCCCGCCCGCGTGGCGGTCCGACTGCCGCATACGTGGCGCCGGTCGGAACAGGGGGACCCGGTATTGGCATGGCTGATGGCACTGGCGGGCGAACTGCGGGGCGGGAGCGACCCGCTTCGGGCGATCCGTGTGTGCGGGCTGCGGCACCCGGTAGCGCCCCGGGCCACGAGGAGTGCGGCGCTCGGTGGCGACGTCGCGCAGGCGCTGCGGGCGGACGCGGCGGATGTTCCCGTGCTCCGTTCGGTGGCGGCGGCGTGGGCGATCGCCGGCCAGACCGGGGCGGGTCTCGCGGGGGTGCTGGACAGCATCGCGGATGGCCATCGCCGATCGGCAGCAGTGCGAAGCAGTCTGCGGGTCGAGCTGGCTGGGCCCCGAGCCACCGCTCGGTTGATGAGCCTGCTGCCGCTCCTGGGGCTCGGGCTGGCATTCCTCCTCGGTGCCGATCCGCTGAACTGGCTGCTCACATCGCCCATCGGCTGGGTGTGCCTGCTCGCCGCCGTGCTGCTGAACCTCACCGGCTACTGGTGGATCACCCGGATCGTGCGGGCCATCGAGGAGGCGTTGTGACGATGGTCTGGACGCTGCTGGCGCTCTGCCTGGTCCTGATGCCGCCGCCCCGAGGTCCCGCTCCGCGTTGTTCGGATCAGGGCCCTGACTCAGACCGTGAGGACCGGCGCCCGGTGGGCCTGCATGTCGTCGGGACGGTTGCAGCGGCAATCGCCGGGGTCGTCATGGTCCCCCTTCCGTGGGCACTCGTCGTGGCCGGCGGCGGAGCGTGCCTGGCATGGCGCTTCCTGCCCCGCGACCTGTCGCGGCCAGAGGAGCGTCGAGCGCTCCTGATCGCCCGGGATCTTCCGGATGTCGTCGACCTCCTCGCTGCGGTGCTGCGGGCGGGGGTCACCGACGGGCAGGCGGTGGCGATGATCGCCCAGGCGAGCGAAGGTCCGCTGGCCCGACCGCTGGCCCGGATAGCGCAGCACCGGGCATTGGGCGCGAGCGCGGCGGAAGCCTGGGCCGCGGTCGACGAACCGGCGCTGGCGGAGCTGGCATCCGCCCTCACACGTCACTCCGACACGGGTTCCCCCGTGGCCGCAGTTCTGGACCGCGTCGCAGCCGACGCGCGCAGGGAGTACTTCGCCCGGGCCCAGGCGGCGGCGCGAGCGGGTGCCGTGCGCTCGGTGATCCCGCTGGCGGTGTGTTTCCTTCCCGCCTTCGTATTGGTGGGGGTCGTCCCGGTCGTGGCGTCCTTGGTGTCGGGACTGTCGTTCTTCTGAGCCGCGGCTCGCTCATCCCCAGAGAGCTGGCGACGACCGTCCTCCACAGGGGTCCAGGTCACCGGTTGCGGAGGTGCGGATCACTTCATGGTGGCTGCATCACCAAGCCCCCTGGGGCGGGAAGGAACCATTGAAATGAAAGACATCATGACCCGAGC
>CAZVYU010000097.1:7171-9485 GCA_964631645.1 uncultured Actinomycetes bacterium
CAAGCCCCCTGGGGCGGGAAGGAACCATTGAAATGAAAGACATCATGACCCGAGCGTTACGGGAGGACGCCGGACTGTCGACTGCGGAGTACGCCGTGGGGACTGTCGCGGCCGCGGGCCTCGGTGGGGTGCTGATCAAGTTGTTGACCTCGGACTGGGCGATGGAACTGATCAGGAAGACCATCGAGTGGGCATTCAGTTTCCTGCTCGGGTGAGCGTGGCCAGGGGTGGGCGGCGAACTGTCGCTCGCCCCTGGTCTCGGACCCCCGAGTCGGGCATGGTCACCGTAGAGGTGGCCGTGGCGCTCCCGGTCGTGCTCTTGTTCGCCGTGGCGGGGCTGTATCTGGTCGCCGTGGGCCAGATGCACGCCCTGTTGACGGACGCCGCCCGCGCCACCGCCCGCGAACTGGCCCGAGGGACACCCGCCGGCGAAGCAGTGCGGCGGGGGCACGACCTCGAGCCGAAGGCTGAGCTTCGGGTCCGGTCGGCGGGTCGGGAGGTCGAGGTGTCGGCGGAGCGGACGCTGACCGGTCCCGGTCCGGTGCTGGGCCGGCTGGAACGAACGCTCATCGTGACGGTCCACACGACGCGGGAGGAGCCGTGACGGCACCGCAGGTCCCTGCTGATCGTGGCGCCGCATCGGTCCTGGTGATCGCCGCCGGGTTCCTGGTGCTCGTCGGTGCCGTCGCGGCCGCTGGGCTGGTGACCGGCGCCACGCTGCATACCCGGGTCGATGCCACGGCCGATCTGGTGGCGATCGCCGCCGCGGGACGGTTGTTGTCCGGTCCCGACCCCTGTGCCGAGGCCGCCGACGTCGCTGCCGCCAATGACGCGGAGCTCACCGGATGTTCGCTCGAGGGAGCCGTTGTCACCGTCACGGTGGCGGTGCCCACGCCCCCACTGTGGCGGCGACTGCTCGGGCGGGCGACCGTGCAAGGAAGCAGCCGGGCCGAACTGGTCGTGGATCAGGCGTGAGAGAGGCCCTCAGCGGTGTGCGGGAAGGTGGGATCGCCGGTCGCCCACTAAGATCGGGGAGTGACTCTGGAGATCACCTCGACGGTGTGGCTCGTGACCTTGGCCGTCATCGTGGGGCTCTTTGTCCTCGACCTGGGGCTGGCAGTTCGGCGCCCCCATGCCGTCGGGTTCCGCGAAGCGGCGCTCTGGTCGGTCTTCTACATCGGCGTGGCAATCGTCTTCGGGATCGTGTTCTCCGCGTGGGCGGGCGGCGAGTTCGGCGCCCAGTATTTTGCGGGCTACATCGTCGAGAAGACCCTGTCCATCGACAACCTCTTCGTTTTCGTGATCATCATGGCCGCATTCGCGGTGCCCCCGGAGTACCAACAGAAGCTTCTGATCATCGGCATCGCCATCGCGTTGGTGCTGCGGGCGATCTTCATCGCAGTCGGGGCGACGCTGCTTGCCTACTTCTCGTTCATGTTCCTGGTCTTCGGCATCCTGCTGATCTGGACCGGCATCGCTTTGTACCGACACCGGGACGAGGATCCCGACGTCGGCGACAACATCTTGGTCACAGGTGCCCGCAAGGTGCTGCGGACCACTGACGAGTACCACGAGGGCCGGTTCTTCATCCGGGTCGACGGCCGACGCGTGGCCACGCCGCTGTTCATCGGGCTCATCGCCATCGGCACCACTGATCTGCTCTTCGCACTGGACTCGATCCCCGCAGTGTTCGGCGTGACCGACGAGCCGTACATCGTCTTCGTCGCCAACGCCTTCGCCTTGTTGGGGCTACGGGCGTTGTTCTTCCTCGTCAAGGGCCTGCTGGACCGGCTCGTCTATCTGTCCACCGGGCTGGCTCTCATCCTGGTGTTCATCGGCCTCAAGTTGGTGCTGCACTGGGCGCACGGGATCTGGCCGGGCGTCCCCGAGGTGTCCACCGCTGCGTCCTTGATCGTCATAGTCGTGGTGCTCACCGTCACCACGATCGCCAGCGTCATCGCGGTGCGGCGGGACCCGTCCTTGACGGCCCACGCCGGATCCGTGCGCGGGCACGACGACCGGGACGATCCGTCCGCACCTTCCGATCGGTAGTCACGGCCCGGCGAGGTCGGCAGACTGTAGCGACGGAACGGAGTTCTCATGCCCCGGCTGGTGAATCACGCCGAGCAGCACGAACGCATCCTTGCTGCTCTGTGGGAGGTCGTGGACGAATCGGGTGCCGACGCGGTGTCGGTGCGAAACGTCGCGGCCAAGGCGGGGATGTCGAAGTCGAGCCTGGCGCACTATTACCCCTCGGTTGGGGATCTGGTGGCGGCGGCGATCGAACAGGTCATGGACTCGTCACAACGCCAAC
>CAZVYU010000098.1:0-9412 GCA_964631645.1 uncultured Actinomycetes bacterium
AGTACAGCTGCGCCCCGCCGATGTTCGACTGGTCGTAGCCGTAGATGATGCCCAGGGTGGCTGCGGTGACCGCCACCATGATGGCGGTGCGGGGCAGTTTCTCCGTGCTCACCGCAGCAGCTGCTTGACTCATGGTGGCCTCCGATCAGCCGTCGAGGCTGAATCTGGCCTAAACCGACCCGGTGATGCGCGCTGAGTCAGTCGCCCACGCCGGGCAGCCGGTTCAACAGCGGGACCCGGGCCAGCGGGCTCCCCGACGACCGGGCACCCTTCATGGTGCGGATGTAGCGCCAGTAGTCGACCTGCATGGTGTGCCGCTGGGACCTTACGTACCGTTTGGCCATGTCGGCCTGGTCCCGGTCGATCCACTCCTGCATCGCGGCCCGGTCGGGCAGGTCCCGTTCGCCGGCCAGGATGTCGGCCACCCACAGCGCCTGATACTCGGTCAGGGGGATGCCGGAGCCGACCGTCTGGATGAACCCCATGAACCACAGCCCCGGCCGGTTCGGCGGCACGATCCGCAGATACAGCGGCATGGCGTTACTGGTCGCGTCGTAGACATCCGGCGACAGAAACGGGAAGTCGATGTCGTAGCCGGTGGCGTAGACGACGAGATCGACCTGGTCGATCGTGCCGTCGACGAACTCGACCTTGTCGCCGTCGAACCGCTCGATGTCCGGGCGCATCTGGATGTCGCCGTGCCCGACCCGGTCGTAGAGTTCGGCCGAGACGGTGGGGTGGGCGGACAGCAGTCGGTGGTCCGGTTTGGGCAGGCCGCGGTCCTGCGGCCGACCGGTGGCGATCCGCACGATGCTCTCGTAGGCCAGCCGCTCCACCGCGAACGGCAGGTACGCGGTCAGCGACGAGGACAGTTGGTCGACGGGCTTGCCCAGGGCGTACTTGGGGATGACGTGAACCCCGTGCCGGGTCGACAACAACACCGATTCGGCGGTCCGGGCCGCATCGCAGGCGATGTCCATGCCCGAGTTGCCGACACCGATGACCAGCACCCGACGCCCGTCGAACACACCCGGGTCGCGATAGTCGTGGGCATGGAACGAGTCGCCGGTGTACTCCCCGGTGAAGTCGGGGATCTTGGGACTGCTGTGATGGCCGTTGGCCACCAGCACGTCCTGGTAGGTCCGGGTCTGGCCGTCGCTGGTGGTGACGGCCCAACCCTGTTCGCCCGGCAGTCCGGGACCGTCCAGCGGAACGACCGCTTCGACCGCGGTGTTGAACGTGATCCGGCGACGCAGGTCGAAGTGATCGGCGAAGTCGTCGAAGTACTGCGCCACCTGGTGGTACGGCGGATAGTCCGCCCAGTCCGACGGCATCGGATACGACGGGTACTCCGTACGCGGACGAGACGAGTTCAGATGCAGCGTGCGATAGGCAGCCGCGCCGCCGTTGTCGTTGTCGATCTGCCACAGGCCGCCGACGTAGGACCCCTTCTCGAACCAGTCGAAGTCGATCCCCCGATCCACCAGCGCCTTGCCGGTGGCGAGCCCGGCCGCCCCCGCTCCGATCAGACATGCCTGCGCATCGAAACCCATACCGCCACGGTAACGTCCCGGCGAGCTTCCGCACGGTCATGTCCCTGCGTCCATGTCCCGGTAGGGGGAGCGCCGGTTAGGGTCGGGGGGTGACGTGGCCGGCGGTTGTTCTCGAAGCACTGTCCCAGGTCCCTGCCGAGGACCGGGTGACCGATCTGATCTCGTCCAAGCCGACCCTGCCCGACTGGTCGACGTACGCCGCGGTCGCCTTCGGCGGTCTGGCGGGGGCCGCGTTCGCGGCGCGCCGGGGTTTCGATGTGATCGGGGTGCTGGGACTGGCCATCGCGCAGGGAATGGGCGGCCTGCTGCTGGCCTCGATCCTGCTGCAGACCGGCACCCCCGAAGTGCTGGTGGATGGCCGCTACCTGCTTCTCGTGACCCTCGCCGGGCTGGTGGGTTTCTTCTTCGCGGGTCTCATCGCACGCGCGGTGCAGTCCTTCGTCCTGCTGGATGCCCTGAGCCTCGGCCTGCTGTGCGCGGTGGGCACGAACCTGGCCCTCCGGTCCGGGTTGGGCAACGTCCCCGCCGTCTTCATCGGGGTCATGACCGCCGTGGGTGGCCTGATCCTGCGCGACATCCTGGCCGGCCGGGCCCCTGAGGTGCTGCGCCCCGGTATCTTCATCGCCTTCGCCGCCCTCATCGGCGCCAGCCTCTTCGTGGTGCTGGTCGATGTGGGGGCCACCCGGGCGTTCGCCCAATTCGCCACGCTGATCGTGGTCACCGCGCTGCGTTTCCTGTCGGTCCGGTTCCACTGGGCCACCCACGAAGCGCGTGACTTCAGCGACCGGGTCTGGCGCGTCTGGGGCCGCGACAAGCAACCGGACCCGCTGGACCCGGTGACGGGCCAGCGGGATCGGCTGTCATGAGCGGGCGGCGCCCATGAGCGCTGAGATCCTGGCGGTGCCCGGCATCGTGGAGATCGCAGCCGTCACCGGGGGTGCGATCTCGGGCGCGCTGCATGCCAAACAGAAGCGCATGGACCTGATGGGGATCGGCATCGTGGCCATCTGTACCGGGGTCGGCGGCGGTGCGATCCGCGACGTGATCCTGGGCCAGTCGGTCCCCGTCTTCCTCATCCAGAACTTCGTCCTCATGGCACTCATCGGCGCGGTGGCGGGGTACTTCTTCGGCAGTCTGGTCTCGGAGCTCGAACCGGCGATCTACGTTCTCGACACACTCCTGATCGGCGTGTGGGTCGTGATCGGCGCGGAGAAGGCCCTGGCCCTGGACCTGCCCTACAGCGCAGCCGTGTTCCTGGGCCTCACCACCGCGATCGGCGGTGGTCTCCTGCGGGACGTCCTGTGCCGCAACATCCCCACGGCGTTGATGCCAGGCCAGTGGGTGGCGGCCGCGGCGATCGTCGCCGCCCTGCTGTTCGTGTCCCTGTTCGCGCTGACCGGCAACCGACCCATCGCGGAGGTGACGGCCATCGTGGGCGCCACCACGCTACGGGCTCTGTCGGCGCGGTTCCACTGGATCACCCCTGATGCGGTCGACGCCTCGGAACGGTTCCGTCGCTGGCTCGGCCTGGGCCGGGAACGGACGGTCCGCAGCCCGGCCTCCTGACCCCGCTGTGCCCGGCCCCGCTCAGTGGTGCGGACCCACCTCGTGTTCGGCGTGAGCCGGAGGTTCCAGTTGCAGGGTGGTGTGGGTGAGTCCGTACCTGTCGTGGAGCAGTCCCTGGAGGTCGTCCAGCACCTGTGAGCCGCAGCCGCCGGTGAACGGGTCGTCCGACACCGTCACGTGGCACGACATGGCCAGCAGGCCGCTCGTGATGGTCCACACGTGCATGTCGTGCAGGGCGATGACGCCGGGAACCGCCAGCATGTCCTCGCGCATGCCGTCGAGGTCGAGTTCCCGGGGAGCGTTCTCCATGAGCACTCCGAATGCTTCCCGCAGGAGCAGAAGCGTGCGCGGGATCATGAACAGCGCGATCGCCACCGACACGACGACATCGGCGCGGTCGAACCCGGTGACCAGTACGACCACGCCGGCCAGGACGACGCCCAGCGACCCGAGGGTGTCGGACATGACCTCCAGGTAGGCGCCCTTCACCGCCAGGGACTCGCCGCTGCCACGGCGCAGCATGGCGAGCGCGAGGCCGTTGACGACCACTCCGTACAGGGCGGCGGCGATCATGATGCCCGGCTTGATCGGTTCCGGATCACTCCAGCGGTGGATCGCCTCGAACAGGATGTACGCCGAGAGCCCGAGCAGGAGCAGTCCGTTGGCAATGGTGGCGATGATCTCCAGCCGGTACAGACCGTAGGTCCGGTGGGGCTTGGTGGCCCGCGCCGCTACGGTGATCGCCGCGATCGCCAGCCCGATTCCGGCCACATCGGTCAGGGTGTGTGCCGCATCGGCGAGCAGCGCCAGGGAGTTCGACCAGATCGCCCCCACCACCTGGACCACGACGATGGACAGTCCCATGAACAGCGCCCGGATCAACTGGGGGCGGTTACTCATGCCCGCACTGCCGTGATCGTGTCCCACCGCCGCCCTCCTCACTCGTCCCGACGCCGTGCCTCGCGCAAGCAGGACAGCAGGCACATGGCGCTCATGCAAGCGACAGTGCCGACAATCGTCAGCGCCGCACGGGGTCGTGGCTGGTGGTTCCGGCCGAGGAGTGGTCCTCGTGGACCGTCACGGAACCCTCGGGCGCCAGATTCTCCGTGTCGGGCCGCTGGGGCGGGACGACGGTCTGGCCGGGACGCACCACCACGAACTGGCCCATGACGCCCATGTCCTCGTGCAGCAGCAGGTGGCAGTGGAACATGTAGGGCATGGTCGGATCGGCAAAGTCACTGAACCGCACCAGGATCCGGACGTTGGAGCGGGGCGCGACGTAGACCGTGTCCTTGTAGCCCGCCTGGTCGGGGGCCGGTGGCGCACCGTCGACCGACAGGACCCGGAACGATCCGTCGTGCACGTGGAAGTTGTGCGGCTGCGGATCCCGGTTGGTGATCGACCACACCTCGGACTGCCCCACCGGGACCACCTCGTCGATGCGTCCCATGTCCATCGGGCGGCCGTTGATGGCACGCCCCATGATGGCGAACTGCCGGGTGGTCCTGGCGGCGGCCTCGTCGGCGGCAGGAAGGTCCGCCAACCGGTCGGCCACGTGCGGCGACGACGCCAGCTGCGCAGCCGCACGGAACTCGACGATGTCGAAGCCCCCGCCGCCGAACCGGTCCGAGGCCTGGATGCCGTGGCCGAAGTCGGGTTGCCGGCTCATCAGCGTGGTGGTCTCGCCAGGGGAGAACCGGACCACGATCTCGGCCCGCTCCCCCGGGGACAACTGGACGTGGTCCGTCGTCACCGGTCCGGACAGCAGGCCACCGTCGGAGGCGATCACCTGGAAGGTCCGCGAATCGTCGAACGCGAAGTCGTAGAACCGCGCGTTCGACGCGTTGAGCAAGCGCAGCCGTACCGCCTCGGTGGTCACCTCGCGATACGGACCGGTCGCGCCGTTCACCACGATGGTGTCGCCCAGGAACCCGGTCGAGGCCTTGCCCACCGGGTCCACGACCAGCTCGCCCGAATCGGTGAAGGTCTTGTCCTGGACGACGAGGGGAACGTCGTCGACACCGTATTGATGCGGCAGTCCGGCGGGGGCGGCAGCAGGATCTTCGACCAGCAGGAGCCCCGCGAGACCTTCGTAGACCTGCTGGGCCGTCTGCCCGTGCGGATGAGGGTGGTACCACAGCGTGCTGGCCGGTTGATCGACCCGCCACCGTGGCTGCCAGGTCGCGCCGGGCGCGATCATCTGGTGCGGACCTCCGTCCATCCGGGCGGGGACATGCAGCCCGTGCCAGTGCACGGTGGTCATCTGGTCCAACTCGTTGCGCACGTCGACCTGCACGTCCTCGCCACGCCGCATGAGCAGCGTGGGACCCAGGTAGGTGCCGTCGAAACCTTTCGTCGCCGAGTCCAGGCCGGGACCGAACTGGTGCGTGCCCTGCTGTGCGGTCAGGTGGAAGATGCGGCGCCCCGACTCCTGATCTCCGCGCTGCAGCGGCGGGATCGGCAGGCTGGCGGCGGCCTCCCCGTCCCTCACCTCGACGCCGGCCCCCGATGTGGCGCAGCCGGCCAGGACCAGCGCCGCCATCGCGGCTCCTGCCAGGGCCGTTGCGAGATGACGTGACATGATCCCTCCGCTACTGGGACGCAGCAGCAGCGGAAAGAGTTACCGGCACGCGGATCGTGCCCTCGCCGATGACGCGATCGCCGTCATAGAGGACCGCCGACTGCCCGGGCGCGACGCCGTCGATGGATTCCGTCAGCGTCACCGAAAAGCCTTCGCCGTCGGCACTGTCGACGACACCGGGGGTCGCCGCGCCATGCGCCCGGATCTGAACGGAACACGCGCTCCCGGGGGGCGGCACCGGCGCACACCAGGTCGGCCCCTGGGCGGTGATACGTTCCGTCGCCAGGAGTTCCCGCTCCCCCACGACGACGGTGGCGGTGACCGGCTCGATACTGAGCACGTAGCGCGGGCGCCCCGACGCGCTCGGCTGTCCCACCCCCAGCCCCTTGCGCTGCCCGACCGTGTAGCCGTAGGTGCCGTCGTGCTGCCCGAGCACCGCGCCCGACGCCGCATCGACGATGTCCCCCGGGCGAGGTCCCAGCCGGGCGGCGAGGAACCCGGCAGTGTCCCCGTCAGGGATGAAGCAGATGTCGTGGCTGTCGGGTTTGTGCGCCACTGACAGCCCGCGCCGGGCCGCTTCCGCACGCACGTGCGGCTTGGTCGTGTCCCCCAGCGGAAACAGGCAATGGCGCAACCGGTCGGTTCCCAGCACCGCCAGCACGTACGACTGGTCCTTGGCCTGGTCCACCGCACGCTGAAGCCGCGGCCCGTCGGAGGCCTGATCGAGCTGCGCGTAGTGACCGGTCGCGACCGCGTCGAATCCCAAGGCCTGTGCCCGGTCCAGCAGTGCCGCGAACTTGATGTGCTGGTTGCACCGGATACACGGGTTGGGAGTGCGACCCGCTTCGTACTCGGCCACGAAGTCCGCGATCACGGTGGTGCGGAACTCGTCGGCGAGGTCCCAGATGTAGAACGGCACCCCGACCACGTCGGCGGCCCGGCGGGCGTCGTGGGCGTCGGAGATGGTGCAGCACCCACGGGCCCCGTCGCGGGTCAGGGCCGGGTCGGGGGACAACGCCATGTGCACGGCCGTGACGTCATGGCCGGCGTCCACCGCACGGGCCATTGCCACGGCGGAGTCGACCCCACCGGAGACCGCGGCCAGGATCCTCATCCCACGGTCCTTCGTCCTGCGGCGGCCGCTCTGCGCGCCCGCGCCACGGCCTCGGGCAACGCCCGCAGCAGGGCAGCCACATCGTCGTCGGTGGAGGTGCGACCGAACGACACCCGCAGCGCCGAGCGCGCGTCGACGGGGTCGCGCCCCATGGCGACCAGCACGTGACTGGGTCGCGGGATCCCGACGGTGCACGCCGAACCGGTCGACACGGCAATCCCGGCGGCATCGAGCAGCAGCATGAGGGCATCGGACTCACAGCCCGGAAACGACACGTTCACGATCCCCGGCGCGGCATCGGCGGGGCTGTTCACGCGCGCACCCAGTGAGCCGTCGGCCGCGAGCCCTGCGAGCAGTCGGTCGCGCAGCGCCGCCAGGTGCCGGTGGTGCCCGTCCCGCTCGTTGACCGCCAGCTCGACGGCGACCGCAGTGGCGGCGATCCCGGGGACGTTCACGGTCCCGGCCCGCAGGCCGCCCTCGTGGCCTCCGCCGCGGACCAGAGGACGGACGGTGGCGCCCGGCGCAACGGTCAGCAACCCCACCCCCATGGGCCCTCCGACCTTGTGGGCGCTGAAGGCGGACGTGGTCACGCCCGATAGATCCACATCCACCACGCCCAGGGCCTGGACGGCGTCCACATGCAGCGGCACGCCGGCCTCGCGGCAGACCGCCGCGAGTTCCGCGATGGGGTGGATCACCCCGGTCTCGTTGTTGACCGCCATGGCCGTCACAAGTCCGATGCGTGGGTCGTCGGCCAACAGATCCTTCACCTCGGCGGCGTCGAGTCGACCCGCCGAATCGACCTCGAGCCAGCGCACGCGGTCCGGTCCCAAGCCCTCGGCAGGTTCGAGGACGGCCTTGTGCTCCGTGCCCGGGACGGCGATGGACCGGTCGTCGGAAAGCGAACCGGAGATCGCGATGTTGTCGGACTCCGTCCCCCCCGAGGTGAACACCACGGCAGCGGGCGGCACTCCCAGCGCTTCGCCGATGTGTTCCCGCGACTCCTCTACGATGCGCCGGGCGACCCGGCCGCGGGCATGCAGCGACGCCGGATTACCCGCGACGGCGGCCGCGTTCAGCCACGCGTCCCGCGCCTCGGGGCGCAGGTCGGTGGTGGCGGCATGATCAAGGAAGACCATTCACTCAGGATAGAGGTCACCCAGGCCATGGCCGCTCCTCGCAGCCGAGCCCCAGCCGGACCTGACTAGCCCTTGCGCTTGCTGATCTCCTCGGTGAGCTGCGGCACGACCTGGAACAGATCGCCCACCACACCGAAGTCGGCGAGCTCGAAGATCGGAGCTTCGGGGTCCTTGTTGACCACGACGATCGTCTTGCTTGTCTGCATGCCGGCCCGGTGCTGGATGGCTCCGGAGATGCCATTGGCGATGTAGAGCTGCGGCGCGACGGTCTTGCCCGTCTGGCCCACCTGGTACTGATGCGGGTACCAGCCGGCATCGGTGGCGGCACGGGAGGCACCCACCGCCGCACCCAGGGAGTCCGCGAGGCCCTCGATGACCGCGAAGCCTTCTTCGCCGCCGACGCCGCGCCCACCGGAGACCACGATCGCGGCTTCGGTGAGTTCGGGACGTCCGCCGGCCTGCGCGACCACGCGGTTGGTGATCGTGGCGGCCTTGGACGACTCATTCAACTCGACCGAGACCGGCACCACGGTGCCTGCGGCCGGAGCCGCCTCGGCGGGGCTCGAGTTGGGCCGCACCGTGATGATCGGGGTGCCGGTGGCGACCTTGGAGGTCACGATCACGGCGCCACCGAACACGTTCTGTGTGGCCGACAGGTCAGGGGCCACACCGACCGCGTCGGTGATCACGCCGGATCCGAGCCGCACAGCCAAGCGGCCCGCGACCTCTTTGCCTTCGGCGCTGGAACTCACCAGGACGGCGGCGGGCGACTTCTCGGTCACCAACTGCGCCAGGACGTCCACCTTGGGACCGACCACGTAGTTGTTCAGTTCGCCGTCATCCGCGACGTAGATGGTCGCTGCGCCGTACTCGGCCAGCGGCTGCGTGTCCACCCCCGAACCGATGACGACGGCGGCCGGCTCACCCAGACCGCGCGCCAGGGTCAGCAGCTCGAGGCTGACCTTCTTGACCACGCCGTCCGCATGATCGACCAGAACCAGAATCTCGCTCATGTTTCTTGTTCTCCTCAGCCTCAGATGAACTTCTGCTCGCTGAGGTACTCAGCGATCTTGACGCCACCGGAACCGTCGTCCTCGACCTTCACGCCCGCTGCCTTGGGCGGACGGTTGGCGAAATCGGCGACCTGGCTCCAGGCAGCTCCCAATCCGACCTGGCTCGCGTCGACGCCGGCCTCGGCGATGGTCACGGTCTCGATCGGCTTCTTCTTGGCGGCCATGATGCCTTTGAAGGACGGGTACCGCGGCTCGTTGATCTTCTCGACGACACTGACCACGGCCGGCGTGCTCGCCTCGACCTCGTCGTAGCCGTACTCGGTCTGGCGCTGGATCTTGATGGCGGTGCCGTCGACCTCGACCTTGTTGGCGAAGGTCATCTGCGGCACCCCGAGACGCTCTGCCACCATGGCCGGGATGACGCTCATGCGGGCGTCGGTGGACTC
>CAZVYU010000099.1:0-9403 GCA_964631645.1 uncultured Actinomycetes bacterium
CACCTCGCGGACGAGGCGACGTGCCTGACCGGCGGCTTGCGGATCCGCCGGGAGGTCGCAGTGCTGCTCCATGACAGCGCGATACCCGGCTCGCGCGGGTTTCACACCTGTCGCGGGGTGATGAATCAGATGTCGGACACGAAGGCCACAAGTTCCGCCACGGTGGCGGCCGGGTTCTCCACGGCAGGGGAATGAGCGGCGTCGGGGATGACCACGGCCTCGCCGCCCAGCCGCCGGGCCATGGCCAGCAACTCCGGGACCGGCCAGGCGGTCTCGTCGTTCGCCCCGGCCATCACCCGCAGCCGCACCCCCGACTGCGCCAACTCGTCGGTGCGGTCGGGAGCGGTCATCAGATGTCCCGCGACCGCGAACAGGTTCGCGGGGTCGTTGGCGACCCACCGGCGATGCAGGAATGCCTCAGTCTCGGGGTCGGGCTCGGGCACGTTGTTGGCCTGATCGAGCAACTTCTTGGCCCGCCAGATCTGCTCCAGGTCGGCGACCGGGATCATCTCGCGCATGGCGTGCAGCAGGACCTGATGCTCCTGGGGGAGTGGTCCGGGTCCGGAGTTGAGCAGGGTGAGAGAGACGATGGGTGCCGCTCCGCTCAGCACGGCCTGGCGGCAGACGAGCCCTCCGAAGGAGTGCCCGACCACGTGCAGGGGGCCACCACCGGCCAACTGAGCGCCCACCTCCGCCACATCGGCGGCGAATGCGTCGAGGGAGTAGTCGGCGTTCCATCCACTCTCGAACTGGCCGCGCTGGTCGATGGCCGTGACGCAGAATCCCGCCGCCGCCAAGTCAGGGAACACCGGCAGGAAGTCCTCCTTGCTGCCGGTGAATCCGGGAACCAACAGGAGGGCCGTCCCGTCCAAGGGTCCGCCACGCAGGGCCGCCAACCGGCCACTGGCCGTGTCGATGAATAACGGTTCGACTCCGGCGGGCCGGCGCGCGGCGGGTGGGATGCTCACGCTGGGCAGAATAGAATGCCGGCGAGGGGCAAGCAGACCGGACGAAGGACTTGGGGATTCCATGACGCGCATCATCGCCGTCGCCAACCAGAAGGGCGGCGTGGCCAAGACCACGACCGTGGCTTCGCTGGGCGCCGCGCTGGCCGAACTCGGCCAGAAGGTCCTCGTCGTGGATCTGGATCCCCAGGCCTGCCTAACGTTCTCCCTGGGTCTGGATCCCGAGACCCTCGACATGAGCCTGCACGACGTCCTGCTCGAACGGGTCAGCGCCGGCATGGTCCTGCGTCCCACCGACGACGGCATGGATCTGCTGCCTGCGTCGATCGACCTCGCCGGGACCGAGGCGCATCTACTCACCCGCACCGGCCGCGAACACGCTCTGCGCCTGGCGCTCGAGGACGTGGCCGGTGACTACGACTACGTCCTGTTCGACTGCTCGCCCTCGCTCGGAGTCCTGACCATCAACGCGCTCACCGCCGCCGACGAGGTGCTGATCCCGCTGCAGGCCGAGACCCTGTCGCACCGCGGTGTCGGCCAGTTGCTTGACACGGTGCGCGATGTCCAGCGGCTCACCAACCCCCGGCTGCGTGTGCTGGGGGTGCTGCCGACCCTGTTCGACGCTCGCACATCGCATGCGCGCGCGGTGGTCGCCGATATTCGCGAGCGTTACCAACTGCCGGTGTTGGAACCGCCGATCGCCAAGTCCATCCGCTTCGCCGAAGCGCCGGCGGCCGGGCGTTCCGTCTTGGCGACCGCGACCAAGGTGCGGGGTGCCGACAACTACCGCGAACTCGCCCGCAAGGTCCACGAAGGTGAGGTGACCACCGATGTCTGAGACGTTCGACCGGGTCCGGCCGCGCACCGCCCGCGCCTCCGACGAGCAGATCATCGTCATCGACGGCGAGGTTCGCGTGCCGGACCGCGAGGGGAAGCGGGCGCTGTTCTCGTCAGAGCCGGAACCGCCCAGCCTGGGATCCATCGCCATGACCTGCACCCGCTGCGAGGCCCGCTCGGTGGTGTCCTGGGCGCAGGCGCTGCGGCTGGCTTTCCCGAGCGTCCCCGCTCTGGTCCCCGGTTCCGGGGTGCGGCTGTGGTTGAAATGCCCGACCTGCCGTGACCGGTCATGGGTGGATCTGTCGTTGCGCTGCTGATCATCCGGGACCGGTTCATGCGCTGACCGGGGCCCGACTCCTCCGATGCCGTTTGGCCGCTGTGTCCGCCTATCGGTGTTCAACCCACTACGCTAAGTGTGCGGGGCCGGTGAGGAGCGCCATGGACGAGCCTTGGGACCTGCGCTGGCATAGCCCCGTCGGCGATGTCGTCTTTGCTGCCGTGCATGCGCTCACCCGCTCGCCCCGCACCGCCCTCGTGGTGCAGGACGAGGCCGGTCGGATCGTGGCGGCCAACCGGGCGGCGGAAGCGGCCCTGGGACTGACGTGGGACCAGATGATCGGGCGCACGTCGAGCGATGCCCGTTGGCAGGCGGTGTCGGAATCCGGGCTTCCGTTGTCGGGGGACGACCATCCTGCGATGGTGGCGCTGCGGTCCGGACAGCCCGTGCATGACGTGGTCATGGGCGTCGTCCTGCCGCCCGTCGCCGGTCTGGCGGCCGAGACCCGGTGGCTGTCGGTGGACGCGACTCCGCTGATCGACGATCGACGGACGGTGGGTGTCCTGGCGGAGTTCATGGTCGTCACTGACGGGGCCCGGGCGCGCGCGGCCGCGCAGGCGCCGGTGGCTGCCCGGGGCGAGCAGGTTCCGGCGGAAGCGCCGAGGCCCGGGGCGGCCGCGGCGGTCGAGGCCCGACGGACCCGACAGCAGTTGGCGGAACTGGGCGGCCGACTGGACCGAGAACGAGTCCGGCTCAAGCGAGCGATGGCCGCTGCGCAACTGGGCATCTGGGAGTGGGAGGAGTCGACGGGGCGGGTGGCCTTCGACGACCGGCTCGGCGCGATCCTGGGCCGCTCCGGGCTGGATTCCTTGACGGCGGAGGAGTGGCGCGGGCTCATCGCCTCCGACCCGCTGGACCCTTCCTGCGACCCGTCCCTCGGCCTCGCCGACCGCACCGTCGACCAGGTCGACGTCACCACCCGCATGCGCAGTGTCGACGGTGCCGATCGCTGGGTCCGGATTCGAGGGGAGGTGACAGCTCGCGGGGATCATGGCGAGGTCGTGCGGGTCTTCGGCACCCTCGAAGATGTGACAGAGGCGACGCAGGTGGCCCACGCGTTGGCGGACAGCGAAGCGCACTACCGACTCCTGGCAGAGAACATGACCGATGCCGTCTGGCAGGTGACGCCCGACGGGGTGATCGCGTGGGCCTCGGAGTCCACCGAGGGGCTCCTCGGGTGGCTGCCGTCCGACGTGGTGGGACACGAGGCGCTGAGTTATCTGCATCCCGAGGACCTGGGGCGTGGTCTGACGGGACGTGGCCACACCCGAGCGGGGCGCGGGGTCGTCGACGAGGGGGCGCTTCGACGCGCTGACGGTACCTATCGGATGGTGGCGATCACGGCTCGCCCCGTGGTCACCCCTCAAGGGATCTGGGAGATCCTGGCCTTCCGCGACATCCAGGGCGAAGTGGATGCCCGGGAGGCCGCGGTCCGGGCGGCGGAGCGCGACGCGTTGACGGGACTGCCCAATCGGGTGGCGGCGCTCGAGGAGATCAAGGACCGGTTGCGGCGCCACCGCGTGGCCATCCTGCTCGTCGGGGTGGACGGACTTCAGACGGTCAACCAGGCGTGGTCCTTCGCTGCCGGGGACAATGTCATCAGCGCGGTGGCGCGACGGGTCGCGGACACCTTGCCCGATGGGGCTTTCCTGGCGCGCGGACCCAGTGACGACCTCATCGTCGTGCTGCCTTCCGGGGCCGGAGACCCGGCGGATCTGGCGGAGCGCCTGCTCGAGGTGGTCCGGCAGCCCTTGACCCTGGGCGAGATCACCTTCGAACCCACCGCGAGCATCGGCATCGCCGACCCCCCGGACGATGCGGACGCCGCGGCGCTGTTGCGCGATGCCGCGGTCGCACTGCAGCGGGCCAAGGCCGCCGGTCGCGACCGATTCGAGTTCAGTGACGCCGCGGTCGCTGCAGCCGCCCATGAGCGGCTCCGCATCGCCGCGGAAACCCGCGCGGCGCTGCGGGCCGGTGCGATCACCTGCTGCTACCAACCGATTGTCGAACTGGCGACTGAGAAGGTGGTCGGTTACGAGGCGCTGGTGCGGGCCCCGGGCACCTCATTGGAGACGCCCGAGGCCTTCCTGCCGCTCGCCGAATCGTCGGGTTTGGTGGTCGAGATCGACATCGCCGTTCTCGAGGCGGCGGCGGCCACACTTGCGGGGCTGCCCGATGACGTGTTCGTCGCAGTCAATGCCTCAGCCCGGTCGATCGGGGACGCGCGCTACGTGGGGGCGGTGACTCGGTGGTTGGTCGAAGAACCCGGACTCCGCGGGCGCCTGCACATCGAGCTCACCGAGACGGCCATCCTGTCCATCACCGACGGACTGCGCGATGTCGTCACCGAACTCGCCGCTGCCGGGGTGCGCTGGTTCGCCGACGACTTCGGCACCGGGTACTCGTCCATTGCCCACCTCCGGGACCTTCCCATCGCCGGGCTGAAGTTGGACCGGTCATTCACCGAGGCCCTCACGGGTGCCGACGACACGGCCGACCGCCTGAGCAAGGCGATGGCCGCGCTGGCGGCCGGGATGGGATTGATGTCGGTGGCCGAAGGAGTGGAGACCGCGGCACAAGCGTCGATCCTGGCAGCCCACGGGTGGCGCCTGGGACAGGGTTGGTTGTTCGGTCGACCCGAAGCAGTGCCCCGGACGATTGCCCGCTCGGATCGTGCTGGGTAGACGGCCGAACCGGTCAGTCCGTCTGAGGGGTCTGCGCGGAGCCGCCCCGGGAACGACGCCGCCGTCGGGAACGTTTGCGGGGGGCGGTGGGATCGGCGCTCGACCCAGCACCGTCGGTTGCCGGCGCAGCGGTGCCCTGCCCGGTGGCCGTGGCCGGACCGGACTCGTCGCTGCGGGTACGGCGTCGGTTGCGCGGGGGCCGGGTGCGGGCCTCGCCGTCGCGGCGTTTGTCATCACGCCGCTGGTCGTCACGTCGCGGGTTGTCGCGCCGGTCGCGTGAGTGCCCGCCGCCCCGGGGCTTGTCCCGGCCGCCTCCGCGAGCCTTGCCGGTCTCGCCCAGATCCTCGAGTTCCTCGGCTTCCAAGCCCGCCCGGGTGCGCGCCGATCGAGGCAACCGGCCGGTGGCTTCGGTGGGGATGTTGAGGCCGGTGTAGATGTGGTCGGACGTGGAGTACGTCTCGATCGGTTCTGCGAACGGCAGCTTCAGGGCTCGGTCGATCATGGCCCAGCGCGCCATGTCCTCCCAGTCGACGAGTGTCACGGCCACACCGGACTCGCCGGCTCGGCCGGTGCGTCCGATGCGGTGCACGTAGGTCTTCTCGTCGTCGGGGCATTCGTAGTTGATGACGTGAGTGACGCCTTCGACGTCGATACCCCGCGCCGCCACATCCGTGGCAGCCAGAACGTCCACCTTGCCGCTGCGGAAGGCCCGCAGAGCCTGCTCGCGGGCTCCTTGGCCCAGGTCGCCGTGCACGGAGGCGGCAGCGAAACCACGCTCGGTGAGTTCGTCCTGGATCCGTTGGGCCCGGCGCTTGGTGCGCGTGAAGATGATGGTCAGGCCGCGCTCGCGGGCCTGCAGCACCCGGGACACGATCTCCATCTTGTCCATCGGGTGGGAGCGCCACACATGCTGCTCGATGGCATCCACGGTGGCCGACTCGTCGCCCGCATCGGCTGCTCGGATGTGGGTGGGCTTGCTCATGTAGCGGCGGGCCAGGGCGACGATCTGTCCCGGCATGGTGGCACTGAACAGCATCGTCTGACGCTCGGCCGGCACCTTGTCCACGATCTTCTCGACATCGGGCAGGAAGCCCATGTCCAGCATCTCGTCGGCCTCGTCCAAAACCAGGACCTTCACCTGGGACAAGTCCAAGTGGCGTTGCCCCACCAGATCGATCAAGCGGCCCGGTGTGCCCACCACGACATCCACCCCGGCATTGAGGGTGTCGATCTGTGGCTCATAGGCACGACCCCCGTAGATGGTCAGCACCCGGATGTCCCGCTTGCGGCCGGCGTTCTCGATGTCCTTGCCCACCTGGATCGCCAGTTCCCGGGTCGGCACCACGATCAGCGCCTGCGGCTTCCCGGAGGTCTCACCGTCGGCCGGCGCAGTGATCCGCTGGATCAGCGGTACCCCGAAGCCGAGCGTCTTGCCCGTGCCGGTCTTGGCCTGGCCGATGACGTCGCCGCCGTTCAACGCCAGTGGCAGGGTCTGCGCCTGGATCGGGAAGGTGCGCTCGATGCCGTCTTCGGACAGGGCCTCGACCGTCTCGGCTCGGACGCCGAGTTCGGCGAAGGTAGGGGCAAGTTCTTCGGTCACTGTGATCTCCGCGTTCTCCGGATCGCCGTCCGGGCGTTCCGTTCCCCGGTCACCCGGAGATGTGGTGTCGATCGCGCCGGTTTCGGCGCGCTGGTGGCGGCAGTCATGCCAAGTCACCTGGGGGTGAGTCTACGCGCAGTGACTCCCGCCCCGTGCCGCCACTACGCTGCGCACCATGGTCAGCCCCTCGGATCCCCCCGTCATCGACCTGCTGGGTCTTATCGGGGCGGGACAGTTGTTCGCCTTCGAAACGCTCGCCCGCGACTCGGCGTTGGCGACTGATCTGACGGCGAAGGCTGCCCTGGGGGAGATCGCCTGCCGCGAGTTCGGGCACTTCCGCGAGGTGGTGCAGCGCATGGCGGACTCAGGCGCCGATGCCGAGGCGGTGATTGCGGCCTACCTCCCGATCCTGTCCCAGTTCCACGAGGCCACCGCGCCGCGGGATCTGCTCGAGGGTCTGCTCAAGGCCTACGTCGGCGACGGTATCGCCGCCGACTTCGGACGCGAGATCGCCGCGTACGTGGATTCCGACACCCGGGCCTTTCTGGAGGAGGTGCTCACGCCCAGCGGCCAGGCCGAGTTCGTCGTGCCCTACGTGCAGCAGGCCCTGGCCGACGACCCGGAGGCTGCCGGCCGCCTGGCGCTGTGGGGGCGCCGGCTCATGGGCGAGGCGCTGGCCCAGGCCCAGCGGGTGGCGGCGGACCGGCCGGATCTGGCCGAGCTGGTGGTGGGCGGTCCTGACGATCCCGGCGCCGGCCTGGCCGAGTTCGCGAACATGCTGGCGCGGATGACCGAATCACACAGCCAACGGATGAAGAATCTGGGATTGGCGCCCTGAGGCCACCGGGGATCCGACCGACTCAGGCGCCGAAGCCGACATGCGGAGCCGTCGACACACCCAGTTCGACGAACGCGAGTTTGTCGGTCGGGACCAGGATGCGGCGACCCTTCGCGTCCTCGAGGGTGAGCAGTTCGTTGGCGGCCCAGGCCTCGCTGATCGCGTCCGCCAGATCCTCGGGCTCGGCCGTGCTCTCGAAGACGACCTCACGGGGCGATTGCTGGATTCCGATCCTGACTTCCACGCGGTCCTCCTGTGTCGGAATCCCGACCCTACCGGGCGTTCGGCACGTTCAGCAGTCGTGTTCGCTCTGGGCTGGTCCCGCGGTCACCGTGCCGGGGGGTGGCTCAGCGGGAATCCGGAGATGCCGCGCCAGGCCAACGCCGACAACAGGTGAGCCGCGCCTTCCGGGTCCATCCCTTCGGGGTCGCGCAACCAGCGCAGGGCAGCCGTCTGGGCCATCCCCAGCAGTCCGTAGGCGAGCAGAAGCGCTTCTGCCCGCGACAGTCCGGTGTCCGCCGCGATGACCTCGCAGACCATCTCGGCGCTCAGAGCGTTCACGCGCTGCACCCGGTCGCGAACGTCCGGTGCGTTCACCAGGTCGGACTCGAAGACCAGCCGGTAGGCGGCGTCGTCCTGACTGATGAACCGCAGGTAGGCGTCGATGGTCGCGGTCACGCGACTGCGGTTGTCGTCGGTGGAGCGCAGAGCGTGGCCGATGGATTCCAGGAATTGGTCGACGCTGCTGTCCAGGACCGCCAGGTAGAGATCCCGCTTGGAGCCGAAGTGTTGGTACAGGACGGGTTTGGTCACGCCGGCTCGGGCGGCGATCTCGTCCATGGCTGCGGCGTGGTAGCCCGATTCGACGAAGACCTCACGGGCCGCCGACAACAACGATTCCCGGCGTTCACTGCGCGGCAATCGGGCGGACGAGGGACTCACGGCCGCTATCTTACTCGCCAGTAACAAAGGTCTGCGCTCTGCCGGGAAGCAGCGGTGACGGGGGCCTATCGTGGGGACATGACGTCATCGCCCGCCCCGCCGCCCAGCGAGGAGATCTGGTTGTCCGACCGGCTGCTGACGGTGCGCCGCGTGGCCGAGGGGGGAACCCCTGCGGTGATGATCCATGGTTTGGGCGGGTCGAGCCTCAACTGGACCGACCTGGCCCATCAGATGGGGGGTCGGCTGGACTCCTGGGCTCTCGACCTGCCCGGATTCGGGGCGTCGCCCCCGCCGCGTGATGGGGACTACACCCCGGCCGGGCACGCGCGCGCGGTACTGGACCTGATCAAGGAGCGCATCGGGCGCCCGGTCCACGTGTTCGGCAACTCGATGGGTGGGGCCATCTCGGTCCAACTGGCCGCCCGGGCGCCGGAATGGGTCCGTTCGGTCACCATGGTGTCGCCGGCGCTGCCTGGCGGACGGCTCAAGAAGACGAACCTGCACCTACCGGTCGTGGCCGTCCCGGGCGTGGGGGAGCGGGTGCTGCGCCGATACCTCAAGGTCGCGCCCGAACTGCGCGCCCGAGCCACGATCGACATGTGCTTCGCCGATGCGAGTCGGATGTCGGAGCAACGGATGGCCGAGGCGGTCGCCGAGGTCTCCCGACGTGACGAGTTGCCCTACACCGCCGACGCGTTCGTGCAGTCCACTCGCGGATTGCTGGCGACGATGGTGCAGCGAGGGTCGGAGCGTCCGACCGAGTTGATGCGCCGGATCACGTGCCCGGTGTTGTTGGTCTACGGCCGCAAGGATCAGTTGGTCGACCCGATGGGCGGCTACCGGATCGCGTCCCACCTGCCGGACGCGCGCGTCGTCGTGCTCCCCGACTGTGGCCATGTGGCGCAGATGGAACACCCCGAATTGGTCGCTGGGGTGTGGCGCGACCTTATCGGTGGCCGCACCACACCCCAGCTTTCGGGACCGTCCGCGGGTTGAGTCCGGCGGTCAGGCCTGCAGGACCGCTTCGATCTCCAGCTCGATCGACACCTTGTCCGCGACCACGACGCCGCCGCCTTCGATGGCCTGGTTCCAGGTCACGCCGAAGTCCTGGCGGTTGATCTGGGCTTTGCCGGAGAATCCGATCCGGGTGCCGCCGTAGGCGTCCGGGCCGATGCCCACCAGCTCGAACTTGACCGGCAC
>CAZVYU010000100.1:0-2431 GCA_964631645.1 uncultured Actinomycetes bacterium
TCCTAGATGTCGTAGTACATCTCGAACTCGTGCGGATGCGGGCGCAGGCGGATCGGGTCGATCTCGTTGGCGCGCTTGTAGTCCACCCACGTCTCGATGAGGTCCGGAGTGAACACGTTGCCCTCGGTGAGGAAGTCGTGATCATCCTCGAGCGCGTTCAGCACACCCTCCAGCGACGACGGCACCTGCGGGATGTCGGCGGCCTCGTCCGGCGGCAACTCGTACAGGTCCTTGTCGACCGGGGCGACCGGTTCCGTCTTGTTCTTGATGCCGTCCAGACCGGCCATGAGCATCGCCGAGAACGCCAGGTACGGGTTGCTCGACGGGTCCGGCACGCGGAACTCGATGCGCTTGGCCTTGGCATTCGAGCCCGTGATCGGGATCCGGATACAGGCGGAACGGTTGCGCTGCGAGTACACGAGGTTCACCGGCGCCTCGAACCCGGGCACCAATCGGTGGAACGAGTTCATGGTCGGGTTGGTGAACGCGAGCACCGCGGGGGCGTGGGCGAGCAGACCGCCGATGTACCAGCGCGCCGTGTCGGACAGGCCCGCGTACCCCAGCTCGTCGTAGAACAACGGTTCGCCGTCCTTCCACAACGACTGGTGGCAGTGCATGCCGGAGCCGTTGTCACCGAACAGGGGCTTCGGCATGAAGGTCGCGGTCTTGCCGGCAGCCCATGCGGTGTTCTTGATCACGTACTTGAACAGCATCACCTGGTCCGCAGCGTGCAGCAGGGTGTTGAACTTGTAGTTGATCTCGGCTTGGCCAGCGGTGCCGACCTCGTGGTGGGCGCGCTCGACCTCGAGTCCCACCTGCATCAGCGTGGAGCTCATCTGGTCGCGCAGGTCGGCGTAGTGGTCGACCGGCGGGACGGGGAAGTACCCGCCCTTGTACCGGGTCTTGTAGCCGCGGTTGCCGCCCTCTTCCTCACGGCCGGAGTTCCAGGCACCTTCGATGGAGTCGATGTAGTAGTAGCCGGCGTTCTGCTTGGTCTCGAAGCGCACGTCGTCGAAGACGTAGAACTCGGCCTCAGGGCCGAAGTAGGCGGTGTCGGCGATGCCGGTCGACTTCAGGTAGTCCTGCGCCTTGGTGGCGATCTGGCGCGGGTCGCGGGAGTACGGCTCGTCGGTGAACGGATCGCGGATCGAGAAGTTCATGACCAGCGTCTTCTCGGTGCGGAACGGGTCGACATACGCCGTTGCAGGATCCGGGATCAACTTCATGTCCGATTCGTGGATCGCCTGGAAACCACGGATCGAGGACCCGTCGAACATCTGGCCTTCGGTGAAGAACGAGTCATCCACGCTCTCCACCGGCACATTGAAGTGCTGCATGACGCCCGGCAGGTCACAGAAGCGGACGTCGATGAATTTGACGTCCTCGTCTTTGACGTACCGCAGCACCTCGTCGGCGTTGTTGAACATTCACCCTCCTCGGTGACCGGACGATGTGTCCGGGCAGTGGCATGCGTGGCAGGAGCCAGGCTGACGACCTAGTCTCCCCCTTCGGTCCCTGTGACCGTAGGTGGGGGGGTTTACGGGTCCGTCTCCGATGTGTTTCCGCCGTGTTAACCGGGCGCGCTCCGCACGTTCCGCGGGGCCCTCACCCAGCAGGTACGGTGGTTGCACCATGGACAGACGTGCACTCGGATCGTGGCTGTCGACCCCCGGCGAATTGCCAGACCTGACCGACCGCCCCCAGGAGTGGCGCGGCCAGCGGCTGGGACTGCCGCCGACCGGGCCGGGATCGGTCGCACCCGTCGGACGCCGAATCCTGGCCCTGGTGATCGACTGGGTCAGCGCCATGTTGGTCGCCAGTTTCCTCGCGCCGTACGGAAGCAACGCCTACGCGCTCATGGTGTTGGTGGTGTTCGCGGTCCAGGTGACCGTTCTGCAGTGGTTGATGGGGTCGTCGTTCGGCCAACGCATCACCGGAATCGCAGTCGTGCGCACCGACGGTGGGCGGCTGGGGATCCTCCCGCTGGCCGTTCGCACCGTTCTTATCTGCCTGGTGATCCCGCCCGCCATCTGGGACACCGACACCCGTGGACTGCACGACCGCGCCGCCCGGACCGTCTGCGTGCGTCGTTGACCCCCGCCCGTCGGGCGTTGGCTGCGGCGGTGTCGGTCAACCTCGCCGGTGTCCTGCCCCTGTTCCTGACGGGGGCGATGTCCGTCCAGGTCGGACGCGATTTCTCCCTCGATGCGGCACACATCGGCCTCATCCTGGCCGGCTACGCCGCCATGTCGTTCCTGTTCAGCGCTCCCCTGGGTGCGCGCGTAGGCCGGCTCGGCATCACCCGGGCGTTGCGCCTGGCCGCGCTCGCGTCGGCCCTTGGACTGACAGCAGCGGCGCTGGCGCCCACCAGCGTGGCTCTCGCGGTCGCGGTGGCCCTGGCGGGCCTGGCCAATGCCCTGGGGCAGACCGC
>CAZVYU010000100.1:2531-9234 GCA_964631645.1 uncultured Actinomycetes bacterium
GCCACCTGGCTCCTCAGTGGTGGCCTGGTCGCGGCGGTCGTGGCCGCCACCTCGATCGGAGCACACGCTGCTTCCTCCGCCGTGGCCATCGGCTTCTCCGAAGCCACGGCCGGAGCTCTGGTGGCCGCCGGTGGCCTGGCCGGGCTCGCCGTGCGGATCGCCGCCGGAATCCGCGCCGACCGGGTGCAGGGTGGGGCGCTGGTGGCAGCCGCCGTCCTGTGTGTGATGGGTGCGGCGGGGTGGCTGCTGATGGCCAGTCTCATGCCCGCCCTGTTCGTGGCGGGGCTGCTGGCCGCCAACGCCTTCGGCTGGGGCTGGCCCGGGCTGGTCCACCTGGCGGTGGCCCGTCGGTTCCCCGAGTCCACCGCCGCCGCAAGCGGAATCACCCAGACCGGCGTCGCGCTGGGACTGCTGCTCGGACCACCGCTGGTCGGCTACGTGGCCGTGTCCGAAGGGTGGCGGTGGGCCTGGATTGGGGCCGCAGCGGCAGCGCTGGTGGGCGCGGCGGTGATCGTGTCCGCTCGTGGACGCCTGCTGCGGGTGGCTGGATGACAGGGGTCACTCGGTGCCGTAGAACACCCGCTCCATCACCTTGCGGGCCCGCCGGGTGGTGCGACGGTATTCGTCGATGAGTTGCTGGCCCTCCGCCATGCCATAGCCCATCAGCAACGCGACCGTACGCAGCACGGTGGGATCCGACGGCACCTGATCGGAGTGCCGACCCGTCGCCAGTACCGTCGCGTTGCGTACCCGCGTGGCCATCAGCCACGCGGCCCGCAGTTCCGCCTCGTCCGATTCGGACAGCAGTCCCGCAGCGGCGGCTGCCGACAGCGCGGGCAGCGTGCTCGTGGTGCGCAGTTCCTCGATGCCGGCGCCGTGCTGCATCTGCAGCAGTTGTGCCGTCCATTCCACGTCCGACAGGCCGCCGGGCCCGAGTTTGGTGTGGCGGGTCGGTTCGGTGCCCCGGGGAAGGCGCTCGGACTCCATCCGCGCCTTCAGCCGGCGCATCTCGCGAACGTGATCGACCGACAACCCTCCGGTCGGGTAGCGCAGGGGGTCGATGATCGCCAGGAACTCCGCCCCCAGCTCCGGGTCGCCGGCCACCGGTCGGGCACGCAGGAGTGCCTGGGCCTCCCAGGGGGCCGACCACTTGTCGTAGTACACGCGACACGAAGCCAGCGAACGGCTCATGGGACCGTTGCGCCCTTCGGGTCGCAGGTCGGCATCGAGCGCGAGTTCCGGGTCAGGTGACGGCAGGCCCAGGAGTCGTCGCAGCTCGTTGGCCACGGCGATGCCCTGGCGCGCGGCCTCGCTCTCCGAGGTACCGGGCAGAGCGTCGTGCACGAACATCACATCTGCGTCGGAGGCGTAGGACATCTCGGCGCCGCCGAACCGCCCCAGCCCCACGACCAGACACCGGATCGCCAGCTTGCCGCCGGCCGCCACGGAGGTGACGGCGGTCTGCAGCGCCGCGTTCAGGGTTGCAGCGGTGACATCCGTGAGCCCGGCTGCGGTGGTGACCACATCGGCCTCATGCAGGACATCGGACACTGCCACCCGGAACAACTCGCGCCGCCGGAACGCGCGTACGGACTTGATCGCAGCCACCGGATCGTCCTGCCGGGTCACCGCGGACAAGGCCTCGGACTCCAACGCCGGCAGCGGTCGGTTGTCCCGCTGGGTGCCATCGGCCAGCAGCGCCACCGCCTCGGGGGCGCGCATCAGCAACTCGCTGGCGTACCGGCTCGATCCCAGGATGGTCGCCAGGCGACGAGCCGCCGCCGACTCGTCGCGCAGCAGTCGCAGATACCAGGGAGTGGCGCCGAGAGCGTCGCTGACCTGACGGAACCCCAGCAACGCCGCGTCCGGGTCCGGGCTGTCGGCGAACCAGGACAGCAGCACTGGCAGCAGGGTGCGTTGGATGGCCGCTCTCCGCGAGACCCCGGACGTGAGCGCCTCCAGATGCCGCAGCGCCGATGCGGGATCGGTGAAGCCCAACGCGACCAGTCGTTCACGAGCGGCCTCGGGGGTAAGCCGGGCTTCGCCGGGTTCCAGCCGTGCGACCGCCTGCAACAGCGGGCGGTAGAACAACTTCTCGTGCAGCCGTCGGACCTCGCGGCGGGTGTCCCGCCAGCGTGTGTCGAACTCCCCCACCGGGTCGGACCGGAATCCCAGTGACCGCGCCACCCGGCGCAGGTCGCGTTCGCCCTCGGGGACCACATGCGTCCGTTGGAGCCGGTACAGCTGAAGCCGGTGTTCCAGCGTCCGCAGGAACTCGTAGGCGGACACCAGCCCGGCGGCGTCCTTGCGACCCACGTAGCCGTAATTCGCGAGTTCCTCCAGAGCTCTCATCGTGGCGCCACTGCGTACCGCCGGGTCGGACCTGCCATGCACCATCTGCAGCAGTTGCACACTGAACTCGACGTCGCGCAGTCCGCCCTGACCGAGCTTGAGCTGGCGTTCCGCCGACTTGGTCGACACCGACTGCTCGACCCGGCGCCGCATCGCCTGGACGTCCTCGACGAAGTTGTCTCGTCCGGCCGCCTGCCACACCAGGGGTCGGGTGGCGGCGACGTACTCGGCGCCCAGAGCGGCATCGCCGGCCGCCGCCCTGGCCTTGAGCAGGGCCTGGAACTCCCACGTCTGCGCCCAACGCTCGTAGTAGCCGAGATGACTGTCGAGGGTTCGCACCAGTGCCCCGGAGCGTCCTTCCGGCCGCAGCCCGGGGTCCACTTCCCACAGCGGCCCCTCGGGACTACTGGAGCCGCACAACCGCATGAGCGCGGTGGCGAGAGCGGTGCCGGTACGGATGGCGGTGGCATCGTCGGACCCTTCGGCGGGAGCCACGACGAAGATCACATCCACGTCGGAGACGTAGTTGAGTTCCTGTCCGCCGCACTTTCCCATGGCGATCACAGCGAGCTGACACTGATCCGCGTCCGGCACATCACGGCGGGCAACCGCCAGCGCCGCCTCCAACGCGGCATCGGCCATCGCCGACAGCCACTCCACCACCCGGTCGTAGGACGCGACCCCGGTGAGGTCCGCTCGGGCCACCTGCAACAGCAGGGCGCGGTACGCCCGCCGGATCGCCGACGCCGGATCGCCACACTCGCCGGCCACCGGGACCGCCGCGGCGGGGTCGGCTCCCACCGCCGCCAGCAGGTGACTGATCATGACGTCCCTGCCCGGAACCGGGTCACGCCCCGTCAGCCGTCCGAGATCCTGCGGGTGCCGGACCAAGTGATCCGCCAGCGCCTCGGACACTCCCAGAACGGCCGCCACGCCGGCGCGCAGGTCGGGTTCCGCATCCAGCCGGCCCAACAGTTCGGCGGGACGGTCGTCCGCGGCCACCACCCGCGACAGGCTCGTGAGAGCAAGGTCGGGATCGGCGGCACCGGCCACGGCATCCAGGACCGCTGCAGAGACCAGACCCGACAGGGGCGCTGCGGCCAGCTGTGCGGCGGCCCGGTCCGCGTCACGGAAACCGGCGCGCGCCAAGGCCCCCGCGGCCGAACCGGTGCGACTCACAACAGTGGCAGGTAACGATCGAGCTCGAACTGGGTCACCTGGCGCCGGTATTCCGCCCACTCGGCGCGCTTGTTACGCAGCAGGTAATCGAACACGTGCTCGCCCAAGGTCTCAGCCACCAGTTCGCTGGACGCCATGACGTCGACGGCCTGGCCCAGGCTGCCCGGCAATGGCTTCATCCCCATCGCCTTGCGCTCGGACTCCGTCAGCGACCACACATCGTCCTCGGCCCCGGGCGGCAACTCATAGCCTTCCTCGATCCCCTTCAGGCCGGCAGCCAAGATCACCGCGAACGCCAAGTAGGGGTTGCAGGCGGCGTCGAGCGTGCGCAGTTCCACCCGGGTCGATCCGCCCTTGTGCGGCTTGTACATCGGAACGCGCATCATGGCCGACCGGTTGTTGTGGCCCCAGCAGACCCAGGCCGGCGCCTCGCCGCCGCCCTCCAGCCGCTTGTAGGAATTGACCCACTGGTTGGTGACCGCACTGATCTCGCGCGCGTGCTCCAACACGCCTGCGGTGAAGGCCCGCCCGACCTTGGACAACTGGAACTGCGCTCCCGGCTCGTAGAACGCGTTGGTGTCACCCTCGAACAGGGACAGGTGGGTATGCATGCCCGACCCGGCGTGCTGCGGGAACGGCTTGGGCATGAACGAGGCGACCACCCCGTGCTCCAGCGCCATCTCCTTGACCACCAGACGGAACGTCATGATGTTGTCGGCCGTCGACAGCGCATCGGCGTAGCGCAGGTCGATCTCCTGCTGTCCTGGCGCTCCCTCGTGGTGGCTGAACTCCACCGAGATGCCCATCGACTCCAACATGGTGATCGTGCTGCGCCGGAAGTCATGGGCGATGCCGTGAGGTGCGTTGTCGAAGTAGCCGAAGCGGTCGATGGGTTCGGGCGGCGGACCGCCGGGTTCGTGCGGTTCGGTGAACAGGAAGAACTCGATCTCCGGGTGGGTGTAGAACGTGAATCCCAAGTCGGCCGCCTTGGCCAAGGTGCGCTTCAGGACGAACCGGGGATCGGCCCACGCGGGGCTGCCGTCGGGCATGAGGATGTCGCAGAACATGCGCGCAGTTCCCCGGGACTCGCCGCGCCACGGCAGGATCTGGAAGGTGCTCGGGTCGGGTTTGACGATCATGTCGGCCTCGGACACGCGGGCGAACCCTTGGATCGCCGACCCATCGAACCCGATCCCTTCGTCGAAGGCCCCCTCGAGCTCCGCCGGTGCCACCGCCACGGACTTCAAGGTTCCGAGAACGTCGGTGAACCATAGTCGGATGAACCTGATGTCCCGCTCCTCGATGGTGCGGAGCACGAACTCGGTCTGCTTGTCCATGGCCCCATCTTGCCGCAGGCGCTCGACCGGCGGGTGCTCACCCGCGGGCCGCCCCATCAGCCCGGCGCCTGGGTAGGGTCGGACCATGCCGATCCGACTCGCGCTGGCCCAGGTGAACCCGACGGTGGGCGACATCACCGGCAACGCCCGTCAGGTCATCGACACGTGTCGTGTCGCCGCCGCCGGTGGCGCCGATCTGGTGGTGTTTCCCGAGATGATGCTGACCGGGTACCCGATCGAGGACCTGGCGCTGCGGCACTCGTTCATCGCCGCATCGCGTGCCGCCGGGGAGCGAATGGCGGCCGATCTGGCCGCGGAAGGACTGGGCACGCTCACGGTGATCGTCGGACTGCTCGATGGCACCGACGACCACGACACCGAACTGGGCGTCCCCCGGTACCGACCCGCGAACGCCGCGTGGGTGCTGTCGGGCGGTACCGTCATCGCGCGCTATCACAAGCATCACCTGCCCAACTACGGCGTCTTCGACGAGTACCGCTACTTCGTTCCCGGGGCTGAGCCGTGTGTCGTCGAGGTCGCCGGAACGACGATCGCCGTCGCGATCTGTGAGGACCTGTGGCAGGAAGGCGGCCCGGTGACCTGGGCTCGCGAGGCACAGGCCGATTTGCTCGTGGTGATCAACGGTTCCCCCTATGAACGCGCCAAGGACGATCTGCGACTGGAATTGTGCCGCCGTCGCGCCGCGGAAGCCGGCTGCACTCTGGCGTACGTGAACATGGTCGGAGGTCAGGACGAACTGGTCTTCGACGGAGATTCGATGGTGGTCCGCGCCGATGGGGCCCTGGTCGCCCGCGCGCCCCAGTTCGTGCCCTACCTGATGCAGGTGACTCTCCCGACCGAACCCGCTGCGGACCCGGTGCGCACCGATGAGTTCATCGACGTCGCGTTGCACGATGAGCCGGCGCTCATCAGCGGCGACGGGACCGGGTTCCCTTACCTTTCGGCCGAGGCGGAGGTCTACGGCGCTCTGGTGACGGGCTTGCGCGACTATGTGCGCAAGAACGGATTCGCGTCGGTGATCCTGGGGCTCTCCGGTGGGATCGACTCGGCGCTCGTGGCGGCCATCGCTTGTGACGCGGTCGGTGCGCGCAACGTGCACGGCGTCTCCATGCCGAGTGTCTATTCCTCGGAACACTCCAAGGACGACGCGGCGGAGACCGCACGCCGAACCGGCCTCCCGTTCCGGACCGTGCCCATCGCCGGCATGGTCGACGCCTTCCAGTCGGAGTTGCGCCTGTCCGGGTTGGCAGAGGAGAACCTGCAGGCGCGGGTCCGCGGCGTGACCCTGATGGGCATCAGCAACGCCGAGGGCCATCTGGTGCTGGCTACCGGGAACAAGACCGAGTTGGCGGTCGGCTACTCCACGATCTACGGCGACGCCGTCGGTGGGTTCGCTCCGATCAAGGACCTCCCCAAGTCCGAGGTGTGGGCGCTGTCCCGGTGGCGCAACCGGGTGGCGGCCGACCGGGGACAGCCCGAGCCGATCCCAGCGTCAAGCATCGACAAGCCGCCCAGTGCGGAACTGCGCCCCGGTCAGTTGGACACTGACTCACTTCCGGACTACGAGCTGCTGGACCAGTTGCTGGACCACTACGTCGAACTGGACCGCGGGGCGGACTTCCTCATCGAGGCCGGATTCGACCCGCACCTGGTCGAGCGGGTCCTGCGGATGACGGATCTGGCCGAGTACAAGCGACGCCAGTACCCCCCGGGGACCAAGGTGAGCCTCAAAGCCTTCGGTCGCGACCGACGGCTCCCCATCACGAGCCGCTGGCGCGAGCGCGGCCTGGACTCGGGGGCTGAGTAGGCGCGAC
>CAZVYU010000101.1:0-5438 GCA_964631645.1 uncultured Actinomycetes bacterium
GCCCGGCTCCATTCCGAACCCGGAAGCTAAGCCTTTCAGCGCCGATGGTACTGCGCGGGGGACCGCGTGGGAGAGTAGGTGCCGCCGGACATTCTTTGCCGTGGGGGCCGCAGTTCGCTGCGGCCCCCACGGTCAATTCAGCGAGAGGATGCCCTATGGCCCCGGACTATCCGCGCGGCGATCGCCGCCGGGGCGAGGGGCGTCCGCGACGGGGTGATGACCGTCGAAACGACCGCGGTCGGGGCCCGCGCGGGTCCGGCCGTGATCGCCCTGGCTCCGCACCGGAGATCAAGTACGGCGAGCGCGGCGGACAGGGTTCCGTGACGGGACCGCCGGTCGACGAGGACGCGGTCATCGCGGCCCTGGATCCCACTGTGCGACGCGAACTCTCGTCCCTTCCCGGCACGCTGGCCGAGAAGGTGGCGGGACACCTGATCATGGCGGCCCGCCTGCTCGATGATGACCCGGAACTGGCCCGGCGCCACGCCGCTACCGCGCATGACCTGGCGCCCCGCATCGTCGCCGTACGTGAGGCGCTGGCGATCTCGGCTTACCGTGATGGCGACTACCGCACCGCCATCCGCGAGGCCCGTACGGTGCGTCGCATGGCCGGTGACGACTCGTGGTTGCCGGTGATCGCCGATTGTGAGCGGGGTCTGGGCCGGTCGGACCGCGCCCTGGACGTCCTGGCCGAGTCGGATCTGGGCTCACTGCCCGACGGCTTGCGCGCGGAGTGTCTGATCGTTCGCGCGGGAGCCCGGGTGGATCTCGACCAAGCCGAGGCGGCGATCGCCGTGTTCGAGGACAGCGATCTGTTGCGCACCCGTGTCCGCAGCGACTGGGCCGCCCGGTTCCGGGCGGCCTACGCCGATGTCTTGAGAACGGTCGGACGGACCGACGAGGCCGACAAGTGGGAGCGTCTCGCCACTGCGACCTACTCCGGTGCCGGTCCGGACGCTGCTGCGCGAGCGCGGGAGTTGGCCGACGTGGACATCGTCGATGTCGAACTGGACGAATGGCTCGACGCCGAAGCGCCGACTGGGGATGGAGAACCGGCGGGCCCCGCGACATAGCGGCGCACCCGTGCCAGCATCGGCACGTGATCCCCAGCGGTGCCGTCGGCGCGAACTTCGACTCGTTTCTGCTTGACCTCGACGGCGTGGTCTATGTCGGTCCACACGCTGTGCCCGGAGCCGCGGAGACGATCGCGGCGATCGTCGCCGCCGAGCGGCGGATCATGTACGTCACCAACAACGCCTCTCGGCCGCCGGCCGATGTTGCAGCCCAGCTGATGGGGCTGGGAATCGCGGCGGATCCGGCGCAGGTCGTCACCTCGGCTCAGGCCGGGGCGGCTCTGGCGGCGCGGCAGATCCCCGCCGGATCTCCGGTGCTGGCTGTCGGAGGACCCGGGGTCGCCGCCGCTCTGGTCGAACGAGGCTTCGTGGTCATCGACGCGGTAGTGGACGAACCTGCCGCGTCCGGGGACGACGTGGCCGCCGTCGTCCAGGGTTTCGGTCGCGACGTGGGGTGGCAGGCCCTGGCGCGAGCGTCCTTCGCCGTGGCACGCGGGATGCCCTGGATCGCCACCAACACCGATCTGACGATCCCGGTGTCCGAGGGCATTGCGCCGGGCAACGGCACTCTGATCAACGCGGTCTCGGCCGCGACCGGCCGGGTGCCCGAGGTGGCCGGAAAGCCGTTTCCTCCGCTGCTGCTGCAGGCCGCCGACCTGGCCCAAGGACTTCGACCACTGGTCGTCGGCGACCGGCTGGACACCGACATCGAGGGCGCGCAGAACGCCGCGATGACGTCGCTCTTGGTTCTGAGCGGAGTATCCGGGGCGCTGGATCTGTGGCGGGCGCCCAGTTCGCGCCGGCCTCACTACGTGGCCCGCGATCTGTCAGGACTGCTGGCCGCACCGCTCACCGTGTCGGTGGCGGATGGCAGAGCGTCGGCGGGTGACGCGTCGGTGCGCTGGGGCGGTCCGTTGCTGGAGGTCCAGATCAACGAGGACCCCGTCGGGGCGGTGTGGGCGGCGGCCCACCTGCTCTGGCAGTCCGACAGTGAACCCGACAACGCGGTCGACGTGGCTCAGGAGCTGGATGACCTCATCCGGTCGGACGGAACAGACAGGTGAGACGAGCCGTGCAGCAGCGGCGGCCGGTGTCGTCGGTGACCACGATCGACAGAGTGGCCAACGTCCGTCCGGTGCTGATGGGCGTGGATTCGGCATGCACCATGCCGTCCCGCGCCGAGCGGTGATGAGTGCACGACAGTTCGATACCGACCGGCAACGTCCCCTCCGGCCCCACCAGGGCCGCGTGGATCGACCCCACGGTCTCGGCAAGAACGGCACTAGCGCCGCCGTGCAGCAGACCGTACGGCTGGCGGTTGCCCGCCACCGGCATGTCGGCACTGACCAGCTCCGGTGTCAGATCGCCCAGCACGATCCCCATGGTGGTCGCCAGTTCGCCCAGGTTCCCGCGGATGGCGGCGTCCAGGGCGGGATCGACAGTCGTCACAGGAGCACCCTAGTGCTGCCGGGCGGCACCGCCGTGCCGGGTGCCCGCGCGGGCGCATAGGCTCGCCGGTGATGTCTGACTCAGCCCGGCTTCTGTTGCTCGATGGCCACTCGCTGGCCTACCGCGCCTTCTACGCGCTGCCGGTCGAGAACTTCTCGACCACGACCGGCCAGCCCACCAACGCGGTCTACGGTTTCACCGCGATGTTGATCAACGCGTTGCGGGACGAACGCCCGACCCACATCGCGGTCGCCTTCGATGTGTCCCGTCAGACGTTCCGGACCGAGACCTACGCGGACTACAAGGGCAACCGGGCCGCTTCCCCGACCGAGTTCGCCGGCCAGGTCGACCTGATCGCCGACGTCCTCGACGCCATGGGCATCCCGTCCCTACGGCTGCCCGGGTATGAGGCCGACGACATCATCGCGACCTTGAGTCACCAGGCGACGGCAGCCGGCCTAGAGGTGCTGATCCTGTCCGGGGACCGGGACGCCCTGCAATTGGTGACCGACGACGTCACCGTCCTGTACCCGCGCAAAGGGGTGTCGGACATGGCGCGCATGACGCCGGCAGCGGTCGAAGCCAAGTACAAGGTCTCCCCGGGCATGTATCCCGACCTTGCAGCCATCGTGGGGGAGACGTCGGACAACCTGCCGGGGGTCCCGGGGGTGGGTCCCGGTTATGCGTCGAAGTGGCTCAACGAGTACGGCTCCCTGGATGGGGTGGTGGCCAACGCCGACAAGATCACCGGCAAGAAAGGGGAGGCACTGCGCAGCCACCTGTCTCAGGTGTTGCTGAACCGGCAGATCAACCAGCTGGTCACCGACCTCGAACTGCCGCTGACGATCGAGAACCTGCAGCGCCTTCCCATCGATCGGACGCGGGTCCACGAAGTGTTCGACGCATTGCAGTTCCGGGTGTTGCGGGAACGACTGTTCGAAGAGCTCGAGGCCGAGGTGGGGGCGACCGGCGAGGCCATGGATGTGTCGGTCATGACGGTGGCATCCGGTGAGGCCGGAGCGTTCCTGGCCTCGTTGTCCGGTCCGGTCGGTCTGTGGTTCGACGGCACCTGGGGCAGCGGCACGGGGGAGCTGTGGTCGTTGGCCTTCGCCGACGGCGAGACGGCGGGACACATCGATCTGAATACCGCCACGGATGCCGATCGCACGGCGATCGCCACCTGGCTGGCCGACCCCGCCGTTGACAAGGTCGGCCACGACATCAAAGGACCCCTGCTGGCGCTGAAGGCGCGCGGGTGGGATCTGGGGGGGCTGACCATGGACACCGCACTGGCGGCGTATCTGGCGCTCCCGGGGCAACGCAGTTTTGATCTCGGCGATCTGTGCGCACGGTTCCTGGGTCGAGATCTGTCCTCCGCATCGGGCGACGCGCAGTTGGCGCTGGACGAATCCACCGATGCGGCTGCCGGGGGCACAGCAGCGCGGGCGACGCGCGACCTGGCCGAGGTGCTCACCGACCAACTGCAGGAGCGCACGGCCCTGGATCTCCTGCGCCAGGTGGAGCAGCCGCTGCAACGGGTGCTCGCCGACATGGAAGCCACCGGGATCCGGGTAGACCTGCCGCACCTGGAGCAGTTGGAGTCAGGCTTCGCGGATCAGGTCCGTGCGGCGGAGTCCGAGGCGCATTCGTTGGCCGGCCGACCGTTCAATCTCGGCAGTCCCAAGCAACTCCAAGAGGTCCTTTTCGTCGAGCGTGGACTGCCCAAGACCAAACGCATCAAGACCGGCTACACCACCGACGCCGACGCACTTCAGACCCTGTTCGCCAAGACTGAGGACCCCTTACTGGCGACCTTGCTGCGCTGGCGCGACGTGAGCCGACTGCGCCAGACCGTGGCCGGTCTCATCCCGTTGGCCGACGACTCACACCGGATCCACACCACCTTCAATCAGACGGTGGCGGCCACGGGCCGACTGTCCAGCCAGGACCCGAACCTGCAGAACATCCCGGTGCGCACCGACGAGGGACGGCGTATCCGGGAGGGCTTCGTCGTCGGACCAGGATTCGACTGCCTGCTCACCGCCGACTACTCACAGATCGAGATGCGGATCATGGCGCACCTCTCCGGCGATGAAGGCCTGATTGCGGCTCTCAACTCGGGCGAGGATCTGCATACGACAGTCGCGGCGCGCGTGTTCGACGTGGCGCCCGACGACGTCGACGCCGAGAAGCGGCGCCGGATCAAGGCGATGTCCTACGGACTTGCCTACGGGCTGTCGGCGTTCGGGCTGTCCGCACAACTGGGCATCGGCACCGGCGAGGCCAAGGCCCTGATGGACGAGTACTTCGAACGTTTCGGCGGGATCCGCGACTACCTCACCGAGGTGGTGGACCAGGCGCGGTCGGTCGGATACACCGAAACCATGCTCGGCCGCCGGCGCTACCTGCCGGACCTCACCAGTGACAACCGGCAACGCCGCGAGATGGCCGAGCGGATGGCGCTGAACGCACCGATCCAGGGATCGGCGGCCGACATCATCAAGGTGGCGATGATCAAGGTGGCAGCCGCTCTGGCGGCCGAGGGCTACCGCAGCCGGTTGCTGCTTCAAGTGCATGACGAACTCGTCGTGGAGGTAGCGGAAGGGGAACGTGGGGCGGTCACCGAACTGGTCCGCGACCACATGGCGGCTGCCGTCACCCTGTCGGTGCCACTGGCCGTCAGCACGGGACACGGGCCCAACTGGGACGCCGCAGCGCACTGAGCACATCCGGTCAAGCCGGGCCGGGCATCACCATACGGTCACAGTGGGGCGGACCCGGTCCGGTGCAGGCGGGTGCCTATGGCACAGTTCCCGCTATGCGGCGATTCCTCCCGATGGCGACGTGCGCCGTCGTGGCTGTCGTGGCGTCCGGCTGTGGTGCCGATCCGGTCCAGGATCCCGCCAACGATGTCGC
>CAZVYU010000101.1:5538-9157 GCA_964631645.1 uncultured Actinomycetes bacterium
AAGACGCCGAGTCCGTCGCCCACGCCTTCGGTGTCGATATCGGAGATCCAGCCGCGACCCGGCGGCCCGGAGGTCGCCCCGCTGTGGGGCGACGGGGACCGGTCCCTGGCCGATGTGATGCTGCAGGCCGGCTACGCTATCGCGGGCGCCAACCCGGAACGACAAGGATGGGTCGTGGCGGACCAGATCACGGCCGCCGAGGAACTGTACGACTACTTCACCACCACCATCGCCACGCCTAACCGGGTCTATGCCTGGGGCGAGTCGACGGGCGGGCTGGCCAGTGCGCGACTGGCGCAGGTCCACCCCGACTGGGTCAGCGGTGCCCTGGCGATCTGTGCGCCATTGTCCGGCCCGGTCCCCAGCTTCGATCTCGCTCTGGACGTCGCGTACGCAACCCGCGAACTACTGGCCCCGGACCTGAAGTTGGTGGACTACACCTCCGCGGACGAGGCGCGCCGGGCGCGGGAACTGGCCTTGACCGCAGTCGCTCGGGCGGCGGCCGGCAAGCCGGCGCAACAGGCAGCGGTGGCCTTCATCGCGGCGATCGGTCAGTTGCCGAACGCCAGTCGGACTCAGTCCGGAGCCACGTGGGAGAGTCAGATCGAGGCGAATACCGAGGCGGTGGCGAATCTGCTCACCCAGTCGACCGTTCAGCGGCACGAGTTGGAGCAGGAGGTGGGAGGCAATTTCAGCGGAAATGCGGGCACCGATTACGCCCTTCGCATCGACGACGAGCAGCGCGCCCAACTGGACGAGATCAAGAGCGGCCTGACCGACCGGTACCTGGTGGAACTGGGCTCGGGAGCCCGCATCAGCCCCGACCCCGACGCCGTGACCGCTGCCGAGGGCCAAGGGGCCCTCACCGGAGACCTCGCCGTTCCGACCTTGACCCTGCACAACGCGTTGGATCCGGTCTACATCGCCCCTAATGTGTCGCACTATGCCGCTGAGTTGGCGGCGACGGGCACCGAGGAGCAGGCTGACCTGGTGCACGTGTTCGTTCTCCCCCCCAACTCGGTGGGAACTTCCCAGCCGGCCAGCGAGGGGGTCGGCAACTGCAACTTCGAGCCGCGCACGCTGTTGGGGGCGATGATCCAGCTCAACCAGTGGGTCCGTAACGGCATCTACCCGGGCCGTGACTCGCTGCGCGACTCCTTCAAGAATCAACCGGTCAGTCTGGATTACGACCCCGGCCCGTGGCCGCAGATGTCGGCCGTCGCCGAGCAGCCCGAGCCGACGGAGAGCGCTGCGGCACCGGCACGCATCGGCCACAAGACGCGGGATGCGCGGCCGGCCCGGTCAGCCCAGAAGGCACGGAACCGATGAGCCCCGCCTACGCAGGAGTGGACCTGGGCGGAACCTCCATCGCCACAGTGGTGGTCTCCGCCGGCGGAACGATCATGGGGGCCGACCGCAGACCCACACCACGGCGCAGCCAGTTGGACGAGGTCCCCGCGACGATCGCCGGGTCGGTCCACGCCGCGATCGTCGATGCGGCCTGCGACCCGACAGACGTCGTCGGGATCGGTATCGGATGCCCGGGCCAGGTGGATCGCACCGCTGGGACGTTCGGCAACGCCAGCACGTTGCCCGACTGGCCCGACTCCTTCCCGCTGGCCGCCGAGGTCAGCAGTCACCTGTCGCGGCCGGTGGTCCTGGACAACGATGTGCGGTTGGCGGTGGCCGCCGAGATCAGTTCCGGCTCCGGGCGTGCGTTCCCTTCGTTTCTGGGAGTGTTCCTCGGAACGGGCGTCGGCGCCGGGTTGGTGCTCGACGGTGAGTTGTGGCTGGGCCGCGGGAACGCGGGCGAGTTCGGGCACATGGTGGTGGATTTCGAGGTCGACGCCCGGCCGTGCTCCTGTGGTCGTACGGGCTGCGTTCAGGCCTACGCCGGCCGTGCCGGGATGGAGGCGGCCGCCCGGGCTGCGGCCGACGCGGGCCGCACGACTGCATTGTTCGACCTCATGGAGTTCGGCGACCGGGACCGGTTGACCAGCAGTATCTGGGAACGGTCGGTTCGCGGGGGCGACCCATTGGCGCAGGAACTGGTGGCCACGGCGGCTCGTGCCCTGGGCGCGGCGCTCGGCTCGACGGTCAATCTCGTGGACGTGGACGGGGTGATCCTGGGCGGCGGTCTGGCCGTGGCGCTGGGAGAGACTTTCCGGGAAGCGGTGGCCTCGGCCATGGCCGAGCGGGTGCTCGCCTCGTCGGTCCCACCGGTCCGGTTGACTGCGCTGGGTGACCTGTCCGGCGCAGTCGGGGCAGCTATGCTGGCCGCTCAGGCGGACTGAACCGGGGGTCATTTGACCCCGTCCGGCCGACCTTCGTATTCTGAGGGTTGCGTTCGTCTTCTGCGTGCCTCCCCGTACCGAGTGGGTGGTGCGTGATCCGTGATCACAGGAGCGATCGACCCAACTCGAGAACGACACACCACCTACATGACGTCCACCACCGACCTGACCGCCCCCGCCACCGCAACACCGCAGGTGGCCGTGAACGACATCGGCAGTGCCGAGGACATCCTCGCCGCCGTCGAACAGACCATCAAACCTTTCAACGACGGGGACCTGGTCTCCGGCACGGTGGTCAAGGTGGACCGCGACGAGGTGCTCGTCGACATCGGTTACAAGACCGAGGGGATCATCCCCAGCAAAGAACTGTCGATCAAACACGATGTCGATCCCAACGAGGTCGTCACGATCGGCGACGACATCGAAGCCCTGGTCCTGCAGAAGGAGGACAAGGAAGGGCGGTTGATCCTGTCCAAGAAGCGCGCGCAGTACGAGCGCGCCTGGGGCAAGATCGAGGAGATCAAGGAAGCCGACGGGGTCGTCGAAGGCGATGTCATCGAGGTCGTCAAGGGCGGCCTGATCCTGGACATCGGACTGCGCGGCTTCCTGCCCGCGTCGCTGGTCGAGATGCGTCGCGTCCGTGATCTGCAGCCCTACGTGGGTCAGCGTCTCGAGGCCAAGATCATCGAGCTCGACAAGAACCGCAACAACGTGGTCCTGTCCCGCCGCGCCTGGCTGGAGCAGACCCAGAGCGAGGTCCGGGTCGGCTTCTTGAACCAGCTGCAGAAGGGCCAGGTCCGCAACGGCGTGGTCTCGAGCATCGTCAACTTCGGTGCGTTCGTCGACCTGGGCGGCGTGGACGGCCTCGTGCATGTGTCCGAACTGTCGTGGAAACACATCGAACATCCGTCGGAGGTCGTCGAGGTCGGGCAAGAGGTCACTGTCGAAGTGCTGGACGTCGACATGGATCGGGAGCGGGTCTCGCTGTCGTTGAAGTCGACGCAGGAAGATCCCTGGCAGCACTTCGCCCGGACCCACCAGTTGGGTCAGGTCGTCGCCGGTCGGGTCACCAAGCTGGTGCCGTTCGGTGCGTTCGTCCGGGTCGAAGAGGGCATCGAAGGGCTGGTGCACATCTCCGAGCTCGCCGGCCATCACGTCGAACTGCCGGACCAGGTCGTCGACGTCTCTGCCGAGATCTACGTGAAGGTCATCGACATCGACCTGGAGCGTCGTCGCATCTCGCTGTCGCTGAAGCAGGCCAACGAGAACTCGCAGGGTGGTTCCATCCACGAGGAGTTCGACCCGTACCTGTACGGCATGGCGCC
>CAZVYU010000102.1:0-8856 GCA_964631645.1 uncultured Actinomycetes bacterium
ATACACCGCCTTCGGCGGCACTCACCCCGCAGCCCCTGGTCGACCCGGCCGCGGCAGCGGGGAACGATCCCGCCCGCGGTCGCAGCGGCGTCAGCCCTGCTTGCGCGAGAACACCGGGACATGCCGGAGGGTGGGGCCATCCTCGGGGGGGAAGGATGGCCCCACCGGGGGCATCAGCGATGCAGATCGAAGCGGTCAGCGTCCATGACCTTGGCCCAGGCGGCGGCGAAGTCGTCGACGAACTTCTGCTGGGCATCGTCGCTGGCGTACACCTCCGACAGGGCCCGCAGTTGCGAGTTCGAGCCGAACGTCAGGTCCGCCCGGGTGGCGGTCCACTTCTGGGCGCCGGAGGCGCGGTCGCGGCCGATGAAGGACTGGGCGTCCTCGTCGGTCGGTTCCCAGACGGTGCCCATGTCGCACACGTTCACGAAGAAGTCGTTCGTGAGCAGGCCCGGACGATCGGTGAAAACGCCGTCGGCGGAGCCGCCGGTGTTCGCACCCAGCACCCGCAGACCGCCGACCAGGACGGTCATCTCGGGTGCCGTCAGGTTGAGCAGGCTGGCCTTATCGACCAGCAGGTGCTCCGCCGGGCGGCTGTTGCCCTTGCCGAGGTAGTTGCGGAAGCCGTCGGAACTGGGCTCCAGCACCGAGAACGACTCGACGTCGGTCTGCTCTTGCGACGCGTCCGTACGGCCGGGGGAGAACGGGACCGTGACCGAGAATCCGGCATCGGCGGCCGCCTTCTCGATCGCAGCCGAACCACCCAGGACGATCAGATCGGCCAGCGACACCTGGGCGCCACCGGCGGAGTTGAAGTCCTGCTGGACCCCCTCGAGCACTGTGATCACCTGCGCCAACGCATCGGGATCATTGACGGCCCACTCGCGCTGCGGCGCCAACCGGATGCGCGCGCCGTTGGCGCCGCCCCGCTTGTCCGTGCCCCGGAACGAGGAGGCGGACGCCCAGGCGGTGGCCACGAGCTGCGACACCGTGAGCCCGGACGACAGGAGCGACTGCTTCAGCGTCGCGACGTCGGCGTCGCTGATCTGCTCGCCCGTCGCGGCCGGGACCGGGTCCTGCCAGATCAACTCTTCGGTCGGCACCAGCGGACCGAGGTAGCGCGACACCGGGCCCATGTCGCGGTGGGTCAGCTTGAACCAGGCACGCGCGAAGGCGTCGGCCAACTGATCGGGGTTCTCCAGGAACCGGCGCGAGATGGGCTCGTAGATCGGGTCCATGCGGAGCGCGAGATCGGTGGTCAGCATGACCGGGACCTGCGTCTCGCCGGGCTTGTGGGGATCCGGTGCCGCACCGACAGCGGCCGGGTCCTTGGGCACCCACTGCTTGGCACCGGCCGGGCTCTCGGACAGTTCCCAGTCGGTGGCGAAGAGCGTCTCGAAGTAGCTGTTGTCCCACGTGGTCGGCGTGGGGGTCCAGGCACCCTCGAGTCCACTGGTGATGGTGTCGTCGCCGGAACCGGTTCCGTACGAGTTCTTCCAGCCGAAGCCCATCTGCTGCAGCGGCGCGGCCTCGGGCTCGGGGCCGACGTGATCGTCGGGGGTCGAGGCGCCGTGGGTCTTGCCGAACGTGTGGCCGCCGGCGATGAGCGCCACGGTCTCCTCGTCGTTCATGGCCATGCGGCGGAACGTCTCACGGATGTCGCGCGCCGATGCCAGCGGATCCGGGTTGCCGTTGGGGCCCTCGGGGTTCACGTAGATGAGCCCCATCTGTACCGCGGCGAGCGGGTTCTTCAGTTCGCGGTCGCCGCTGTAGCGGTCGTCGCCGAGCCACTCGTCCTCGTTGCCCCAGTTGATCTGGGTCGGTTCCCAGACGTCCTCGCGGCCGCCGCCGAAGCCGAATGTCTTGAATCCCATGGTCTCCAGTGCGACGTTGCCGGCCAGGATGAACAGGTCGGCCCACGAGAGGTTGCGGCCGTACTTCTGCTTCACCGGCCACAGAAGCCGCCGGGCCTTGTCGAGGTTGGCGTTGTCCGGCCAGCTGTTGAGCGGCGCGAACCGCTGCTCGCCGGTGCCCGCGCCACCCCGTCCGTCGCTGATGCGGTAGGTGCCGGCGCTGTGCCAGGCCATGCGGATGAAGAACGGACCGTAGTGCCCGTAGTCAGCCGGCCACCAGTCCTGGGAGTCGGTCATGACGGCGGCCAGATCCTGACGCACCGCGTCCAGGTCCAGCTCGGCGAACGCGGTGGCGTAGTCGAAGTCCGGGCCCATGGGGTCCGCCAGGGGCGAGTTGACCTGCAGTCCCTTCAGGTCCAGCGCATCCGGCCACCATTCGTTGTTGGTCCGGCCTTCGCTGCTGTGACCCACGACTGGGCACTTACTCTCGTCCGCCATCTTCATTTCCTCTCGTCGGTTGCGATCGATGGTCAAGGGGTGCTGTGTTCTTGGCACTCGGGGCAATGGCCCCAGTAGACAACTTCGGCTTCGTCGATGTCGTATCCACGGTCGTCCGCGGCGGTGAGACAGGGCGTGTCGCCGACGGCGCAGTCGACGTCGACCAGGCTCCCGCAGTCGCGGCAGATGAGGTGGTGGTGGTTGTCGCGGACCCGGTCCTCGAACCGGGCCGGGGAGCCAGACGGTTGGATCCGGCGGACGAGACCGGCTTCGGTGAGGGTGCCGAGGGAGTCGTAGACCGACTGGCGCGAAATGGTCCCGATGGTGTCGCGGGCGTCGGCGGTGATCTCGTCGGCGGTGGCGTGGGGGTGGGCGGCAACGGCCTGCATGACGGCGACTCGTTGAGCGGTGACCTGTACGCCGTGGCTGCGGAGCAGCGCGATGGGATCGTCGGTCACGGTGTGAGACTAGCCAGGATTATGGACTGAGTCAAGATATGGACAGTGTAAAAAGACCGGCCCAAGAGTAGCCGTGGACCGAGTTGGAGGTTCGGACACGAAGGCCCGCCGCGCGGGGGACGCTGTCGGCGGGCCTTCGTGTCGAGGGGTCAGGCTCCTTGCTGGGCACCTTGACCCTGCGGCATGCCCTGCGGCGGTCCGAAGCGCATCGCCTCCACGCCGGTCACCTTGAACTTCTTGTTCACCGTGACCACGACCTCTTTCCCGTTCTTCTTGATGACGTGTGCCTCGTAAACGCCGCCCCGATCCTTCTCGACCCGGATGACCGTGCCGTTGGGGATCTTCTGCTTCGCGGCGGCCTTGACCTTGCGCGCGGTCGCGCCGGTGAGTTGCTTCTCGTGGTGACCCGGGCCACCGCGCATCCCGGCCGGAGGCCCGGTGTGTTCGCCGGTGACGGCGAAGTTGCTGTCGAGGGTGACGTGCACCGTGGTGCCGTCGGCTTTGGTGACGTGGGCTTCGTAGCCGTCGCCTTCTTCTTCGACCATCTGGACGGTGGCGTCGGGGTACTTCTCGGCGATGGCGGCCTTCACCTGGTCGGCCGCTTCGCCGGTGACGGGGGTGCCATGCATCCCACCGGGACCGCCCCGCGTCCCGGCCGGAGGCCCGGTGTGTTCGCCGGTGATGGCGAAGTTGCTGTCGAGGGTGACGTGCACCGTGGTGCCGTCGGCTTTGGTGACGTGGGCTTCGTAGCCGTCGCCTTCTTCTTCGACCATCTGGACGGTGGCGTCGGGGTACTTCTCGGCGATGGCGGCCTTCACCTGGTCGGCCGCTTCGCCGGTGACCGGGGTGCCGTGCATGCCGCCCGGCCCTCCGCGCATCTGGCCGTAGCCGTAGGTGCCGGCGGGCGCGGCGGCGGTGGTGGTTCCGGTGGCCGCGCTGGCCAGGCTGAGCCCGGCGAAGGCGAGCACACCGCCGGCAGCGGCGGCTCCGGCGATGGTGGCAACTGTCTTGGTCTCCATGAGGGGATCCTCCGTGATGGTCGGTGCTTCTGATCAGAAGGTGCCGCAGCAACCTGGGAATCACCTGGGACCAGGATGCGTAACCGGTAGGACGATCACTGGTCGGCCACCGTTCGCTGGGGGACGGTTTCAGTCGCCTGCGACCGTTTCGGTCCCCCAGCAGCGCACCGCTCGTCAGACGAGGACCGTGCTGGTCTGCTCGTCCGGGCTGCGTCCGGCGGCCGCGAGTTGCGACCCGAGTAGGGTGCTCGCCCGGATCTCGTGCAGGTACGCCTCGTGTCCACCCCGCACGCCGAACAGTCGCCCTTTCCAGATGAGGTAGCCGATGATCGCCAGGTTGACCACGAACAGCAGGATCTTCAGCGGCGATGCCGTGTGGACGATCTCGTACACCTCCAGCGGGATGAACACGCTGGTGGCGATCACCGCCAGGTACTCGGCCCACCGGCGGCCACCCCACAGCCCGAAAGCCTCGACGAACTGCAGGATCGCGTACCCGGTGACCCCGGCTCCCAATGCGGTGTAGGCCCACGGGCTCGCACCCAAGCCCTCCAGCAACAACTCGATCATGTGAGAGTGCTGGATGTCCCAACCGATCTGTTGCGCCAGAGGATAAGCGGACACGACGATCTCGTTCACGCGGGCGACCACGGTGTCACGGTGGGCGCCGACGGCGAAGATCGCCGAAGCCAGCGCCAGAAGCAGTAGCGCCCGTAGGGCCCGCTCCACCGCGACGACCCGCAGCAACGCCAGCTTGCGGCCATGACTGCCGCGCACCGGCAGCGGCACCTCGGCCAGCGGCACGCGGGCATCAGCCGATCCATGGACGTCACCGACGGCAGGATCGTCGGGCTCGATGAACGTGCCACACCGAAGACACCGCAACGTCGGGGGATCGGTGCCTTCGTCCTGATCCGCGAGCGGGTCATCGAGCCAGGCGAGTTGGTGCCCTCGGCGCCCGCACCGGCGCAGCACCCACAGGGCATCGCGGCGGGTCAACGGGGCCGCTGCCGCCGCCCCAACGGTCGGTGAGGTCGTCACCCGATCACTGTCCTGGCTGGCGATGGCCGATGGCAAGCCGCCGATCACAGGCGGGTCCTAGGCTGCAGCGGATGGACACGAAGGCCGAGGCCGCGCCGACACGGGGACTGCTCCTCGGCCTGTGCCTGGTGCTCGGGGGCTCCCTGGCCGTCTGTGCATCCCTGAACTATCTGCTGACGCCGATGCTGTCCGACCTGGGGCTGACCAGCGAGGAGGGCAGTATCGCCCTGGCGATCCCGTCGGTCGGTTCGTTGTTGATCGTCTTCGTCGCTGCCCGACTGGGAGACCAGCGTGGTCATCGGCGCGTGCTCACCTGGTTGGCCGGGTTGTTCGTTGTGGGGTCGGCGCTGGTCGGGGTCGCGGAGGGGATGCCGGCCTTGGTGGTCGGGCTGCTCCTCACCGGAGTGGCGGGCACCGGCATGCAGATCGTGGTCATCGGAATGCTCTCCCAGCGGTTCCCCCAGCCCCGGTCGCGGGCCGCGGCGTTCGGCACCATCGGGATGGTCTCGCCCGTCATCTGGCTGGCGTTCCCGGTACTGACGGGGTTGATCGTCGAGGGGCACTCGTGGCGCTGGGTGCCCATGGCCTGGGCGCTTGCGGGCGCCCTGGCCCTGATCGCCGCCCGTCGATTGCTGCCCGTGGACGACAGGACGGCAGCCGCCGGCGACCTCTGGACGCCACTGCTGGCCGGCACGGTTGTCGCGGTCGGGGTCCAAGCGCTGTCGCGCGCCAACAGCAGCGGATTGACCGACCCGATCACGGTGCTCTGGATCGTCGTGGCAGTCGTGGCGGCGCTGGGTTGTGCGTGGCGGCTTCGATGCGTGGCCAGCCCGGGCTTCTCACTGCTCCCCCTGCGCCGACCGCCGGCCCGGTTATTGCTGCTTGTCGTGGTGCTGATCCCGGTCTTCAACACCATCTTCTTCATGACCATCGCGTTCCAGTACCTGTACGGGCTGTCGGTCCTGGGTACAGCGTTGGCCATGGTTCCCGCACAGGCCGCGGCCGCGGTCGGTACGCGGGTCATCGCCGCGCCGCTCATGCGCACCCGCGGGACCCATCGCACGGCCGTTCTGCTGCTCCTGTTCCTGATCCCGAGCCTGCTGACCGGCTTCGCCGTCAACGCCGAGTCGCCGCTGTGGGTCCCGATCCTCTACGTCACCTTGATCAACGTCCTGCTGGTGTCGGTATCGATCAGCATCACGTCGGCGGTCATGGCAACAGTGCCGACGGAGTCCGGGCAGATGTCGGCGTATCGGGGATCGGCGCAGTCCCTGGGGGCAGTCCTGGCGGTGGTCGTCATGAACACGGTCGTCTTCACCTTGAGCAGGTTGGGGATGACCGACGAGTTCCAGGATCAGGGCCTGACGCAGTCACAGGCCGACAGCCTGCTCACCCAGATCCAGACCTCCAGCACGTCTCCGTCGGTGATGGGGCAGTACTACAGCGTTCCCCTGCCGTCGGGCACGCAGGTGTCCGACGTGATGTCGGGGGCGATCGCCACCGGGATCCATCTGAATGCGCTGCTGGGAGTGCTTCTGACGCTCGGCTCGATCGTCCTCGTTCGCCGCGCCGCCCGAGCCGGTGCTGCAGCTTCCGCGGCGGCCGACTGATCAGGCGTCGATGCGCTCCAGCAGATCGACGATCCGACGCTTGATCTCGTCCCGGATCGGGCGGACCGCCGCCACTCCCTGGCCGGCCGGGTCCTCGAGCACCCAGTCCTCGTAGTGCTTGCCGGGAAAGATCGGGCACGTGTCGCCGCACCCCATCGTGATCACCCAGTCGCTGGCCTTGACCGCATCGACGGTCAAGATCTTGGGGATCTCGGCGCTCATGTCGATGTTGTCCTCGGCCATCGCCGCGACGGCGGCGGGGTTCACCGAGTCGGCCGGCGCGGAGCCCGCGGAGCGGACCTCGACCCGACCCTGACTCAGGTGGGTCAGGTAGGCGGCCGCCATCTGGGAACGACCGGCGTTGTGCACGCACACGAACAGGACGCTGGGCTTCTCGGTCATCGGCTCTCCGTAGTTGTGGAAGGGAACAGGCGGCGGCGCAGCCACAGGCTGACGTACACCAGGGCCACCAACGCGGGAACCTCGATCAACGGACCCACGGTTCCGGCGAGGGCTTGGCCACTGGTCACCCCCCACACGCCGATGGACACGGCGATGGCGAGCTCGAAGTTGTTGCCGGCCGCGGTGAACGCCATGGTCGCGGTCTTGGGATAGTCCAACCCGACGGCACGGGCGGCGAAGAACGACGTGAACCACATGATCGCGAAGTACACCAGCAGCGGGATCGCGATCCGCACGACACTGCTGGGGTTCGAGGTGATCTCCTGACCCTGCAGCGCGAACATGACGACGATCGTGAACAGCAACCCGTGCAGCGCGATGGGACCGATGCGAGGAAGGAAAGTGGACTCGTACCACTGACGACCCTTGCGGGCCTCGCCGATGCGCCGGGTCAGATAGCCCGCCACCAGCGGCAGACCCAGGAAGATCAGCACCGACTTGGTGATGGCCCACGACGAGAACTGCGCGTCGGCGGTGTCCCAGCCGAGCCAGCCCGGCAGGATCTGCAGGTAGAACACCCCGAGTGCGGCGTAGGCGAGGATCTGGAAGACGGAGTTGAGCGCGACCAGCAACGCCGCAGCCTCGCGGTCGCCACAGGCGAGGTCGTTCCAGATCAGCACCATCGCGATACAGCGCGCTAGACCGACGACGATCAGTCCAGTTCGGAACTCCGGGAGATCGGGCAGGAAAGTCCACGCAAGGACGAACATCAGCGCCGGACCGATCACCCAGTTGAGCACCAACGACAGAATCAGCAATCGGCGGTCGCCCGTGACATGACCCAATTCGTCGTATCGGACCTTGGCCAGGACCGGATACATCATGGCGAGCAACCCGACGGCGATCGGCAACGACGTCCCGTCGATGCTGCCCGTCTCCAGCACTCCCTGAACACCCGGCACGAACCGGCCGAGCAGGAGTCCGGCGACCATGGCCAGTCCGATCCAGGCGGGGAGCCACCGGTCCAGGGTGGACAGGCGCTCCAGGACCGCGGTCTCGGCAGGATCGTCGGTGGCGGCGCCGGCCGCCGTCGGGTTCTTGCTCATGGAATCAGCAGCACGCCGTCGCGGCTGGTGCCACACCGGCCGGTGCGGACTGGACGGTCAGGACGGTGTCACTGGTGCAGCAGGCGCCGTCGCCGCCCGGGGTTGCAGCGTTGGCGGGATCGTCGTCGGTGATCGTGTAGACCTCCCATGGCGTTCCGGCCGGGTCCGAGACCCAGACCTTGTCCTGCTCGGCGTAGCAACACGTGGTGGCTTGTTCGGTAGTGGTCGCCAGGCCTTCAGCGGTCAGTCGCTTCGTGGCTTGGGTCACCTGTGCGGTGTCGGACACCTCGACGCCGAGGTGATTGAGGGCGGTCTGCGTGCCGGTGCCGCGCTGCTCGGCGGGGATCTCGATAAGCACCAGTTTGAGGGGCGGGTCCGACACCTCGAAGTTGGCGTAGCCGGGCCGGCGTTTGTGGGGTTCCACCCCGAACAGTGAACGGTAGAAGTCGACCGACCCGTCGAGGTCGGCGACGTTGAGAGCCAGTTGGACTCGAGCCATGCTGATCACATCTCCCTTGATTCGCACCGTGCGTGCATTGATGTCGATCAATATAAGAATCTAGAGGGTATATTGATTCCCGTCAATCTATCGGAAGGTCGATGATGGCTGAAACCACGCTTCCGGTCCTGACCGATTGCTGCGCCGATGGGCTGACGTCGCCGTTGAGCCGCAGCGATGCGGAGGGTCTGGCGCGCGCCCTGAAGGCGGTGGCCGATCCCGCCCGCCTGCAGCTTCTGGCGCTCATCCGTTCCGCTGGTGAGACCTGCGCCTGTGATCTGTACGAGCCCGTGGGGCTGTCGCAGCCGACGGTGAGCCACCACCTCAAGGTTCTGGCCGACGCGGGTCTGGTCCATCGGGAGCAACGCGG
>CAZVYU010000103.1:0-5354 GCA_964631645.1 uncultured Actinomycetes bacterium
AAGAGTCCGATGGCGAACCAGATCATCATCAACACGGCGAGTCGAGTGATGGCCTCGGCGTCGCGGGGGTCGGAGATCAAACGAATGGCCAGCCAGGCCTGGTAGAGGAGACCGACGAGCGCAACGCCACGACGGAAATACCACCGGACACGCAACCGGTCGGTATGACGCGCCAGGACGCTGTTGACCGCGAACACGCCACCCCAGACGAAGCAGACCACCGTTGCCACCATCGTCGCGACCCCTATGTCGATGCCAGGGATCAGGGCGGCCATCGAGACGACGAGTGCGTTCGCCAACACCAGAAAGGCGTTCGCCGCGGTCTCGCGAACCTGGGCCGGTGCACTCGGGGCAAGCGTTCGATCCGGCGCGAGGGTCACGGCCACGAACAGCAGCCCGATCAGGGTCCCGGCGACGCCGGCGGAAGCGGCGAAGAAGGGGGTGAAACTATCGGGGACCACTCGGGACTACTTCGCCACCGGCAGCGGGATCATCGGTTCGGGATGATGGACCGGCTCGCCCACATAGGACGCCCGGATGCCGTCGATGTACTGCTCGGCGAGATCGGTCAGACCCGAGTCGGTCTGCATGCGCCCCTTTGTCACCAGGACCCCCAGGTCCGCACCATGGAACCGATAGTCGCCGGGCGCATAGACGCGCATGAAGAAGGCGTCGTGTTCGTCGGTCAGTTCGTGCCAGTCCGACGAGATCCGGCGGAACTCCAGCCGACCATCGACGATCTGATACGTGCCGGTGGCCGGGGCCGCAAGGATCCGCTCCACCGAATCGGATGGCTCCTTCATGATCAACTGCGACCACACGTCGACAGCAGCCAGTTCCCGCCACCGTTCGTTGATCTCGTCCACGTCGATCTCGTAGTCGATGTCCATGAACTCCAGCAGGTGGAAACACACCAACGGCAGATCCGCGTAGGCCCCCACAGTGGTGTTGGTCATGGAGGAGACGCCCGAGATGCGCGGATTCACCTCGCCCATGTAGACCTCACCGTCGTCGGTGTCGATCAGGATGTCGAACTCGAAGAATCCCTTGTAGCCCTCGTCCCTGAGTCGGTCGCCGAAACGCCGGACCAGGTCGATGGCCCGGCGGCGCTGCTCGTCGGTGATCGCTTCGGGGAACAGGTCGTTGCCACACCAGCCGCCCTGGTAGGGGGTGAGTTCCGGATAGCCGGTGAGGTCGGTCATGAACGGGCCGACGATCGTACCGTGGCGCGTGAGCACGGCTTCGACCGCTGCTGCCTTGTTGTTGATCCGCTTCATGATCTTCACCTGCTGGCCGACGATGTCGGAGGCGAAGCGGTCCCAGTCCTCCTCGGACTTGATGAAGAAGGTCGTCTTGCCCGAGTCGCCGTAGGGGGTCTGGACCACCAGATCCGTTCCGAGTCCGTTCAACTCGCTCAGCTCGGACAATTGCTCCCACGACTCGATGTGGTCGACGAGCAGGTTCGGCACCGACGGCGCCCCCGCCTCGTTACCCAGTTGCGTCGTCACGATCTTGGAGTCCAGCCGGGTGCGGAGGGCGGCCGGGGGAAGGATGAGGTCGTAGCCTAACTCCTCGCAGATCGCCTCGGTCTCCTCGTCGAAGAACACCATGACCACCATGGGCCGCTGACCCGGCTTGGTGCGCCCGGCGATGTACGCCTGGACCTCGGGATCGCGCAGGAGGTAGTTATTGATCTGCTCGGCGCTCGTGAACTCGATGAAGGGCTTCTCCAGGGGCGTGAACACCCGCGGGTGGGCGCCGTCCCAGGAGTCGTAGTAGACGATGTACCGGAAGTTGCGGACCCACCGGTCCACCCCCAGCAGGTTGAAACCGGTGGCTCCCACGAAGTAGATCGGCTGCGTGTTCGTCCGGAAGAACGCCCGCAACTCCGACATCCCGTGCAGGACCGGCTTCTCCCGGGCCGCCAGCACCTTGCCCAGCGAACTCATGTGGCCTCCACAGCGTCAGTGCCCAGCGGGCGCCGTGCCCGAAACTCTAACGGCGCTCAGCAGCCGTCGCCGGGCTACGACGAAGCGTCGTGGGTGAGAACGGCGACTGATCGGCGGGCTGCCCGACCGGGGTGCGGGTTCAGGTTGCCAGGGCGGAGACCAGTCAGTGATCGCGGCCGGATGCGATCCCCGGCGGACCCTGGTGGTGGGCGGTGACTCCGGCCAGGCCCGACAGGTGCGCCCCGATCGCATCGAAGGCTGCGATGGTCTCGCCGAGGAACTGCGGGTTCTGCGCATCGGGCCAGGTGGAGAACTTGGCCGCGACGGTCTGGGTGCCCGGGTTCACGTACAACATCTGGCCGTAGATCCCCAGACCGAGCAGGACATCGCCATACGGCCGGGGCAGGAACCAGAACTGGTTGCGGTACCAGCCGCCCGGCAGGTACGGGCCGGAACGGGACAGGTCGAACGCCTCACGGATGTCGGGATCGATGCGCCACGAGGCCTGCAGCCACTCGCTGGGGACGATCTCCGTGTCGCCCAGCCGACCCATGTGCAGCAGCACCTGTCCGAATCGGGCCAGGTCGCGCGCAGTCGCACACATGCCGCCGTCGTGGATGCCGGTGCCCAGGGAGTCGCACGTGAGTTCGGCCGGGTAGAGCGCTCCCATGGGGGTCCAGATCAGGTCACCGATCAGGTCGGCCATCCGTGCTCCGGCAGCGCGTTCACACACCCAGCCGAGCACCAGGGTCTCGGCGGACCGGTAGTCGAAGATGCCGCCGTGGTCCCGCTCCGCCTCGAGTTGGGTCAGGTACTCGTAGATCGAGCGGGGTGCCGAGTCGTGCGAGGCCGGGCGCCACCCGAAGGCCTCCTCCATGACATTCACTTCGGCCTCGGGATCGGTGTACTCCTCGCTGAACCGCACCCCGGAACGCATGTCCAGGATGTGGCGCACCGTGGCCCCGGCGAAGCCGCTGTCGGCCAGTTCGGGCACGTAGTCCGTCACCGACGCATCGGTGTTCAGCAGCCCACGATGAGCCAGGACCCCGGCCACACACCCCACCACGGACTTGGTCACCGACATCATCAGGTGGTTGGTGTACTGCTGGGTGTAGCCGTCGTACTGCTCCCAGCAGATGCGGTCACCCTGGATGACGACCACGGCGTCGGTGTAGGTCGTGTCGAATACGCCTCCGACCGTCGTGGCGCTCCCGTCGGCCCGGAGGACCGGGAGGGCGGTCAGGCCCGGCACCGGATCGTAGGGCGGTGGCGTGGCGTATGCCGCGTTGCGGATGGGCTGCGTCGGCACCAGTTCCCGCAGATGCGCGAAGGCCCAGCGGTTGAACGGGGTCTGTTGCCAGTTGCCCAGCGTGACCCGGTCATCGGGTCCGGGCGGCGACCCCTGCATCAACACGTCAGTGATCGTAGTGGCCGGCTGGGAACGAGGGGTTCCCGGTGTCCGTCAGCCAGTGTTGGCCGTCCGCCGCCACGATGGCCATAGCAGTGCGCCGACCAGTCCGATGACCGCCCCGACGACGGTCGCCGTGATGCGTTGGGCACCGAAACCCGAGAGCGGGTCGCCGGCATCCACCAGCACACAGACGAAGATCGTAAGGAAGGTGAAGAACACAAGGTCGTTCCCCATCAACCAGCGGCAGGCCAGGATTCCCGACAGCGCGGCCAGCGCCAACAGCGCGATGAGGGACCCATCGGACGTCACGGCCACGGCCGACGTGACCACCACCCCCGCCAGGACACCGATCACGCGGGCGATCAGGCCGATGACCGTGTCGGTGTAGCTGGGGCGGATCGCCAGCGCAAAGACCAGCAGCGCCCAGTGCCCCTGCGGGAGGTGGACGGCCTGGACCAGCACAGCGCCGATCGCCATCAGCAGCCCCAGTCGGAGGCCCGCGGTGAAAGACGTACTCCCCGGACGAACGAGTTCGGTGAGTGCCCGCCACTGGCTGCCGGCAGACTCCGCCGCAGGTGGGACGGGATCGTCGGCGGCGAAACGGATGGAACGAGCAGCAGCGGCGGCCGGGCCTCCACCGCTCGCGGTTGCCTCTCGCCCCATGATCCGTGCGGCCAGCGCAAGGTCGGCGGAGTCGTTCCCGGCCCGGGCCACCTCGAGCAGCTCGTCGTACCCCCGACGCTCGACAACCGTGAGCTCGGTGGTGGCCAGCGTCCGCCCGGCCGCTTCGATCCAGCGGTCGACCGAACGGTCCGTGCGATCCGCTGCCGCTATCCCCAAGATCCGCCGGACCTGTCGTCTTAGCAGGGCCTGTCGTTCCCACCTCCAGGCGAACAGGGCGACCACCACCTCGATCAGCGCCCCGAGGAACAGCCAGGCCGCAGCGACGGCGGCTTCGCCCAGGGACCCGGGGATGACGCTGAACAGGATGGCGGTGATCATTGCGGCGATGGTGGCGTTCGCCACCGCCACGCCTGCCCCGGACAAGCTTCCCTGCAGGAACGCCAGCAGCGCCAAGAACGGCACCAGCCACCACGGATCATCACCGATGAGTACGGCGAGGAAGGCGATCACCGTGGTCGAGAACAAGCACAGCCACAACGCCCGCGACCACACCGTACGACTCACCGCGGCATCGAGCAGCGCGATGTTGAGGGCCCCGGTCGTGGCTGCGACGGCCGCTTCGAACTGACCGCTGAGCACACCGGCGGCCAAGATCACCGTCATGACCCCGCCGCGCCGGAACGCCGAGGGCCACGGTGACAGCGTGGGCGCTACGGTGACGAGTCGAACCACCTGCACGCGGCTCAGTCTTGCAGCGTCGAACCCCCTCCGGGGGTGGCCCCACGGCCTGAGCGGTCCGCGGCCGCGCCCGGTCAGGTGATGTCGCGGCGCAGGGTCGTGCGAGCGGCCAGCGCGGCGAAGACGACGGTGTAGCCCAGCAGAACCACGACCGCCAGTCCCGGCGGTAAGAGCGCCTCTCCGGTCGGGCTGACGCCGCCCAGGATCGACTGACTGGCACCACCCGGCAGCCACTTGCCGACCTCGGGCCTCAGGGAGACGACGAGCGACTCGATGAGGAGCACCCAGAGAAGCGCCAGCACCACCGCGACGACCTGGTTGGTGACCAATGCTCCGAAGGCCACCCCCAGCACCGCGTACAGGGCGTAGGCGAGCGCCACCGCCAGAGCCACCCGGATCACGTAGTCCCATTCGATGGGCGCATGGCCCGACGGCAGGAGGAGCAGTGCCGCCACGACGACGGTGGCGCTGGTCAGAACCGCCAGGAACACCCCCATGACCGCGCTGATCGCGGACTTGCTGACGATCACGCGCCCCCGTCGAGGCTCGGTGAGGAACGTGTCGGTGATGGTCCCGTGCCGGTATTCGCCGGTGAAGGCCAGGATCCCGAAGATGAGGGCGATCAACTGCGC
>CAZVYU010000103.1:5454-8571 GCA_964631645.1 uncultured Actinomycetes bacterium
ACGAAGGCGAGGTGACCGACCTGGGCGCCCGTGAGGCCGGCGATCGTCAACCGGGTGCCGACAGAGGTTGCGGTGCCACCCGCCTCGGTCAGCGCGGCTGTCAAGGCTTCGGGGTTCGGGGTGTCGGCCACCACCGTCACCTCGTCGCCGACCACCTGCGCCAGCGGACCGGCGGCCACCAGTCGCCCCTCGTCCAGGATCACCACATCGTCGACGGTCTGGCGTACCTCGGCCAGCAGGTGGCTCGACACCAGGATGGTGCGACCCTCGTCGGCCAGCCCGCGCAGGAACTGGCGGAGCCACGCGATGCCGGCCGGGTCGAGCCCGTTGGCCGGTTCGTCGAGGATCAGCACCGAGGGGTCGGGCAACAGCGCCAGGGCCAGCGCCAGCCGCTGCTTCATGCCCAGCGAGAACTGACCGGCCTTGCGGTCACGGGCGTCGGCCAGGCCGACGAAGCCGAGCATCGAGTCGATCGAGTCATCGGGCAGCCCGACGGCGGCAGCCCGGATCCGCAGGATCTGTCGAGCGGTGCGCGCCGGATGGAATCCGCTGGCCTCCAACGCGGCGCCGACGACTGTGGTCGCGTGCTGCAACTGACCGTACGACTGACCGCCGATCGTGGCGGTGCCCGAAGTGGGCCGCACCAGACCGACCAGGCAGCGCAAGGTGGTCGTCTTTCCGGCGCCGTTGGGACCCAGGAAGCCGGTGATACGTCCCGGCGCGACGGTGAAGGTGAGATCGTCCACGGCGAGCACCCCGGTTCCGCCCCTGCCGAATCGTTTGGTCAGGTGGTTCACCTCGACGGGACTGGGCTTCACCGGCACATCTGGACGGTAGCGGATGCCGCGCCCCCTCGATGATCAAGCCGCGGAGCCCTCACCCGCCGCGGGGTGAGTAGCGGCGCAGCCGCGTATCGAAGCCAAGGCGGACATCGGCTCCCACCATCGGCTCCCACCACCCCACCAGGGCGTCGTCTCAGTGTCGGGATCAGTCCTCGACGCGGATGCCCTTCCAGAACGCGACGTAGCCGGCGATTTGACGTGCTTCGGCCTTGGGGTCCAGGTAGGTCCAGGCGGCGTCCCGGTTCGTTTCACCGTCGACCGTCACGGTGAAGTACGAGGCCGTCCCTTTCCAGGGGCAGATCGTGGTCGTGTCGGTCTCGGAGAAGAACTCGGCATTGAGCGCATCGCGAGGGAAGTAGTGGTTGCCCTCGACCACGATGGTGTCGTCGGACTCGGCGAGAACGGTGTCGTTCCACACTGCACGCATGATGCCTCCTGTGAATGCCGTTCCAGTCTGACCTGACCCACGCCGGTGCGCAGTCCGAGCGGTGCTCGCGCGTCACCTATCGAACTCGAGCCGCCGGTCAGTGCTACGGCTGGGTCACGGAGCACTGGCCGGTCTGCTGCGCGGCTCTGCCCGGACTACCCTGGGAGTGAGCCCGCAGCAGACGCAGAAAGGTCGGCGCGTGACAGCCACTCCGCCCACGTCCCCCCCTACCCCCTTCGGCCCCAATGAGTGGCTCGTCGATGAGTTGTACGAGCAGTACCAGCGCGACCGGGACTCCGTGGATCCGGCGTGGTGGGACTTCTTCGCCGATTACAAGCCGGGCACCTACGCCCAGGTGCGCGACGAGGCGCTGAAGGCCGGCGCCACCGTGACCGACGCCTCGACCGGCGAGACCATCGTGACGCCGCCATCGACCAACGGCACCGGACAGACCGCATCCCCGACTCCCGCTCCGGACACGACCCCGCGGCGCACACCTCAGGCGCAGCCTCCCACGCCGTCACCCACGGCCCCTGATGGTGAACGCATCGTGGCGCCCACCGCAGCCACGATGGCGCTGCCCAAGATCGTGCTTCCGCCCGAGAACGCCACCGAGTCCGACTCGGCACCATTGCGTGGTGCGGCTGCCCGGGTGGTGGCGAACATGGAGTCGTCACTCACCATCCCCACTGCCACGAGCATTCGCGCCCTTCCGGTGAAGTTGCTCTTCGACAACCGCACGGTGATCAACAACCATCTGAAGCGCGCGCGCGGCGGCAAGGTGTCGTTCACCCACATCGTGGGCTACGCGATCGTGAAGGCGCTGAAGTCGATGCCGGAGATGAACGCGTCGTTCACCACCGTCGACGGAAAGCCGGCGCTGGTGACTCCGGCGCACGTCAACTTCGGGCTGGCCATCGACGTCCCCAAGCCCGACGGCTCCCGCCAACTCCTGGTTCCCAGCGTCAAGGCTGCCGAGACCATGGACTTCGCGCAGTTCTGGGCCACGTACGAGGACATCGTGCGTCGAGCCCGAACCGGCAAACTCACCGTCGAGGACTTTGCGGGCACCACCATCACCCTGACCAATCCGGGGGGCATCGGGACCGTTCATTCGGTGCCGCGGTTGATGGCGGGGCAGGGTGCGATCATCGGCGTCGGCTCGATGGACTATCCGGCGGAGTGGCAGGGTGCGAGCGCGGAGACGTTGGCCCGTAACGCGGTGTCCAAGGCGATGACGCTCACCTCGACCTATGACCACCGGATCATCCAGGGAGCTCAGTCCGGCGAGTTCCTGCGGCGGATCAACCAGTACCTGTTGGGCGAGGACGACTTCTACGACGAGGTCTTCCACGCTCTGCGGATCCCGTATGTGCCCGTGCGCTGGTCGCAGGACATCTCGGCGACCCATGACACCGACCTGAGCAAGACGGCCCGGGTGCAGGAAGTCATCCACGCCTTCCGTGTGCGCGGACACCTGATGGCCGACATCGATCCGCTCGAGTACCACCAGCGCAGCCATCCCGACCTCGAGGTCATGTCCCACGAACTGACCCTGTGGGACCTGGACCGTGAGTTCGCGACCGGCGGGTTCGGTGGACAGCCGCTCATGAAGCTGCGCGAGATCCTGGGCGTGCTGCGCGACTCGTACTGCCGCACGATCGGCATCGAGTACATGCACATCCAGGACCCGGATCAACGCGCCTGGGTGCAGAACCACATCGAGGTGCCACACGAGCGCACCCCGCGCGAAGAGCAGCTCCGCATCCTGCGCAAACTCAACGAGGCCGAAGCCTTCGAGACGTTCCTGCACACCAAGTACGTGGGCCAGAAGCGGTTCTCGCTCGA
>CAZVYU010000104.1:0-7894 GCA_964631645.1 uncultured Actinomycetes bacterium
TCGATACGCGGGCTCACGCCCGCTACTCAACCCGCAGGCCCCTGGCCGACCCCCCGCGGGGTTGGGGCGCGCCCCAAGCAGACCGAGCCGGGGTGGGGGTGGGGTCGACTCCGGCGGCGTCAAGCGGAACAAGCGTGCGCAGCCGAGCGCCAGCGAGGCGAAGCACTGATCAACACCGCGCCGCCCGCAGGGCGGCGACATCTACTCCAAGAGCCGCCGGATCGATCCCCACCCCCACCCCGGCGCAGCGGAAGCAACCAGGGGCCAGCATCGACGACCCAGTGGGGCTTCGATACGCCGCCTCCGGCGGCTACTCACCCCGCAGGGGTGCGGTGTGGCGGTGCGTCAGCGCCATTTGGTCGCCAGGAAGAACCCGACGGCGATGAAGACGAAGCCGATGGCGACGTTCCAGCCGGCCAGTGGACCCATCAGCGGATTGTTGGGAGCGATGTACCAGACCACGATCCACAGCAGGCCGATCACGAACATCGCGACCATGAGAGGGGCGATCCAGCGGGCGCCGTCGAGCTTCACCGGGACCCGGCTGGGGGCGGAGTCCGACGCCTTGTTAGGCGGGGGCGTGTAGGCCTGCTTCTTCCTACGGCGTGACTCCGGCACAGGGTCTCCTTCGGTCGCCCCCATCATGCCGTAGCACTCGGATGACTTCCACGTTGTGGGTGTCTACTCTGGAAGTGGCCCCCGCTCGCGGCTGTGGCCGCACCCGACTCATCGGACGGCCACCGTGACCACGACCCACGACTCGATCCCCGCCGCGGCACCGCGGCGAGTACGTCGGCGGCCCTCCCTCATGGGGGTGGCGGGCGAGATCCTGATCACCTTGGGCCTGTTGATCCTCCTGTTCGTCGGATGGCAACTGTGGTGGACCGACGTCTTGGCCCATCGTGCCTACGACGAGACGCGGGCCCTGCTCAATCAGGAGTGGGGGATAGACGACACCGTGGGACGCGAGCCGCGTCCAGTCGAGGCCACTTACGGCAAAGCCTTCGCGCTCATGTACATCCCTGGGATGCGTGATTCGGCCTGGGGTGTGCCGGTCTATCAGGGAACCGATCTGTCCTTCCTGCAGAACGGGGTCGGACACCACGAGGACTCCGCCATGCCCGGGGAACTGGGGAACTTCGCTGTCGCCGGTCACCGCACCACCTACGGCGCCCCCTTCGGCAACATCGACCAACTGGCCAAAGGTGATCAGGTCATCGTCGAAACCAAACACGGGTGGTACATCTACGAACTCGACCGCTCCGAGATCATCGACGGCTGGGAAGGGTGGGTCCTGGATCCGGTCCCCGGCAAGCCGCGGAACACGGTGCCGACCGAAGCACTGATCACGATCTATGCCTGTCATCCGAAGTTCTCCGCGGCGCAGCGGTACGTCTGGTTCGGTCACCTGGTGGACGAGTACTCGCGGTCATCGGGCACGCCGCCCGCCATCGAGGCCTACGGCAAGGACGGGAAGCGGGACGGTCAGAACGCTGCTCCGGCGAAGACCGCGTCCGCCGATGCCACCGTCGCCGCCAGCACCGAGGAGCCCACGGCTCCGGCGGGCTTGCTCGTCGGCGGCGGCGTCGTGTTCCTGAGCCTGGCGGGCGGGGGCGCCGCGCTGCTCCTGCTCCGCCACCGCAGAAGGGAAGGATGACTGTGTACGCGTGGCTGTGGGATCACCTGCCCGGTTCCGTCCCGGTGCGGGTCATCCTCTCGGTGTTGGCGATCCTGGTCGTGATTGTGGTCTGCTTCTGGTGGATCTTTCCGTGGGTGGCCGAACGGCTGCCGGTGGATAATTTCGATCAGCAACAGTCGTCCGCCAGCGCACCAGCCCGGAGTTATTCATGACCTCGATTCTTGTCGTGGACAACTACGACTCCTTCGTCTTCAACCTGGCGCAGTACCTGCAACAACTCGGGGCGGCCGTGACGGTCCTGCGCAACGACGACGTACCGCTCGCGACGGTGCCGGCGTACGACGGCGTCCTGCTGAGCCCCGGACCGGGGACTCCGGCCGACTCCGGGGTCTGCCCTGAGATCGTGCGTGAGTTCGGTCCCCAGCTGCCGATCTTCGGCGTCTGCCTGGGCCATCAAGCCATCGCCGAGGTGTACGGCGGGGTCGTGGACCGGGCGCCTGAACTGCTTCACGGTAAGACGTCGGAGGTGGAGCACGACGGAACCGGCGTCTTCCGGGATCTGCCGTCACCGTTCGTTGCGACTCGCTACCACTCTCTGGCCGTCCGACCTGACACCGTGGGTTCCGACCTTCGGGTCACGGCCCGCACCACGTCGTCCGGCGTCATCATGGGCCTGCGGCACCGCACCCACCCGGTCGAGGGGGTCCAGTTCCACCCCGAGTCGGTCATGACTCAGCACGGTCACCGGCTCCTCGCGAACTGGCTGACCGAGTGCGGCGACGGCGAGGCGGTCGCCCGCAGCGAGGGCCTGCATCCGGTAGTCCAACAGGGCTGAGCCTCCGGTGGAGTGGCCGGATCCCGCCCTCCGGTGGGTGAGTAGGCGCGCAGCGCCGTATCGAAGCCACTCGCCAAGGTCCGACCCGTACCCCCTCCGACCGGATCAGCGCACGGCCGACCCGAGCGGGCTTGGGTACACCGCCTTCGGCGGCACACACCCCGCAGCCCCTGGCCAACCCCGAAGGCACGCCCAACGGCCGCACTCGCCCCGCAGCGCCTGGCGACCCCAGGGCATCCCGGCAGCACGCACACGCTCGCGTTCCTCCACAGGTGGTTTCCCCAGGCAGACCTCGTGTTATCCACAACCCCGGCTGCCGCGAGTCACACCTAGTGACCGAGTCTGACTGTCCGCAAGTGGTAATCCCCAGGCCGACATTTCCGGACATTTGGGAATCAACACGGCGTGTAGTGATCGAAGCAATGCGTGTTCGGGACTTGACCTGGATCACATGGCTATCCACAGGCGTCCACAGATCGTGGATGAACTTACAGAAGAGGAACTACACCTGTGTAAGTCTGTCCACGGCCTGGGGAGAAGGTGTGGACAGCGCAATCGGTACCGTCGTCGATGTTCCCGGTGGGGTCGTCTGCAGTTGTGCCGTCCGCACCATCAGCACCACCACCAGGAGGCCCAGGATGGCCAGGACGCCCAGGCTCTGCCACAGCACCCGACTCTGTGCGGGCGCGTACGCCATGACTGCGGCCACGGCGGCGCCCACGACCGCGCCGCCGAGGTGGGCGCGCCAGTCGACCCCCGGGGCGAGGAATCCGATGACGACGTTGATCAGGAGCAGTACGACGATCTGGGTCACGTCGGCCCGCAATCGTCGCCCGGCCACGATCAACGCTGCCATGAGTCCGAAGATGGCGCCGCTGGCGCCGACGGACAGGGTGTTGAAGGGCCCGAAGGTGAACGACGCCACACTGCCGCCCAGAGCGGCCATGAGATACAGGATCAGGTAGCGGGCATGCCCGAGCAGACTCTCCAACTGCGGGCCTATCACCCACAGCACGTACATGTTGAACCCGATGTGGAGCAGCCCCCCGTGCAGGAAGGCTGCGGTCAGCAGGCGCCACCACTCACCGCCGAAGGACACGGCCGCCGGCGACATTCCCCACTGACTGGAGAACGAACTCAGTCCCGCTACCAACTCCAGGACGAACACCACCACATTGATGCCGATGAGCACCTGGGTGACCGTGGCGCGGCGGACCATCGGCGCCCCCAGCGCGGTGACCGGAGCGCGGGTCTGTGCCTGTGCGTCCGCGACACAATCGGGGCATTGGAAACCCACGGAGGCGTCGATCATGCAGTCGGGGCAGATCGGCCGACTGCACCGGGCGCAGGTGATGTACGTTTCGCGGTCCGGGTGCCGGTAGCAGGTCGGGACCGCGGTCGGTTGAGTCACTCGCTCCGCTCGATGTCGACCGAGTTGATGACGACGTCCTCAAGCGGCTTGTCCTGAGGTCCGGTGGCGACACCCTCGATGGCGGTCACCACGTCCTGGCCCTCGACGACCTTGCCGAAGATGGTGTGTTTCATGTTCAGCCAGGGTGTGGGAGCGGTGGTGATGAAGAACTGGGAGCCGTTCGTGTTCGGTCCCGCGTTGGCCATGGCCAGCAGGAACGGCTTGTCGAAGGTCAACTCCGAGGTCACCTCGTCGGCGAACTTGTAGCCGGGACCGCCGGTGCCGCGACCCAGCGGGTCCCCGCCCTGGATCATGAACTGGGGGATGATCCGATGGAAGATGACTCCGTCATACAGCGGGTCGGTGGTCTTCTGACCGGTGGCCGGGTTGGTCCATTCGATCTCGCCGGTGGCCAGGCCGACGAAGTTCTTGACGGTCTTCGGCGCTTGGTTGTCGAACAGCTCGACTTTGATGTCGCCGTGGTTGGTGTGCAGCGTCGCATAAGTGGTCACGGGGAGATCCTGCCATGGACCTCCGATCGGCACCGACTTGCCTGAGCCGGGCGGTGGCCGGCGGCCGTGACCTGCGGCCCTCACCGCACCGCCGGTGCGCGGGGAGCCTGCGGGGGGCGCGGTGTCGCCACTCCAACGGACCGAAACGGTCGCAGGCGACCGCAACAGTCAGGTGCGACCGAACCTTCCGGTCGCAATGGAGGGTTTCGGTCGCATGCGACCAAAACCGTCCCCCCGCGGCCCGGGGGGGGTCAGGAGCGCAGGCGCACTCGGGTGGAGACGAAGGGACTTGAACCCTCAACCCCCGCCTTGCAAAGGCGGTGCTCTGCCAGTTGAGCTACGTCCCCGGGCTCGTTACTGGCCGGCGTCCTTGGCCTTGTCGGCCACGTCCTGGGCCTTGTCTGCAACGGCGTCAGCGGCCTTGTCCGCCTTCTGCGAGACGGTGTCGGCGGCCTTATCGGCCTTGTCGGCGGCTTTGTCGGCGGTCTGCGACACCTTGTCAGCGGCCTTGTCGGCCTTGTCGCTCACCGTGTCCGCGGCTTTCGCCGTGGTGTCCGCAACCTTGTCGGCGACCTTCTCGGTCTCGGGGGCCGAGGAATCGAACACCGGCTGGTAGGCGCTGGTCAGGTCCGGGGCGTTGGTGGCTTCGCTCCACAGGTCGTCCTCCGCGCGGGAGGCCATCCGCTGCCGGTAGACGAAGTATCCGATGCCGGCGACGGCGCCGACGACCAGCAGCTTCTTGAACGCGCTCATGCCGTCATCCCTTCGTTGGCCGTCAACCACCCGAAACGGCAGCCGCAGCGTGGGCCTAGATGGACTTGAACCATCGACCTCTTCCTTATCAGGGAAGCGCTCTAACCAGGCTGAGCTATAGGCCCGTGATCACCCGAAAGAATAGCGGGCGGCCGACGGGGAGGAGAAATCGCCGATCGATCAGCTGTCGTCGGTCAACGTGACCTGCAGGCCACCGGTCACTCCGACGGACAGGTTGTACAGGAAAGCGAACAACGTGGCCAGAGCCGTCAACAGGATGACCTCGAGCACTGCCAGCAGCGCTGAGATCCCCACCACCCGCGAGAACGAGAAGATCGCGGCCGCGTCGATCGTGTTCGCGCCACTGCCCGCGATGTCGTTGATGGTGCGGGTGATCGCGTCCAGGGTCCCACTCAGCGACAACATCGCCCACAGGACCGTGACGGCCACGATGACCACGATGCCGATCGCGATGGACAGCATGAAGGCGTTCTTCATGACCGACCACGGGTCGACATGGGTGACGAACAGGTGTGCGTGACGAGCACGCGCCTTGGGAGCGGGGGCGTCGGCCCGGGACATGCGCTCTTCCTCTCCGACCTCGGTGGTGGTGGGCGTGTGCGGAACCACGGCGGGAATCTCGCTCGTATCCGTCGGCACGACTCGCGGTGCGGTCGTCATGCGGCCTCCTTGTGGCCTGTCGTCATCCTCGCGACAGTCACGAATCACTCTCCGGTGCCTCGATCACGGTGAGACTACCCCCACCCGCTTCGTCGCGCGGACTTTCCGCCTCGGAATCCGGGCCCGCGGCGGCGGGAGCGTCCTCCTCGACGATGTCCTCATCCTCGTCTCGTTCCGCGGCTCGAGCCACGGCGACTACCGATTGTCCCTCACCCAGACCCATGAGTGACACACCCATGGTGTCGCGGCCGGTGGCGCGGACCCCCGCGACGGGACAGCGGATGACCACCCCGTTGTCTGCGATCGCCAGGATCTCGTCGCCAAGGTCACACACCAGCGCACCGACCAGGCCACCCCGTTCACTGACCAGACGCATGGCCCGCACGCCCTTGATATTGCGGCCTTTTCGAGCCCATTCGCCCAAGGGAGTGCGCTTTCCGTAGCCCGCATCAGTGACTGTCACCAGGTACTGGTCGGGGCGGGCGACCTGCATGGACAGCAGTTCGTCACCGGCGGCGAGGCGGATACCGCCCACCCCCGTGGTGGCCCGGCCCATGGGGCGCAAGGTGGCGTCATCTGCGGCGAATCTCACAGACATTCCCTTGCGCGAGACGCAGATGAGGTCGTCGTCTGAGGTGATCAGTTCGGCGGAGATGAGTTCGTCGTCGCCCACCAGGTTGATCGCGTTGATCCCCCCGGTGCGCGCGGAGTCGTACTCCGACAGCGGCGTCTTCTTGACCCGTCCGTCGCGAGTCGCCAGCACCAGATACGGCGCATCCTCGTAGCTTCGCAGCGCCATGACCTGGGCGATGGCTTCGTCGGGCTGGAACGCCAGCAGGTTGGCCACGTGCTGACCCTTGGCGTCGCGGCCAGCCTCGGGGAGTTGGTACGCCTTGGCGCGATACACCCGGCCTTTGGTGGTGAAGAACAGGATCCAGTTGTGGGTCGTGGTGACGAACAGGTGCTGGACCACGTCGTCGGCGCGCAGTTGGGCCCCCTTGACCCCCTTGCCGCCACGACGCTGTGAGCGGTACAGGTCCAACGAGGTGCGCTTGGCGTAGCCGGAGTTGGTGATCGTGACCACGACATCGGTCTCGGCGATGAAATCCTCGTCGGCCATGTCGCCGTCCCATGCGGCGAACTGGGTGCGGCGCACGTCGCCGTACTTGTCGACAATCTCGGTCAGTTCATCGGCGACGATCTGGCGCTGCCGCTCGGGCCGCTCGAGGATGTCATTGAGATCCGCGATCTTGGCCATCAGGTCCTCGTACTCGTCGAGGATCTTCTGCCGCTCCAGCGCGGCCAGGCGGCGCAGCTGCATGTCCAGGATGGCCGTGGCCTGGATCTCGTCGATGTCGAGCAGTTCCATCAGACCGGTGCGGGCATCTTCGACCGTGGGCGAGCGCCGGATCAGCGCCACCACCTCGTCGATGGCGTCCAGCGCCTTGAGGTACCCGCGCAGGATGTGGGCCCGTTCCTCGGCCTTGCGCAGGCGATAGCGGGTCCGCCGCTGGATGACCTCGATCTGGTGGTTGATCCAGTACTTGATGAACCGGTCCAGCGTCAGGGTGCGGGGCACCCCGTCGACCAGGGCCAACATGTTGCAGCCGAAGGTGTCCTGCAGCTGGGTGTGCTTGTACAGGTTGTTGAGCACAACCTGCGCGACTGCGTCCTTCTTCAGGTCGATGACCAGGCGCATGCCGGTGCGGCTCGACGAGTCGTCGCGAACATCACTGATGCCGGCGATCTTGCCGTCGCGCACGAGGTCGGCGATCTTGGCCAACAGGTTGTCCGGGTTGACCTGGTACGGCAGCTCCGACACCACCAGCCGCTGGCGGCCCTTGGCGTCCTCGTCGACCTCGACCACCGCGCGCATGATGACCGACCCGCGGCCGGTGCGGTAGGCCTGGTCGATCCCGCGGCGCCCGGCGATGGTGCCCCCGGTCGGGAAGTCGGGGCCCTTGATGCGTTCGATCAGCGCCTCGAGTAGTTCCTCGCGCTCGGCGTCGGGATGAGCCAGGGCCCACAGGGCGCCGTCGGCGACCTCGCGCAGGTTGTGCGGC
>CAZVYU010000104.1:7904-8340 GCA_964631645.1 uncultured Actinomycetes bacterium
GGGATGTTGGTGGCCATGCCGACGGCGATACCCGCACTGCCGTTGACCAGCAGATTCGGGAAGCGGGCCGGCAGCACGACCGGTTCCGCGGTCTTGCCGTCGTAGTTGGGAACGAAGTCGACGGTCTCCTCGTCGATGTCGCGCACGACCTCCATCGCCAGGGGCGCCATCTTGCACTCGGTGTAGCGCATGGCGGCGGCGGGGTCGTTGCCCGGGGAACCGAAGTTACCCTGGCCGATCACCAGCGGGTACCGAAGGCTCCACGGCTGCGCCAGGCGCACGAGGGTGTCGTAGATCGCGCTGTCGCCATGCGGGTGGTACTGACCCATGACGTCACCGACGACCCGGGAACACTTGCTCGTCGCCCGATCGGGGCGGTAACCGCCGTCGTACATGGCGTAGATCACGCGGCGGTGTACCGGCTTGAGCCCGTCGC
>CAZVYU010000105.1:0-5428 GCA_964631645.1 uncultured Actinomycetes bacterium
TCTCGTTCGAGATCCGCGGTGGTCTGCTCATGCGGCAGATCCACCACTGGGCCGCCCTGTTCTTCATGACGGCCATCGTCGTCCACATGTTCCGGGTGTTCTTCACGGGAGCGTTCCGCAAACCGCGTGAGTTCAACTGGATGATCGGCATGGGACTCGCGTCGTTGGCGCTCCTGGCCGGCTTCTCCGGTTACTCGCTGCCCGACGACCTGCTGTCCGGCACCGGCCTGCGGATCGCGGAAGGGATCGTGCTGGCGATTCCGGTGGTGGGCACGTGGGTGAGTTTCCTGCTCTTCGGCGGCGAGTTCCCCGGAACCGACTTCATCTCGCGCCTGTACGGCATCCACATCCTGCTGATCCCCGGCATCCTCTTGGCCCTCGTCACGGCTCACCTGATGATGGTCTGGGTACAGAAGCACACCCAGTTCCCCGGCGTGGGGCGCACCAACAAGAACGTGGTCGGCTACCCCCTGATGCCGATCTACATGGCCAAGGCCGGCGGGTTCTTCTTCCTCGTGTTCGGCATCATCGTCCTCATCGCCGGCTTGGTGCAGATCAACCCGATCTGGATCTTCGGTCCGTACACCCCCGATCAGGTGTCCGCGGGCACCCAGCCGGACTGGTACATCGGATGGCTCGATGGTGCGCTGCGCGTCATGCCGAACTGGGAGATCCAGGCATTCGGCTACACACTCAGCCTGAACATCCTGATCCCTGCCCTGGTGATCCCCGGCGTCATCATCACGCTGGCCGCGATCTACCCGTGGCTCGAGAAGTGGGCGACAGGCGACAACCGCGAGCACAACCTGCTCGATCGGCCCCGCGATGCTCCGACCCGCACCGGTCTCGGTGTCATGGCAATCACCTTCTACACGATCCTGTGGATCGGTGGCGGAAACGACATCCTTGCCGTCGGCTTCGACCTGTCCATCAACTTCCTGATCTGGCTGCTGCGGATCTCGTTGATCGTGCTTCCGCCGATCGCCTTCGTGATCACCCGACGTATCTGCCTGTCGCTGCAGCGCCGGGATCGGGAGAAGTTGCTGCACGGCCGCGAGACCGGCCAGATCCTGCGCCTTCCGCATGGCGAGTTCATCGAGATCCACGCCCCCCTCAACGCCGAGGAGCGGGCCAAGATCATGGCGAAGCCCGACATCAAGCCGCTGCCGGCGCCGCCGGAGACGGATAGTGCGGGCGTGCGCAACCCGAAGATGAAGTCGGGCAAGCGCCGGGCCAAGTTGTCCCGGTTCCTGTTCGGCGACACGATCGGCAAGCCGTCGGCCGCCGAGATCGAGCACGCCGACGAACACCTGGCCCAGCAGGCCGTGATCGATGCCCCGGTGTTCGCCGAGGACGCAGCGCTCGAGGTCGAACACGACGGCTCGGTCCTGCACCGGGTCGGTGGTCCGGACACCAACCGGCCGCCCGCCAAGGACGAGGACCAGGCCCCGTCCTGACCGTCAGTCGACCGGGAGCCACACGTAATCGGTGAGGTTCACGCCCCAGCGGTCGGGGTAGGTCGCCACGACCAGGCGACTGTCGCGCTTGCGGGCATCGATCGTGAGCACCTTCGTGATGGACGTCTGACCCCGGCGTAGCGTGATGGTCCCCCGCTGTCTCGCGACCTTGGTGTCGTAGCCGTAGATCGTGTAGCGGACCCGAGTGGTGTGGGGCGCCGGCGCCAAGGCCGACACCCGCAGGGCGGTCTGGTAGGACCCACCGACCCAGGCCGCCGTTCCGCCCGCCACCACAGTGCTGACCCGTGGTTGGCTGGGTCTCGGTGGTTGCAGGGACCACAGATCCAGCAGCCAGAGGCGGCCGCTCCCCCGACGTGACGTCCATCCGACCCATCGAACGGTACTGAGGTCGAGGCCGGGTGCGGCACGCTGTATCGCAGTGTTCGGCACCGTGACGGATTGCGCCCACAAGGACCGGGGCGTCCGCGATCCCAGCTTCACCAGGTGGCGCCGGGGTATCGGCACCCGCGCCGTCACCCCGTGGGCGTCGCGCACGACCACACTGCCCTCGGCCCGGCTCCAGTTCATGTTGTCCGTGGCGACCCGCAGCCGCAGACCGTACGACCGGCGCAGGTCCAGCGCGCGAGAGAGCCGGTATCGGACGGTCCCGGCTCTCTCCCAGGACACCATCAGCGCGCGCTGCCGAGTGGACAGCCGCGGAAACTCCAGCGCCGGAAGCCAGTGAGGCGTCTGCACGTCGTTCCAGCCCACCTGCTCCGCGGACGGCAGACCGGTCACAGTTCGGCCGGCGATGCGACTCCGGAACACCTTCCCCTGCCACCGACGCTCCACCAGCCGGGTCGTCCCGCCCGTTGCCGTCACTCGGGTGGTGACATTCGCAATCGTGGGCCGACGGGATCCCTCCAGCTCGGCCGCGGCACGCTGATCCACCATCAGGTAGGCCCGCGCAACGGTGTGGACGTACCAGCGGGCGACCCGGCGCTCCTGACCACTACTGATTCGTTTCGCCTTGGTGCAGGGTCCGGGCCAGTCGTTCATCTTGGCGGCGTCGTTCCACGCGATCGCGACCGAACGTCCCGGTGTCCATTGTGTGTTGAGGAAGTTGTGGTTGCCGCCCGGTACCCACACGGCAGCCCGGGGTGCCTGATCGCCGGGGATGCGGGCACCGACATCGATGAACTGCTGCCCCTGCAGGTCGAAGACGTCGCCGTCGCATTGGGGCAGCAGGCTGACGAACGGAACGCCCGGGACCGCCTGCTTGACCTGAGTCGTGCCCGCCAAGGACATGGCGGCCATGACCCGGAAGGGCGTCCTTTCATCCGCACGCATCGCGGCGCCGGCCACTCCGGCCGCACCCCGGCTGTGCCCGACCAACAGCACTCGGCTCAGGTCGATGCCTGAGGCGATGTCGGCCGGGTAGAGGCGGGACCGGCCGGCGGCGGATCGGGCGATGGCGCTCAGGTGTCGCCGCACCATCAGCGCCCGCGCTGCGGTCCCCCCGTCAGCGAAGCTGTCCTCCTGCCCGTTGACCCCGTTGGCCGAGATGGACACCGATGCGATCCCCTCGGCGGCCAGATGGCCTGACAGGTAGCGGTAGCCCCGGTAGCTGGGCAGGAGCCGGAAGCCTCGCCGGCACGGCCAGACGGTCTCGTTCTGACCCGGCTGATAGCACGTTGGGTGGGCGCCGTGGAGGAATACCACCAGCGGCGCGGGACCGGATGCCCCCGCCGGGACGGTGACCTCGCTCAGGAACTCCGCCCGGCGGGGGGCCCCGATGTCGATGGTCGTCCCGGGATTCACCGTGATCCGGCGGATGGCGGAGGCAGTGACCGCGCTCGGTCCCCCCTCGGCGGGGGCAGATCCGGCCGACCCTGGGACGGAAATCGCCAGGACGACGGCGGCGGCACTCAACGCCACGACCCAGCGACGGGGCATACGATCACCATCCGAACCGGAACCTACGTCTCAGCATCCCCCGTTTCGTTCTTCTGCGGTGTTCTTTCCGCCATGCTCGACGCATGGATCCAGATGGGACTCCGGAGCGACCGACCGCAGATCTGCGTCCGGACGATCAACTCACATCCGTCCTGGCGCGACCGCGCCGATGCCGTGCGGGTCACGATCAGCCGGACAACCCCACCTGGCACCCGTCGCTGGGGTTGGTTCCGGCCCTGACCAGCGTGATCTTCGCGGTGGTGTTGGTGTTGGTCGTCCTGGGACTGGAGTGGTGGTTGCTACCCGCGCTCATCGGGTGGACCCTGGGCCTCCTGCTGCTGGGCCTGCTTGTGTCCGCCGTGATCCAACTCCTTCTCGGACACCGGGGCTGGTGTTGGCTGTGGCGCACCCTGCGCTGGTGGCTCGGACCCATCGGCACCCTCGTGGATCCCCTCGAGATGGGCTAGCGGTTGCCACCCTCGACAGGCGGCTGCGAGGGTGCTGTGCATGCGGGCTTCCACGGCATTCCTCCCCCTCCTCGCTGCTTCTGTGGCCGTTGCGGTCATTACTCCCGCGACCGCGGTCCCACCCGCTGCGGCGCCACCGGCCACGGTCACCGCCCAGGCGGGCCCGGTCCCGGCCCCGGACGACACCCGCACGACGTTCTCGCTGGTACTTCCGCGCCGCGAGTCGGCCGCCCGCAAACGGCTCAAGGCGGTGAGTGATCCACATTCCACTCACTACCGCCAGTTCCTGAGCCGCTCTCAGATCAGGCACCGGTACGGCGCCCGGCCGAGCGACCTTCGTGCCGTGCGCCGCTCAGCTCGGGCTGCTGGTCTGACCACCGCGACCGATGCCACCGGATTGTTCATCATGGTCACCGGCCAGGTCGGCGATCTGGAGCCATGGCTGGGGCAACAGATCCTGGTGCAGAAGGCCACCCCGCCACCGATCAACAGTCGCAGCGTCCAGCAGGAGGAGGTCTTCCTGGTGGGACAGACGACTCCGCCTGCGGGCCTGCGCAAGTCCGTGCGCGGGATCATCCCCTTCTGGGTCAAGATCAAGACCTACTCCGCCATCTCATCCTCCTCGTTTTCGGCAACCCGCCCCGTGGCGCCCAACCGCGGGACGTACATCGGCGGCTGCAAGGCCGCGGAGCGCCAGGACACCTACTCCTTCGACCAGTTGGCGCGGGCGTACGGCGTGGACACGCTGCCCCGCGGCCCACGGGTGGGCCGGGCCAGCCGGCTGGCCATCCTTGCCAGCGGCGAGGGGTTCAGCCACCGCTCCCTACGCCGTTCCGCGCGCTGTTTCGATGTGCCGGGTCGCACATTCAGCCGGGTCCACGCCCCCGGAATGATCGGGAACCTGCCGGAAGGCGGCGAAGGCGACCTGGACACACAAGTGGCTCAAGCGGTCCTGCCCCGCGGTAGCTCCATCGATGTGATCGAGTCCCCGGAGGTCGGCGGCACGTTCTATTTGGCGTGGGCCGCGGCCTTCGGGCTGCCGCGCCTCCCCGACGCCGTGTCCCAGTCGTACGGGTTGTGCGAGCGCGTCCTGGATGAGGAGTTGCTGATCCCTCCGTCTCGGCATCTCCTCGATTCGATCCTGGTCCGACTCGGGATCGCGGGGACCACGGCCACCTCGTCGGCCGGCGACAACGGATCGTCGGACTGCTACGAACAGGACCAGACGACTCCCCCGGCCGTCGACTACCCGACCTCCAGCCCCTTCATCACCTCGGTCGGCGGATCGCAGATCGTGTTGCGTCGTTCCAACCAGCGTCGCTTCGAGAAGGTCTGGCGCGACGTGAATCGCACCATGGTGGTCAACGGGCAGACGGTTCCCACCCCGACGTCAGGCGGCGGGGGCGGATTTTCCACCGTCTACGGACAACCGTGGTTCCAACGGAGAACGGGGATCGACACGGAACAGCGCACAACCCCCGACGTCGCCATGCACGCGTCCTTCGGGCCGGCTTGGCCGGTCTACCTGAGTCGGCCAGTGGTGGCGGT
>CAZVYU010000105.1:5528-8263 GCA_964631645.1 uncultured Actinomycetes bacterium
CGGGCGACACCCGGCTACGACACGGCCTCAGGCCTGGGCGCTCCAGCATTCGACCGGTTCCCGCAGTGGATCGAACCGGTCGGCGGGCGCCCGCAGCGCGGGCGCGGCTGACCAGCTGCGCGAACGTCAGCTCTGCAGCGCGCTGCCGGACTTCCAGTCGTTCCAGGACGTGTTCCACATGGTCCAGCCGTTGCCGTCGTTGCCATCGTGCTCGACGCCCGTGTTCTTCACGATCACGATGTCGCCGATGTTGGCGTTCTCCATGAGCCAGGCGGCATTATCGGGGCTCACGTTGATGCAGCCGTGGCTGACGTTGGCGTAGCCCTGGGATCCCACCGACCACGGCGCCGAGTGGATGTACTCACCGGACCACGAGATCCGCATCGCGTTGTACACGTCGAGCCGGTAGTAGTCCGGATCACCCTCGGGAACGCCCACGGAGGCGGAGTCCATGACGACGTGGTCTTCCTTACTCATCAGCACATCGACACCCGACCGGGTCTCGTGTCCCGGCTTGCCGCTGGAGGTGGGGATGGTGCGGATGACCTTGCCGTTGCGCTTGACGGTCATCTGGTGCTTGACCGAGTCCTGCGTCAGGATCATCTCAGCGCCCGTCCGGAACCCTTCGGACTTGTTGGCCAGTGCGTACACCTGATCACCGGCGTTCACACCCTTGATCTCGGCGTCGAGTTCGACCTTGCTGTCGGCCGGCCAGTATTCCTTGGGCCGGTAGGTGACCGCCGTGTCGCTGTCCCAGTGCCACGCCCCCTCGACCGGCGCACCGTCGACGGAGACCCCCAGCTTCTCCTCGATGGCCGCCCGATTCTCGATCGGCAGGTTGAAGGTCATCTGGATCGGCATCCCGACCCCGTAGGTGGCGCCGTCGGTCAGGTTGGTCGTGGCGGTCAGTTCCTTCTCCGGGACGAAGGTCCGGAAGGAGTCGGTGGTGTTGGTCTCCTTGCCGCGCAGGTCCACTGCGTTGGCGGTGACGGTGTACTTGGTGCCGAAGTCCAGGTCTGTGGTGTCGATCTTCCAGGCGGTGCCGCCGTTGATCGGTTCGCCACCCACCGGCTTCCCGTTGGGGCCGCTGACGGCGACGGTGGTGATCCGGCCGTTCTCGACCGAGATGACTGGCGACTTGTCGAAAGTTACGTTCTTCTCGCCGAACAGCGTCGATTGGATGACGGCCTGCGACTCACTCCATGGGGCGCTGACCATGGTCAGCGACGGTCCACAACCGGCGACACCGAGCGCCACCACTGCCACTCCGGCACCAAGAACGGTCAAGCGGCCTTTGCGGGACGCCAGGGACGTTACTTTCTGCTGTTGAGACACGGTCGCTTACCAATCCTCGAAAGTTGATCGTGATGGTTGTGGCCACGACCAGTGTCCGGCAAACATCACGACGGCGTCTAGCAGGACACAACTCGACAATCGGTGACAACAGTCACCCTGGGGTTACGCTGCGTTCTGTTTCTGCCACTCTCAAGTTTACTGGCGGGAGCCGGTGACCACACGGACCTGCGGGCCTGTGTGTCCGACTCGAGACCTCGACAGAGTGTCAGTGGGCGTGGTCGCCGTAGTAGTACTCGAAGAGCCACCCGCTCACAGCGATCATCATGATGATGATGCCGAACGCGAACATCCACGCAGCGAAGATGAACCCCAGCGCCGTGCAGAAAGCGGCGAAGCCGACAGCCAAGGGCCACCAGGAGTGGGGGCTGAAGAAGCCATAGTCCGGGTCGGCCTCGTCGATGGTGGCGTCGCGCCGGTCCTCGGGACGGGGATACACCCGCTTGGAGGTGTACAACGTGTAGAAGCCCGCGATCAGCGCCAACAGTCCCGTGAACAGCAGCAGCACGGTACCCACGACGTCCCGGCTCAGGTAGCCGTAGACCGCGGCTACCAGGACGTAGAAGATGGCGCCTGCGGCGAAGAGCCAGCCTTCGATCTTCACTTCGGGTCTCCTTCGCCTGCGTCGGTGGTCCCGCCGGGGGGCGGATCGGTCGGACCGACGTCGGCCCCCCCGAGAACTGCCGCCACCGGGTTGGGTGCGGGCATGGCGTTCAGCGCGTACTCCGGATGGTGCAGGTCGAACGCGGGCCGCTCCGAGCGGATCGTCGGGATGGACGTGAAGTTGTGCCGCGGTGGCGGGCACGACGTCGCCCATTCCAGCGAGGCGCCGTAACCCCACGGATCATCGACGCCGACCATGGGTGCCTTACGCCAGGTCCACAGAACGTTGTAGATGAAGATGATCGTCGAGATTCCCAGCAGCCCCGAGCCGGCGGTCGAGATGTGATTGAGCATCCCAAAGTCGTCCGACGCGAGGTAATCCCCGTACCGGCGCGGCATCCCCTGGACCCCGAGCCAGTGCTGGCACAGGAAGGTGACCTGGAACCCGATGAACAGGAACCAGAAGTGCCACTTGCCCAGCTTCTCGTTCAGTTTCCGCCCGGTCCACTTGGGCCACCAGAAGTAGTAGGCGGCGAACATGAGGAAGACAACGGTGCCGAAGACGGTGTAGTGGAAGTGCGCCACTACGAAGTACGAGTCGGACACATGGAAGTCCAGCGGGGGCGAGGCCAGGATGACGCCGGTGAGGCCACCGAACAGGAACGTCGCCATGAACCCGATCGTGAACAACATGGGGGTCTCGAACGAGATCGAGCCGCGCCACATGGTGCCGATCCAGTTGAAGAACTTCACACCGGTCGGCACCGCGATGAGCATCG
>CAZVYU010000106.1:0-8096 GCA_964631645.1 uncultured Actinomycetes bacterium
AACTCGTTGTTGGTGCCGTAGGTGATGTCGGCGCCGTAGGCCACCCGCCGCTGCGCGGGAGTCATGTCGGAGAGGATGGCTCCCACCTCGAGTCCCAGGAACCGGTGCACCCGGCCCATCCACTCCGAGTCGCGCTCGGCCAGGTAGTCGTTGACGGTGACGACGTGCACGCCGCGACCGTTCAGCGCGTTGAGGTAGGCGGGCAGGGTGGAGACCAACGTCTTGCCCTCGCCGGTCTTCATCTCGGCGATGTTGCCTAGGTGCAGCGCGGCGCCGCCCATGATCTGGACATCGAAGTGCCGCTGTCCCAGGGTGCGGCGGGCCGCTTCCCGGACGGTGGCGAAGGACTCGGCCAGCAGGTCATCCAGCGGTTCGCCGTTGTCGACCCGCTCCTTGTACTGGGCGGTCAAGGCGCGCAACTCGTCGTCGCTCATGGCGACGAACTCGTCCTCGATCGCATTGACCTGCCGCGCGATGGACTCCAGCTTGCGGACGACGCGCTTCTCCCCCATGCGGAGGATCCGTTCCATCAGTGCCACGTGGCTCGCCTTCCCTCGCCCGCGGCCCAGCGCCACGGGAACCTTCATGGTAGTCCGGGGACTGTCGCCCGACAGCCCGGTGATCAGCCCAGTCGGATCAGCCCGGCCCGCACGGCCCGCACGACGGCTTCAGTGCGCGTGCGGGCCTGGAGTTTGTCCAACACGTTGCGGACATGGTTGCGGACGGTGTTCTCGGAGATGAACAGCCGATCGGCGATGGCCCGGTTCCCCTTGCCGTCCGCCATCAGTTCCAGGATCTCGTGTTCCCGTCCGGTCAGTTGACCAGTCCCCCGGGCGGCTTCCCCCGCTGCCGCGATGCGGCCCATGAGGGCGGCCCCGATCTCGGGTGACACCATGGGGGCCCCAGCCAGGGCCCCGTTGACGATGCGTCGCAGTTCGGCCGCGTCCCCTTCGCGATCCCACAGACCGCTGACGCCGTCCTGGACGAGCGCCAGTACCTTCTCGGCATCGCCGGCCACCGACACCACCACCGCCACACCGCTGTCCCGTGCTGACGTCAGCAAGGACTCGTCCGCGGCGACGAGGCGCAGGTCGATCACCAGCAGGTCGGGTGCACGGGCGATCAACTCCCTGATTTCGGCCGTCGTGCCGGCCAGCAGGACGTCGTGGTCGGCCAGTTCCGCCGCCAGGCCCGCGCGATACACAGGGGTGGCGTCGGCGATGGCGATCACCGCTCGATCGGGATCGCTCAACTGGCCGCGCGGCCGTCCTCCGCGGCCACGTCGAGCCGGATCAGCCCGTAGTCGTAGCCGCGGCGGCGATAGATGACGCTGGGACGCTGCGCATCGACGTCGAAGAAGAAGAAGAAGTCGTGACCGACGGCCTCGAGCGCGTCGAGCGCGTCCAACACCGACATCGGCCGGGTGGTGTGGGTCTTCTGCCGGACCAGCAGCGGACCATCGGCCAGAACGACATCCGGCGGCAACTCCTCGCCGTCGGGTTCCGGCAGCGACTCCGCTGCGGTGACCTGCTCCATGGAGTCGGCCGCCACGACTCGGGCGTGCCGACGGCGCTGGCTGCGGCGTTTGTCGGCGGTGCGGCGCAGACGTTCGGCAAGCGTGCCGCACGCGTCGTCCAGGGCCGCGTACTTGTCGCCGGCGTGTGCTTCCGCCCGGATGAGCGGCCCGCGCCCCCGGCAGGTCAGCTCGACCTCGATCGCCCGATCCGCCAGCCGGGGATTACGTTCGTGGGACACCTCGACATCGATCCGCGTGATGTCCAGTCCGTACCGCTCCACCCGGGACAGCTTGTCCTGGACCAACTCGCGGAAACTGTCCGACAGATCCATATGGCGCCCGCGGACGACGATCTCGACGGTCATGACCCCTCCTCCACTTCTCGACGGCTACCCGGCCGAGCGACCGACCGGACTGACGAACCGGACGGCCCTTCGGCCTCATGCTTCACGCTAACGCGAAGTCCCGCCGCATGCTCCCACGGGTCGGCTACCGAACACACCCCGACGATCCCGGCCACCTCGATCCCGGCAGTTCGCAAGGTGACCACGGCTTCGGTGACGGTGGCTCCGGTGGTGACGACATCGTCCACGACGAGGACGGGCCCGGATGGCGGCGTGCGGACCCGCAGAGCGCCCGCCACGTTGCGCCGACGGTCGGCTCGATCCAGCGACTTCTGCGGTCGGCGCCGGCCCTGCCAGGCAAGCGACCGTCGCACCCGCGCCCCGGCCGTCCCGGCCAGGATCAGCTCGAGGGGATCAAACCCCCGTTCCAGCCACGACCGGGTGGTCGCCGGAACCGGGACGAGCGGGGGCCCGTCCGGCGGGAGCACCCGTCCCAGCAGTCGGCCCAACGGTTCGGCAGCAGCGCTGATGTGCCGATCCTTGAGCGCCAACAGGAGCTCGCGCGCCGCTCCCTCGTACGCAACTGCGGGGGTGAACGGCACTCCCGCGATCGGGGCCTGGGGTGGCAGGGGCGGGATCGCAGCCACGCAGGGGTCACACCACCACGCACCCGGTCGCCCACAACACACACACCGGGCGGGCAGCGCCAGCTCCCGAGCGGCGCCGAGCGCACTGCGCCACAGAGTCATGCCACAGCCTTGGCGGCCGAGACGGGCAGCGTCAGCGGGGCGTGACCGATGGGGATGGATCGGTTCCCCGTTCAGTTGGGGAGGACGGCAACTGCAGCGTGAAGCGGCAACCGGCACCGGGGGTGGCCGTCACCGTCAGGTCGCCGCCGTGCAACCGGGCGTCCTCCCGCGAGATCGCCAGCCCGAGCCCGGTCCCGCCCAACGTGCGCCGGCGGGAGGGATCGGCCCGCCAGAACCGTTCGAAGACCCGTTCGGCCGCGACACTGTCCAAACCGACCCCGTGGTCGGTGACCGACACCGTGGTCGGATCTCCGGCAGCGAGGGTGATCTCGACCGGTTGCCCGGCGCCGTACTCGATCGCGTTCACCACGAGATTCCGGACCACCCGGCCGACCCGGCGGGGGTCGCACTGCACCGGACAACTGGTGGGGCCCGCCACCACCAACGCACACCCCTGTTCGGCAGCCAGCGGCTGCAGTGCCGCCACCCATTCCCGGACCAGCACGCCCAGGTCGACGTCCTCGACCTCGAGCACCGCCTCCCCGGCGTCGAAACGGGAGACCTCGAGGAGGTCGTTGAGGAGTACGTCGAACCGTTCGACCTCGGCCACGAGGAGTTCGCTGGTGCGCGGCGAGGGCAGGCGGCCCGCCGACGTGTCGTCCTCGACGACATCGGCGGCCATCCGGATGGTGGTCAGGGGGGTGCGCAGTTCATGGGAGACGTCCGCCACGAACCGACGTTGCATCTCCGACAGTCGCCGCAGCTGTTCGATCTGGTTCTGCAGACTGTCGGCCATCGAGTTGAACGACATGGCCAGTCGGGCCATGTCGTCCTCACCGTGGACGTCGATGCGGCGGGTCAGGTCGCCGGTGGCCAGACCGGCGGCCGCGCGGGAGACCTGCTGCATCGGTCGCACCAGCCGACGGCTGAACCACCAGGCGATGGCGCCGAGGGCCAGCACCAGGGCGATGCCGACCCCCACCACGGTCGACCGGACCAGCGAGATGGTGCGCGTGACGTCGGCCATCCCGTAGAGGTAGAACAGCTCATACGGCCCGACGCCCTGGATCGTCACGGGCGCCGCCAGCACCAGGCCCGGTTCCACCCGCCCGTCGCTGTAGGTGATGTCCGTGTGCATCCACACCGTCGCGTCGGCCGAGCGCATGGTGTCCACCAGCACCGGGGACACCGAGTCGATACTCACCAGGTTGGTGGACTGCGAGGGCAGACTCGCCGCCTCGGGAGCGGGCTGCACGATCACGTCGTACTCGGGCGGCTTTCCGGCCCGGCCGGCCAGGTCGTCCACCAACGCGTCGATGAGACTCTGGTTGTCCGGTTCGGGCGAGGTGGTCGCGAAGGTCCGCGCGATGGACCGGCCCGCCGCCACCTCGGCCAGGGCGCTGCGCTGCTTGGTCTCCATCAGCCCGTCCGACACCCGCTGCAGCAGGATGGCGCCGGCGGCCCCGACCACGAGCACCGTCACGAGGACAGTGCTGACCACCGTCCGGAACTGCAGTGATCGGCGCCAGAAGCTTCCCAAGGGGGGAGCCATGGACTCAGTCCGAGCCGGCCTTGTACCCCACCCCGCGCACGGTGATGACGTACCGGGGGTTGTCGGGATCGATTTCGATCTTCCCCCGCAGGCGCTGGACGTGGACGTTGACCAGGCGGGTGTCGGCCGCATGCTGGTACCCCCACACCTCGCGGAGCAGCATGTCCCGGGTGTACACCTGCCACGGGGTGCGGGCGAGGCAGGCCAACAACTCGAACTCCAGCGGGGTCAGCGCGATCTGTTCCCCGGACCGGGTGACGGTGTGCCCGGAGTAGTCGATCTCGAGGTCGCGCAGACGGATGAGTTCCGGGGCCACCTTGGTGGCGGGCCGCATCTGCGCCCGAAGCCGGGCGATCAGTTCCTTGGGCTTGAACGGCTTGACCACGTAGTCGTCCGCCCCCGCCTCGAGGCCCCGCACGACGTCAGTCGTGTCGGTGCGCGCGGTCAGCATGATGATCGGGGTGTCGGCCTCGGCCCGGATCTGGCGGCAGACGTCGATCCCGTCGGTGCCCGGCAGCATCACATCCAGCAGCACGGCGTCCGGCACGAAGTCCCGGTAGGCCGCCAAGGCACCCGCACCGTCGCCGCAGACGCCGACGCTGTACCCCTCCCCCTTGAGCACGATCGTCAGCATCTCGGCCAGGGCCGGATCGTCGTCCACCACCAGAATGCGACCAGTCACGCGCCCATCATGCCAAAGACCAGGGCCACCTCCGGGAGGCGCTCAGGCGGCGCGTTCGATCATGCCCACGACCGCTGCGACCCCCAGCACCGAACGGGCCGAGAAGGCGGAACGCCACAGACCACCGTGGGTGGCCGCCTCGGTGAACATCTGGGACGGATGAGTCAGGACGACGTCCGGGTTGGTCGCCGACGCAGGATCGTTCAGGTCGCGGACCAGGAGCGCTGCCATGAGCGCGTTGGTGGTGTCCGGCTCGAAGATCTCCATCCCGAACCGCCCGGCTCCGGCGTACGCCGCCGCCAGGAGCCGGTTCTTCACCACGGACCGGGTCCGGGTCGCCGGCGCCACGTTGAGCGAGACCCGTAGACCCGACTCGCGGTTGACGACCGCGCGCCACCGCTGCATCCGTTTGGCGAGCAGGTAGTTGGGTCCCTGCTGCGGCACCAGGCAGTCGGCTACGGCATAGTCTCGGCCGTCGTCGTCGCGCAGCACTGATGGATAGTTCGGCTGGAACAGGTTCGCCAGCCGCAGCGGCCACCGGGTCGCCCGGGCCAGCAGGTGCCGATCCCAGCGCTGCCGGGAGTCCAGCACGACGTCGGCGCCCACCTGGAAGGCGTCGGTAGGGGTGGCAAGGAAAGCAAGGATGGGATCGGAGCCACGGTCGGACAGGAACCGGGCCAGCGCGTCGGACGCCACCGACAGGCGCACATTCGTGGCGCCGTCGGCGTAGAGGTAGTTGCCGAGCACGACAGGCCCATCGAATCCTGCGATCCACGCCGCCACGTCGGGTAGTCGAGTGAGCAGATCGGCTCCGGCGACCTGGGCTACTTCGTCGGCGTCCGCACCGGACGCGGCGACCGACACCCCCCGGGGCACCGGGACATGCAGCACCCCGGGCGTCCCCTCCGCAGCGGCGATGATGCGGCGCCATCGGTCGGCGTCGGGCAGGTCGACGGCGAGGACCTGCGCTCCCCAGGACAACAACTCCCGCAGCGGGGCCAACTCCGCCCCTGCGCCCAGGACGACCACCGTGGTGCGGGACAGGTCGAACCACTCGGGGTGACTGTTCGCCGCATCGAGGGCCGGCAGCAGCGACGGTTCGGCCACCCCGGCGTCGACCCAGCGGCGGGCCTGCGCTCGCAGGTCGGAACCTTCGAGCTCACGGCCGTGATAGGGCACGGCGAACCCGCGGCGTGGCTCTGCGCCACCCACGAAGGAGCGGGTGGCGAATCCCCCTTGGCCCAGCTCGGCTGCGGCCACGATCGGGTGGTCGGTACCGTCGACGACCCAGCGGAAGTCCGACCACAGCCGGTCCAGACCTGCCGCCGAGATGAGGGACGACGCGACCGAACTCCGGCCCCCGACGGCGACGAGTTCCCGCGCCGGGGCCAGGTAGTCGGAGCGCCAGTCCTCGATGCCCCGGATCCGGTGCGCGAGGCCCGGATCCGCCACCTCGGCCGCCGCCGCGAACACATCCCGGCCGGTACGGGTGGTCGAGCGACGCCCGTCCATCAGGGGAAACTGCACACCTTCGTCGCCCATGGGGTTCCTCCCAGTCGCTGTTGATCCTGCAACATGGCCGGGCTGGTTGCCCAGCGGACGGGTCTGGTCTGCTTACCCTGACCCGGTGAGATCCGCGCGTTCGACCCTGGCCCTTCTCGGTGTGTTCCTGGCCGCGGCCCTCGTTCTGGCGTGGTCGATGAGTTCAGCCCCGGTACAGGAGGCCGCTTCGGGCAATGCACAGGCCCCCGACACCGCCCCCGCCGACGAGGCCGCGGCGGACCCGGGGGTGCCCGCCGACTCCCCGTTCTGGTCGGACCCGGCCGGAGTGGGTAAGCCCTATCCACCCGGGACCGTCACCGGACTCCTCACCTTCCGCGGTAATCCGACCCGCACCTTCTACGGAACCGGTCCCATCCCCCGCACCGCCCCGGTCGAGGCCTGGCGCTTCCCCAAGCAGGGCGGCATGTGTGGCACATCCGACGACGGGGGCGGCCCGGAGACCTGGTGTGGCACCGGGTGGACCGGCCAGCCGGCGGTGTTCGAACGCGACGGCCGCAACTGGATGGTGTTCGGCGCCTACGACTACGGCGTCCACTTCCTCGACGCCGACACCGGCGCCGAGATCCTGCCAACCTTCAAGACCGGGGACATCATCAAGGGATCCGTCACCATCGATCCCGACGGCTACCCGCTGGTGTACACCGGTTCCCGCGACAACTACCTGCGCGTGCTGTCCTTCGACGGCGACAAGCCACAAGAGTTGTGGAAGCTCAGCGCAGATGCGGTGTCACCGGTGAAGTGGAACAACGACTGGGACGGATCGCCCCTGGTCATCGACGACTACCTGTTCGAAGGCGGCGAGAACAGCCAGATCCACATCGTCAAACTGAACCGGGGCTACGCACCGGACGGCAGCGTGACAGTGAAGCCCGAATTGGTGTTCAACGCACCCGGCTGGGACGACGAACTCCTTGAGGCGTTCGGCGGCGAGGCCGTGTCCATCGAGAACTCGGTCACCATCTTCAAGGACACCTTGTATTTCGCCAACAGCGCCGGGCTGGTCCAGGGTTGGGACATCAGCGGCCTGGCGCAGGGCCAAGACCCCAAGCGCGTCTTCCGGTTCTGGACCGGCGACGACACCGACGCATCGATCGTCGCCGACTCCGACGGGATGCTGTACATCGGCTCCGAGTACGAGAAGCAGAACGCCCGGTCCCGCCAGGTCGGCCAGATGATGAAACTGGACCCCAGCAAGCCGGACGATCCGATCGTGTGGAACATCGTCATGCCCGAGTCCGGCGGCGTGTGGGGCACGCCGGCGCTGTACCAGGACGTCATGGTGTACGACACCAACGCCGGCGACATCCTGGCCGTCGACCGGATGACGGGCGACATCCGATGGAAGAAGAAACTCCCCGGCCCCACGTGGCAGTCCCCCGTCGTTATCGACGGGGTCCTGCTGCAGGGCGACTGCTCGGGAGACATGCACGCCTTCGACATGAGCAACACCACCCAAGATCCGCCTGAACTGTGGACGGCCAAGATCGGCGGGTGCATCGAGTCCACCCCGGCGGTTTGGGACGGCAAGATCTGGTTCGGGACCCGGGACGGCCAGATGCATGCCCTGTTCCCCGCCGACCAGGTCGCCACCCCCCCGGCCCCCGCAACCGGGTCCGCCTCCCCAGCGACCAGTCCCACCAGCCAAGGCTGATCGTCAGGTGGCGCTCACCCGCATCGCTCCGTCGCCCAG
>CAZVYU010000107.1:0-7810 GCA_964631645.1 uncultured Actinomycetes bacterium
GAGAACGTGAAGACCGAGCCCGCGATGATGGCGGGCTTGACGATCGGCAACAGGACCCGCCGGATGGTCGCCCAGTTGCGGGCTCCCAGGTCGGCGGACGCGTCGAGCAGAGAGGGTGGGATGTTCTGGATGCCCACGTATACGGGAAGGATCATGTACGGCAGCCACAGGTACGTGAGCACCACGACCACAGCGAGCCAGCCGTAGCCGGTCGAGAAGCCGAGCGTCGACTCCAGGAACCCGCCCTCGGGGTTGAGCATCGTGCGCCAGGCGTAGACCTTCACCAGGTACGAGGCCCACAGTGGCGTGATCATGAGGGCAATCAGGAACGGACGCCATCGGCGGCGTGCGACCGTGGCGACGAACAGCGACACGGGAACCGCCAGCAAAATGGACAGCACGGTTACCGCCACCGCCACCCCCAGGGTTCGTGCGGCCGTGAGCAGGAACGGCTGGCTGGGGTCGAACACCCGGGCGAAGTTCTCGAAGGTGAAAGTCTGGATCAGCTGTCCGGTGAACGAATCCGTCGTCCAGAAGGCGGTGATGAACAACAGCACCATCGGCACCAGGAACAGCAGCACCAACCAGGTCATCGGCAGCGCCAGGAGTCCGGCCAGGCGTAGCCGGGGACGTCGATCCAACGCGGCCTGCATGCGCCGCGTGGTGGATACGGACGAAGTGGTCACCGAAAGGCTCCTCAAGGGGCAGTCGGGTGCGGAGCGGAGTACCCGCCCCGCACCCGACTACGAATCAGGTCAGGCCGAACGCAGGGTCGTCCAGGACGTCACCCAGTCCTTGTACGGGATGCACGTCACGTCGGTACGCCCGTCCAAGCACTTTTCGGTGGGAGTCGTCCAGTAGTAGACGTTGGTCCAGTAGTCCTCTTCGGAGGCATGGAACTGATCGCAATGATCCTTGTTCGACGTCTCCTGGCAGGATTTCTCGTTGGCCGGCGCTTCACCGAAGTACTCCGCGATCTCAGCGTTGACCTTGGGGGACACGACGTAGTCGGCCCACTTGTAGGCGCAGTTGATGTTCGGGGTGTCCTTCGCGATCATCCACGTGTCCGACCATCCGGTCGCACCCTGATCGGGCTTCACCGCTCCGACCTTCTCGCCATCCGCGTTGGCGGTGTTGGCGGTGAGCTGCCAGCCCTGGCCCTGCGAGATGGATCCGGACGCCAGACCGTTGGCCTGCTTGGCGTAGTCGGCCCAGTACTCGGCCACGAGCGGCTTCTGCTGCTCGAGCAGGGCGATGGCTGCGTCGAACTGGGTCTTGTCCAGCGCATACGGGTTGGTGATCTTCAGATCGGGCTGGGTGGCCATCAGGTAGACCGCCGCGTCGGCGATGTAGATCGCGTCGTCGTACGGGCTGACCTTGCCCTTGGCGGGGGAGTTGCTCTCCCACATGTCGGCCCAGGTCGTCGGCTCGGTCTTGTTGCCCGCCTTGTTGAACAGCAACAGGTTGGCGCCACGACCGTGCGGCACGCCGTAGTTCACACCGTCGACGGTGTTCCACGGCTTGTCCTTCAGACCGGCGAAGATGTCGGCGTAGTTGGGCACCAACTCCATGTTCATCGGCTGAACCAGGTCGCCGTAGACCATCCGCAGCGACGCGTCGCCGGAGGCGGACACGATGTCGTAGCCGCCTTTCTTCATGAGGTCGAACGCCTCGTTCGAGGTGGCGAACGTCTTGACGTTGACCTGGCAGCCGGTCTCCTTCTCGAACGGGGTGACCCAGTCGACCTTGGGGTCGGTCGAGCCGTCCTCGGCGTAGCCGGGCCACGCCAGAACGTTCAGCTGGCCTTCGCCTTCGCCCACCGGGCCGGCGAACGCCGACGCCGAAGGAGCGGCCGATGATCCTCCGCTACTGCTGCCCGAACTGCTACAACCGGCCACTGCCAGTGCCAGCGCGGACACGGTGGCGCCCAGCGCCATCACACGCGACTTGCGCATGCTTCCTCCTTCTTCTTCCCGTCATGTGGCCGATCGGTCCACACCCCGACCCATGACGGGCCGGTGGTCCTCGAACCCGGCGCGATCACGCGCTCACCGGGTATTCGTCCACTCGCTGCCACAGCAGCTGGACGTCGTCGCCGCGCTGCGGATGCAGGTCGCGGCTGTGCAGGTTCTGCTGCAGCACCATGAGCGAACCGCCGACCGAGAGATCGACGAGGAACCGCGTGCCGGTTCCGAGGTAGATGACCTCGCGGACCGTGCCGGCAACACCATGCTCGTCGGCGCTCGGCGCGCTTCCCGCAGGTGCGAGTCGGATCTTCTCGGGGCGGATGCTGTACAGACCGGCCCGGCCCAATACGGTGCTCGCGGCTTCCGGCAGCAGCAGGTTGGAGGTGCCGACGAACCCGGCCACGAACTCCGACGCGGGACGCTCGTAGACGTCCTCGGGGCTGCCGACCTGTTCGATGCCGCCGCTGTCGAACACGGCGATCCGGTCCGACATGGTCAGCGCTTCCTCTTGATCGTGGGTGACGAAGATGAAGGTGATCCCGACCTGGCGCTGGATCTCTTTCAGTTCGATCTGCATCTGCTCGCGCAGTTTCAGGTCGAGGGCGCCGAGTGGTTCGTCGAGCAACAGCACCTGCGGCCGGTTGACCAGAGCGCGCGCCAGCGCCACCCGCTGACGCTGGCCGCCCGACAGTTGCTGCGGCTTGCGATCGCCGTAGCCGGTGAGTCGGACCGCTTCCAGGGATTCCTGCGCGCGGCGCCGACGATCGTCCTTGGGGACCTTCGCCACGCGCAGGCCGTACTCCACGTTCTGCTGGACAGTCATGTGGGGGAAGAGCGCGTAGTCCTGGAACACAGTGTTGACGTCGCGATCGAACGGTGGGGTGTTGGTGACGTCGGCGCCGGCCAGTTCGATGGTGCCGCTGGTCGGCAGTTCGAAGCCGGCGATCATTCGCAGGACGGTCGTCTTGCCCGACCCGGACGGTCCCAGCAGGGTCAGGAACTCGCCGTCGTGGACATCCAGGCTGACGTCACGCACCGCGTCGACGGCGGCATCACCGGAGCCGAATCTCTTGCTGAGGCCGCGCAGTCGCACTGCGATCGTGGGCTCTGTGCCGGTCAACGGACCCCAGTCGGTGCGAACGCCGGGCGGTCCGGCGACTGATCCAGTGGCGGCAGTATAGGCAGAACACACGGATGCCGAGCGTGACGCGCCTACAGGCTACGCAATTCGTGTTGTGGGACGGGCGTCGCGCAGTCTCAGGTGACGGGCACGGGGGCGGGTGTGGCCCTGGTGCGGCCCAGGCGCCTGGCGGCCGTACTCGCGCCGCTGACCGGGTCGAGGCGCCCCGCCGCCGCCAACCCGAAGCCCGGCATGTTCACGTACATGGTCTCGTAGGGCGCCGCCGCAACCTGGAAGGTCTCGTGCCAGATGCCGATGTCGTGGCTTTCCCGAGCCAGGCGATTGAAGTCGCGCCACGACTGAAGATGGGGGAGGTCCCGATCCCGTGCGAAGCGCTCCAGGCTAGGGAAGTCGCGCCAGTACTGCACGGCGATCGTCGTCCGGCCGAACCAGTTCTGCGTGTGCAGGCACCCCAACTCCGGATGCTGGGCCAGGGTGCGCTGCATCGCGGTCATGGCCGCGCCGATGCGACGCATCTGATTGGCGGCACGCAGCCGGTTGAGGCGCGCTCCGATCAGGAACACGACGGCCACCGCGATCCTCGCCGACCACACCCGGGCCCGCCGCGCCGCCGCAGCGCACAGACCCTAGGGTTCCGGCATGAGCGAACCCGATGAACTGGAGTTGTGGAGCGACGACCCCGGGCGAGTCCTGGCGATCGTGGCCCACCCGGATGACCTGGAATACGGGGCGGCTGCTGCGGTCGCGTCGTGGACAGACAAGGGGAGTCCGGTCAGCTACCTGCTGGTTTCCCGCGGCGAAGCGGGCATCGATGGCGTCACGCCCGCGGAGGCTGCCAAGGTCCGGACTGCGGAGCAGGAGGCCAGTGCCGCAGTCGTGGGCGTGACGGACGTCGAGTGGCTCGATCATCCCGACGGCGTGATCGAATACGGGGTCGATCTGCGGCGGCAACTGGCCGAGGCCATCCGACGACACCGTCCCGACACCTTGCTGTTGTTCAATCATCGCGACTCCTGGGGAATGCCCGGGAGCCGTAACAGCGCCGACCACCGCAATGTCGGGCAGGCAGCCCTGGATGCGGCGGCCGATGCCGGAAACCGTTGGGTCTTTCCGGGCACCGAGCCCCATGCCGTACGTCGGTGCTTGGTCGCGGCTTCGCCGCAGTCACGGCACGCGATCGACGTCAGTGGGTATCTCGACCAGGCGGTGGCTTCCCTGGCCGAGCACCGGGCCTACTTGGACGGCCTGGGTGATCACCCGATGGCCGACCCCGAGTTCGTCCGCGCCATGTGTGAACAGACCGGGCTGAGAGCCGGGGTCGCCGCTGCGGTCGCGGTCGAGCTGCTCGGATAGGCGACCGATCAACGAGGAGGGTTCTTCGCGGTGCCGGTCGCCCCGGGCACCCGGTAGACGACCGGAACGATGATCCCCGCTGCGTCGAAGGCGACCTTGAGGCGCTGTCGGATCTCCCGGGTGAGGGCGACTTGACTGTCCGGGTCGGACTTGGCCGTGACCCGGACGGTGACCGCTTCCCCCGATACCGATTCAACGCCGGCGAACTGCGGGCGGCTGAAGTCGGTCACGATGCAGTTCGGGTCGGCGACCATCTCGTCGGCGGCCACTTCGACGACGCGGCGGACCTCCTCCAGGTCCTGGGCGTAGTTGACCGGGATGTCGATGATCGCGACGGTCCATCCTTGGGAGCGGTTCGCCACCCGCAGGATCTCGCCGTTGCGGACGTACCAGACGACGCCGGTGGTGTCGCGCAACCGGGTGACCCGCAGGGTGACCTCTTCGACGGTCCCGACGGCTTCGCCGAGGTCGACGAAGTCGCCGACACCGAACTGATCCTCCAGGATCAGGAAGATGCCCGACAAGTAGTCCTTGACGAGCGTCTGGGCACCGAAGCCGAGGGCCACGCCGATGACGCCCGCGCTGGCCAGCAACGGCGTGATGTCGATGCCGAAGATCGGCATGATCATCAGGACGGCACTGCTCCAGATGATCACCGCCAGGACACTGCGGACCAACTGACCGATGGCGTTGGCACGCTGTTCGCGTCGTTCCCGCAGTAATCCCGAGACGGCTGAATCCTCGCCGCGCCGTTCGCGGTTGGTGCTGGCCGCAGTCCGAGCGACCACCCGCTTGATCAACCGGGAGAGCGCCCAGTTGAGGACCGCCGCAAAGGCGACGATGCCGAGCAGTCGGAACGGTGCGTCGCTGAACAGCCAACCGCTCCACCACGACACCGCGTCGGTCACCGTCGGGGCTTCGAGCGACGGGGAAGGGCTGGGGCTGGGAGACGAGGAAGCCATGTCAGGTCCCGCCGGTCCCCGTGGATGATGCGCCCAGTCCCGTGCGGGCCGCAGCGAAGGCCAGCGACTCGGCGGCCTCGGCCACCGATCGGTCCAGGGCACGGGCCCCGTGACCGACGTCGGTTTCGTTGCGCAGCAGGATGGGGGCATCTCCCGAGGTCGCGTGCTGTAGGGCAGCCACCATCTTGCGACCGTGCATGGGGTCGGTCCGGGTGTCGTTGTCGAACACCATCATCAGGACCGCCGGGTACTCGGTTCCCTCCCGGACCCGGTGATACGGGCTGTACCCCCAGAGCCATTCGAACTCCTCGGGGCGCGCCGGGTCGCCGTACTCGACGGTCCAGGTGGCCCCCAACTGTGAAGTCACGTAGCGGACCATGTCGAGTAGAGGAGCGGTACACAGGGCACTGCCGTACAACTCGGGATGCTGGGTGATGGCGGCGCCGACCAGCAGGCCGCCGTTGGATCCTCCGCTGATGCACAACTGAGCCGGGGTGGTCCACCCGTTGTCGATCAGCCAGCGGGCTGCGGCGTGAAAATCGTCGAAGACGTTCTGTTTGTGGTCCAGCATCCCGGCTCGGTGCCAGCCCTCACCTTCCTCGGAGCCGCCTCGCAGGTTGGCGATCGCGTAGACCCCGCCCGCCTGGACCCAGGCGAGGGCAGACGGGTTGAAGGCGGGAGCCAGCGGGACCGCGAAGCCGCCGTACCCGTAGAGGATCGTGGGCCGGGGACCGGTGGGTGGCCCGTCGGCGCTGATGACGTACATACGGATCGGGGTGCCGTCGGCTGACTCGTAGACGACCTGTCGGGTGGACACGGGCGGGATGTCGACATGACCGGGTGGGCTTGCCCACAGGGTTGTGGTGTCCTCGGCGGCGTCGTAGCGGTAGACGTGTGGAGGGGTGGTGTGGTCGGTGTAGACGTACCAGCTCTCGGGGCCGCCTTGGGGTCGGCCCACCGGCCCGGCCACCGTTCCCAGACCCGGAACCGCGACCGGGCGGACGTACGCCCCCGTGCGGGAATCGATCAGTTCCAGTTCGCCGACGGTATGTCGGGTCCGGTGCACCAGCAGGTACTGGTCGACGCCCTCGGGACCGTCCGTGCATCGGAACGACTCGAGGACGGAATCCGGCTGTTCGGCAACCAGCGGTTGCCAGTTCTGCGGTTCTGGATGTTCCGGGTCGCCGATCAGCAACTGGCCGCGCGGGGCCTCGTGATCGGTCCACACGAACATCCGCCCGTCGGGTCGGATCGTCAGCGAGGTCTGTGAGTCGCGGCGCTCCACGACGGTGCGGAGATCGGGCCGATGGGGGTCCGCATCCCGCAGATCAGCGAGATAGACGTCGTTGCGGGGAGCAGTGCCTTCGGCTGCGTCCACGACCAGCCAGCGCCCGTCGGGAGTGACCCCGACCGAGTAGTAGTTCGTGATGCGAAGACCGCCACCGAAGATCTCGCTGTCGGTGCCGGGATCAGTTCCCAGCACGTGAAGGCGGACGCGGCGGTGGAACTGCGTCTCGGTCGCCGCCACCGTTGCAGGGTCCTGACGCCGGACGTAGTAGAACGCCTCGCCGCCGGGCAGCCACGCGACTGACGAGAACCGGGTCCGGTCGATGGGTCCGTCGATGATGTCGCCCGTGGCCACGTCCATGACCCGCAGCACGGATTCTTCGGTGCCGCCTTCGCTGAGCAGGTAGGCGAGCTTGTCGCCCTCCCATGAGGGCTGGAACCCGTCGAGGGTGGTGCGTCCAGTGGGGTCAAGCGCGATGGGGTCGATCAAGGACCGTTCGGTGCCGTCCGGGTCCACCGTGTACAGAACCCCGAACTGTTGCCCCGGCTCCCGCCGACTGAAGAACTGGCGCTCGCCCCGCCACACCGGAAGCCCCTGGTACCCACCCGCCAGAAGGCCACGCAGCGAGTCGGCAAACTCGTCGCGCATGGTCCATTCCTGGGCCTCGGCGGCGAGCAGTTGCGCTTGGGCCCGGTCCCACTCGGTGCGCCACTCCCGCCACTGGTCGGCATCGCCCGCTGGGAAGGTGGCGGGGTCCTCGAGCCAGCGGTAGGGGTCGGGAACGGCGGTTCCGTGATAATCGTCGACGAGGTCCAGCCGTGGCGCGGGCACGGCATGTGGGGGGCGATCCGCGTCTGATTCGGGCACGAGAGGGATGTTATCGGCCCGGTCCCTGACTTTCTGTGGGGTGCGTGCCGCTTTTCTGCGGGGTAATTGCCGCCGGAGGCGGTGTATCGAAGCCCGCTGGGTCGGCCGGGGCTGGGTGCGGGTCGGAGGACGGCCTTGGCTTCGATACGCGGCTTCGCCGCTACTCACCCCGCGGCCTACGCGCGTCGGACGCCTATCGCCGCTGTTGATCCGTAGGGTGAACCCGACGGAT
>CAZVYU010000108.1:0-7790 GCA_964631645.1 uncultured Actinomycetes bacterium
CGGCGTCAGGAGCGCTGGTGTAGGAGTACAGGTCCTCGATGGGGCCGTTCCAGATGTCCTCGAGGAACCCGGTCTCGACCGCCCGGCCCCAGACGTTCTGGTCGATGGAGTACGGCGACTTCTTGTTGACGTCGATCGGCAGCCCGTGGGTCTCGGCGAACTCGATCGCCTTGTCGCGGGTCATCGCGTAGTCCCGCACCGGTGCGATACACGTCAGCTCGGGGGCGAGGTTGCTGATCCCGACCTCGAACCGGACCTGGTCGTTGCCCTTACCGGTGCAGCCGTGGGACACGATGGTCGCGCCGTACTTGTGGGCGGCATCTACCAGATGTCGCACGATGAGGGGGCGGGACAGCGCGGAGACCAAGGGGTACCGGTCCATGTACAGACCATTGGCGCGCAGGGCGGGCGCGCAGTAGTCGTCGGCGAACTCGTCGCGGGCATCGGCCACCTCCGCCTCGACCGCACCGCATTCGATGGCTCGCTTGCGGATGACCTCGAGGTCCTCGCCGCCCTGACCGACGTCCACCGCCACGGCGATGACTTCCGCCCCTGTCTGCTCCGCGATCCATCCGATGGCGACGCTGGTGTCCAGGCCGCCGGAGTACGCGAGTACCACCCTGTCGCTCATGCTGAGCTCTCTTCCTCTTGTCGTTGCCTTGAGTTCGCGGCCCGCTGCCGGCGGTCGCCGGTCATGATCGGGCTCGTTCGTTGACCATGGCCAGGATCGTGTCGGCGACCTGCGCGCCACCGTCCGGCTCGCGGGTCACCAACAGCACGGTGTCGTCCCCGGCCACCGTGCCGATGATTCCCACAAGCACAGTGTGATCGATCGCGCTCGCCAGGTACTGCGCGGCTCCCGGAGGTGTGCGCAGGACCACGAGATTCGCCGACGAGTCGACCGAGATGATGAGTTCCCGCCCGATGCGGGTCAGCTTGGACCCTCGGGCCGCATCCAGATCCGGGGGACGAGCGGTGCTGTCGCCGCCTTCTCCGGGAACCGCGTAGACCAACTCACCGTCCGCGTCCGGGACCTTCACCGCCCGAAGGTCATCGAGATCCCGACTCAGCGTCGCCTGCGTCACTTCGATGCCGTCGGCCGCCAGATGATCACGCAGTTCCGCCTGGGACCGGACGGGGTGCAACTGCAGGATCTCGACGATGCGCAGCCGCCGGGCGGACATGCTCTTGGGGACGGTCATCCGATGTCCTCCCGGGTCGCGCGCAGGATGCCGGGGAGCGCCGCGAGGAACTGGTCGACATCGGCAGTGGTGATGGTCAGTGGCGGACACAGGCGGATGACATCGGGACGGACCGCGTTCACCAGGAATCCCCGTTCGCGCGCACTCTGTTCCACAGCTGCTGCCACGGGCTCCGTGAGGAGCAACGCACGCCACAGGCCAGTTCCCCGCTGACCGGCGACCAGCGGGTCGTCCGTGGCTGCAAGCCCGGCGGCGAGGTGTTGCCCGACCGTCGTCACCGAGGCCAGCAGATCCTCGTCGAGGATCGTGTCCAGCACCGCATGGGCCGCCGCCACGGACACGGGGTTGCCGCCGAACGTCGTGCCGTGATCGCCCGGTCCGAGCAGTTCCGCGGCTACACCGAACGCTAGAACGGCGCCCAGCGGCATGCCGCCGGCCAATCCCTTGGCCAGCGTGACCACATCGGGCTGGACATCGGCCGAAGCGAACCACGCGCCGGTCCGACCGATGCCCGACTGGACCTCGTCGATGATCAGGAGCGCGTCGTTGGCCGAGCAGATCGCCCGAGCGCGCGCCAGGTAGCCGTCCGGCGGGACGACGATCCCGCCCTCTCCCTGGATGGGCTCCAGGAACACGGCCGCAGTGTCCGGACCGACGGCTGTGGCGAGCGCCTCCCCGTCACCGAACGGCACGAACGTCACCGGGCCCGGGAGTGGGGCGAAGGGGTCGCGCTTCGGCGGGTTCCCGGTGACCGACAAGGCTCCCATCGTGCGGCCGTGGAAAGATCCGTCCGCCGCGACGATGCCCAGCTTCCCGCCCGCCGGATCGGCGGTCCAGCCGTGACGCCTTGCGATCTTGTACGCCGCCTCGTTGGCCGTCGCGCCATCCTGGCAGAAGAAGACCCGGCCCGGCCGCCCAACCAGACCCAGCAACCGTTCGGCAAGTGCGATCCCGCGCTCGTGGGCAGCGAGGTTGCTGACGTGCCCGAGCGTCGCGACCTGATCGGTGACCGCCGCCACGATGGCCGGATGGGCGTGCCCGAGCGTGTTCACGGCGATCCCCGCGACCAGGTCCAGGTACTCCCGGCCGTCGGCGTCCCAGACCCGGCAGCCGCTCCCCCGTACCAGGGCCAGCGGCGGGGTCCCGTAGTTGCGCATCATCACCGCGTCCCAACGATGGAGCAGTTCGACGTTGTTCATGCGTCCGGCTCCCCGTCGGGCAGGACCATGGTGCCGATGCCCTCGTCGGTGAACACCTCGAGCAGCAGCGAGTGCGGGATCCGACCGTCGATGACGTGGGCGCGCTCGATTCCGCCGCTGACCGCATCGGCGCAGGCCTGCATCTTGGGCAGCATGCCCGTCTCCAGGTGCGGCAGCATCTCGCGCAGTTCCGACAGGGACAACGTGCGGATCACTTCGTCCGACGCGGGCCAGTCCGCGTACAGACCTTCGACATCGGTGAGGATGACGAACTTGTCGGCGCCCAGGGCCACGGCCAACGCAGACGCCGCGGCATCGGCGTTGATGTTGTACACCTGGCCGTCCTCGCCGATGCCCACACTGGACACCACGGGGATGAGTCCGTCGTCCAGCAAGGTCGTCACGAAGTCCGGCCGGACCGCGGCGACGTCCCCGACGAAACCGATGTCGGTGTGTTCCCCGTCGACCACCGCCAGTCGGCGGGAGGTGGTGAAGAGGTGGGCGTCCTCGCCCGACAGACCCACCGCATGGGGGCCGTGTTCGTTGATGAGGCGCACGATGTCGCGCTGCACCTGGCCGGTCAGCACCATCCGCACGACGTCCATGGCCTCGCGGGTGGTCACGCGGTATCCGGCCGTGAACGTGGATTCGACCCCCAGCCGCTCGAGCATCGCCGTGATCTGCGGGCCGCCGCCGTGGATCACGACCGGCCGCAGACCGGACAGCCGCAGGAAGACGACGTCCTCGGCGAACGACCGTTGCAGGTCCTCTTCGATCATGGCGTTGCCGCCGTACTTGACCACGACGCAGGCCCCGCGGAATCGTTCCAGCCAGGGAAGGGCACGGGCGAGCACTGCGGCGTCCGCCATGGCCGCGGCCCGGTCGCGGGCCCGCAAGGTACTCATGACGAGTACGCCGAGTTCTCGTGGACGTAGGCCGCGGTCAGGTCGTTGGTCCAGATGGTCGCCGCGGCGTCGCCCGCCTGGAGATCGATGGTGACCAAGACTTCCCGGTCGCTCATGTCGACCAGCGTCCGATCCTCACCGGTGGCGCCGGCCCGGCACACCCAGACGCCGTTGACGGCGACGTCGATCGCGTCGACCTCGAAGGTGGCGTCCGTCGTACCGACTGCCGACAGGATGCGCCCCCAGTTGGGGTCTTCGCCGTGGACCGCGCACTTGAACAGGTTGCTCGCGGCCACGGCCCGCCCCACGGTCTCGGCGTCGGACTCGGCGGCGGCGTTGATCACGTCGATGCGGATGTCCTTCGACGCTCCTTCGGCGTCGGCCACCAACTGACGCGCCAACGAGGCGGCGACCGTCTCCACCATCTCGGCGAGGACGGTCACCGGAAGTTCGCAGCCGGAAGCGCCAGAGGCCAGCAGCAGAACGGTGTCATTGGTCGACATACAACCGTCGGAGTCGACCCGATCGAAGGTCCGGGCCGTGGCGGCACGCAGGATCTCGTCGAGCGCCTGGGCGGTCACCACGGCATCTGTGGTGATGACACACAACATGGTCGCCAGCCCGGGCGCCAACATGCCGGCCCCTTTGGCCATGCCCCCGACGGTGACGCCTTCCACCGGACCTGCCACGGCGGTCTTGGCCACCGTGTCCGTCGTCATGATCGCCTCGGCCGCCACCGGGCCGCCGGTGGGTGACAACTCGCGAGCGCAGGAATCGAAGCCGGCCAGCAGCGCGTCCATGTCAAGGCGCTCGCCGATCAGACCCGTGGAGCACACCGCGACCTCGATGGGCCCGCAGTCCAGCAGTTCCGCCACATGTTCCGCGGTGTGGTGGGTGTCGGCGAACCCGGCGGGACCGGTGCACGCGTTGGCGCCCCCGGAGTTGAGGGCCACGGCGTGCAGTTCACCGGTGGTGAGGCACTGCTGGGACCACACGACCGGAGCCGCCTTCACACGGTTGCGGGTGAAAACCCCCGCAGCGGCTTGGAGCGGACCGTCGTTCACCACCAGGGCGACGTCCCGCGCGCCGGACGACTTGAGTCCGGCCGCCAGGCCTGCGGCTCGGAATCCGCCGGCTGCGGTCACACTCATGGCGCCACTCCCATCGTCGACAGCCCCATCGCCTCGGGCAGTCCGAGCATGAGATTGGCACACTGCAGCGCCTGCCCGGCAGCGCCTTTCTGCAGGTTGTCGATGGCCGTGACGACCACGACCCGACCGGCGTGGCTGTCGACGGCTGCCTGGATGAGCGCGGTGTTGGCACCACACGTCGCGCCGGTCGTGGGCCACTGGTCGGGCGGGAGCAGGTGCACGAATGGCTCGTCGTGGTACGCCGCGGCCAGGCACTGCCGCACGTGATCGGTCGTGACGCCTGCGGCAGCGGGTGCCGACGTCGTCGCCAGGATCCCCCGCGGCATCGGGGCGAGCAGCGGGGTGAAGGACACCGTCACCGGGGTGTCTGCCTCGTCGGACAGCGTCTGCTCGATCTCGGGGGTGTGCTGGTGGACCCCGGCGACCTTATAGGGCTTCATGGCACCCATGACCTCCGAGGCCATCAGTCCATCGCTGGGGACCCGCCCCGCTCCGCTGGTCCCCGACGCGGCAACGACGACGAGTTCGGGGTCCATCAGACCGGCGGCCAGCAGCGGCCAGGCGGACAGGGTGACCGCGGTGGCGTAACACCCCGGTCCGGCCACCCGGGAGGCCATGGCGATGCGCCGGCGGGCGCCGGGCAACTCCGGGAGTCCGTAGGGCCACGGGTCGGCATGTGCGCCGGTCCCGTAATAGGTCTCCCACTGCTCCGGTGACCGCAGCCGATGGTCGGCGCCCAGGTCGACGATCCGGACGCTGGCGGGCAGTTGCGCAGCAAGTGCCGCGGACTGCCCGTGCGGAAGCGCTAGGAAGACGAGGTCGAGGTCGGCCAGGGAAGCCGGATCGGTGTCGGCGAACACCTCGGCGCCGAGCGCCGCGAGTCCCGGGTGAACCGCTCCGACCGGCTGGTGCGCCTTCGTCCCGGCGGCGATCACGCACGTCTCGAACTCGTCGTGTCCGGCCAGAAGCCGGAGCAGCTCGCCACCGGAGTAGCCGCTGGCTCCGACGACGCCGACCCGATATCCCATGGCCGCGAGTATACGCATACCTTCATATATGCATGTTCGTCAGGGGTCGATCCGTAGGAGCCGAACCATGGACTGCCGTTCGCGCGAGCGTTACGGCACTCTGGTCGTACTCCTGCCGATGGAAGGATCCCGGTGATCGATCCACGCGATGCCGCCGACCGGTTGGTCAACTGGGGCCGCCTGGGCGGGGACTCGTTCAAGGCCTGGCGATCCTCGGGACTGAGCGTCCCGTGGCGGCCGACCGTGACCAGCCGCCTCGCCCGGGACCTGCTGGTCCACGGGGTGTCCCCCGCGATCGGATGGGCGGCGGGCGCTGCTCGCCATCCCGACGCCCCCGCGCTCGCGGGTGTCGACGGCCCATGGCTCGATCAGCGGGAGGCCGAGGATCTGACCCGGGCTGCCACCACGTACCTCCGGGCAGCCGGGCTGGAACCGGGGTCGACGGCCGCCTTGCTCGGACGCAACAGTGTGGGCTTCGCGATCGCCATCGCAGCGGTGGCGCGCACGGGCGCCGACCTGGTGTACCTGAACCCGGGTTTCAGCGCCGCCCAGGTCGCCGACGTGTGTGACGAACGCGGGGTGTCCCTCGTTTTGGCCGATCCGGATCTGAGCGATCGGGCTCCGACCGACCGGGTCGTCCTGGACCTGGCGGACCCCTCGTCGTGGAGTACCGCCGACGCCGGCTACCGGATCTCCCCGAGCGGCGGGCGTCACATCATCCTGACCTCCGGGACCACCGGACGACCCAAGGGCGCCGACCGATCCCGGACCCCGCTCGAGGCCGCCGTCTCGCTGCTGAGCGCCCTGCCCTACCGAGAGCGGGGCACCCATGTCCTGGCCGCGCCGCTGTTCCATTCGTGGGGGTGGCTGAACCATCGACTGGCCGCGCTGCTCGACGCCGGCGAGGTCCTGGTCCCGCGACCCGACGCCGCCACCGTGCTGGATGCTGCCGAGCAACAGCACGCCACGTTGATCATCACCACTCCGGTCGTGATCGGACGGCTTGCCGAGGCCGGTCCCGGCGGGCGGGATCTCTCGCAGTTGTCCGGGGTGCTGGTGAGTGGGTCGGCGATTCCTCCCGACGTGGTCGCCCGGTTCGCCGATCAGTTCGGACCCGTGTTGTACAACCTGTACGGCTCCACCGAGGTCGGCTACGCCTCCGTGGCTGCGCCTGCGGATCTGGCGGCGGCGCCGGACACCGCGGGTCGCGCCCTGCCCGGAGTCCGTCTGTCCATCCGCAGCAGCGACGGCAAGGAGTCGCCGCCCGGCCGGACGGGCGAGGTGTGGGTCGGTTCCGCCGCGGCGTTCGACGGGTACGTCGACGGTGCCGACAAGCCGCGCGACGACGGGCTGGTGGCTACCGGCGACCTCGGGCTACTCGATGAGACCGGACTGCTGTTCATCCGCGGCCGGGCCGACGACCTGATTATCAGTGGTGGCGAGAACGTACACCCCACCGAGGTGGAGAGTGTCCTGCGCGGCTGTCCCGCTGTTGTCGATGTTGCTGCAGTGGGACGGCCTGATTCCGTCTACGGACAGGCGGTGGTGGCATTCGTCGTCAGCGACGCGGCGACGACGCCCGCCACCGTGCGCCGCGACGTGATGGCGTACGCCCGGGAACACCTGGCTCCCTACCAACGACCACAGGAGGTACGGATCGTCGACCACCTTCCCCGCAACGAGACGGGCAAGGTCGTCCGCCGGCTTCTGCCGCTGTGACTGTCGCCTGCGCTTCGACAGGCATCGTCCGATCGCTGCCCGCTAGCGTCGGTCCATGACCGTGCTGGACTCGTTCGCGGCACCCCGCGAAGCATGGGAGGACACCGAGGCCTTCGGGCTGGCGGGCGCCTCAATGGATCCCGATGACGACGTAGACGTCGATGTCGATGTCATGACCGAGGACTTCGCCGGCGCCGGATACCGACCCGAGGCTGGTGACGCTGTGATGGGCTGGCTGGAACGGCTGCGGCGCCCGGCCACCGAGCAGCGCCCCGTGTGGCGGGGAGCGGAACCACCGGCAAAGGATGCACCGTTCGACGACAAGTTGGCGTACTACCGATCCCAGCATCGTTCGGTTGGGGTGCGCGCCACCCATCTGGTGGGAATCCCCGGCGCAGCCGCTGCGCTGCCTCTGCTTCTCGCACGGCCCCGCGTGGGAGCGGCGGTCTTCGCCGTGTCGTGGTCGATCCAGGTCGCGGGACATCGGATCTTCGAGCGCAACAGTCCTGCCCTGACCAAGGGCTTCGTGACCTACCAGTTGTGTGGCCTTGCGTTCTGGTGCGAGGAGATGGGCGATCTGGTCAGC
>CAZVYU010000109.1:0-7768 GCA_964631645.1 uncultured Actinomycetes bacterium
CGCCCGCCGACCCGCCGGCCTCGCGATTCGGCCGCAACGAGGACGGTACGTCCAACGGGCGTGCGTACGAGACGGCGGCGGTGCTGGCCGCCACCGGTAAGGCGCTGGGTGCGACGATCACCGACCCGCTGCGCTCGGTGGCGGAATGGTTCCGAACTCTCGCCGAAGCAGGGGTCACCATGAGCAGTGACCACTCCTACGCGACCGGCTCGTTGAAGACTTACGAGGCCCTGGCGTCGTCGCAGGACAACCCGCTGCGGGTGGGCGTCTATCACGTCGCTTCCGACCCGGCGTGCACCGAGCCGCTGACGTCGTCGGTCCCCACGGAGAGACTGTGGAAGAACGGCATCAAGATGTGGGCGGACGGCACGACCTTCATCGGCACGCTTGCCGCGTCCTTCGCCTTCCTCGACAATCCGACCACGCGCGCCGCCGAGGTCCCGCTGGGGCCAGGTGGCGAGTCGATGATGAACTACACCCGCGCGCAGTTCGACGATCTGCTCGACAGGCTCGCTCCCAGTGGGCTGCAGATCGCGGTCCATGCCCACGGCGACGTGGCTGTCGACATCGTGCTGGATGCCTACGGGGAAGCGCTGGCGCGGCACGGGCTGATCGGCACCGACCATCGCTGGCGCGTCGAGCACTGGAGCGCGGCTCGCGCCGACCAGTTCCGCCGTGCGGTCGAACTCGGCGTCATGACGCCACTCGCCGTGTACCAGTTCATGTACCTCGGCGACCTGGCCGACGGCACGCTCTTCCCACCCGAGATCGGCAGTCAGTGGGTGGCCGCCGCGGATGCCCTCGCCGCGGGCTCCTTGATCTCGTTCCACTCCGACAGTCCGGTGGCGCCGGTCAACCCGTTGCTCGACGTCCAGTGCATGGCCACCCGCCGCACTCCGACCGGGGGCCTCCACGGCGCCAACCAGGCGATCTCGGTGCACGAGGCGTTCAAGGCGCACACCACGAGCGCCGCCTACCACCTTCGGCGGGAGCACGACCTGGGCTCCATCACCGTGGGCAAGTTGGCTGACTTCGTGGAACTGTCGGCCGATCCCTACTCGGTGGACATCGAACAACTGACCGATCACGTCAAGGTGCTCGGCACGTGGTCTGGCGGCCGCAAGATCGACCTCGACGCATTCATGTCGGACATCGACAAGATCGACCCTGCGCAGCACAAGGCGTTGACCCAGCACGTCACGATGACGAGCGGCCCCGCCTCCGCCAGCTAGTCCTTGCCGCCGTTGGTCAGGCGGCGGGCTCCTTGTCCGGCAAGGGGATCGGGACGAACACGTCCGGGGGGGTCCGCGGGCTCTGCGGCAGTTCCTCGGGGTCGAGGATCAATCGCGGACCGGAGTCCCAGGTCACGTAGTTCCAGCCCCAGTTGAGCATCACCGAGAACCGGTTGCGCGGGCCGACCAGGTACATGAGGTGCAGGAACAGCCACGCCAGCCAGGCGGTGACGCCCGTGAGCTTCGGGCCGCGGGACATCTCGGCGACAGCCGAGTGGCGCCCGATCGTCGCCATGATGCCCTTGTCCCGGTAGCGGAACTCCTGACGTTCCTGGCCCGACTCGGTGCGGATGATCTGATCGGCGGCGAACTTGCCGGACTGAAGCGCCACCTGAGCCAACTGCGGCAGCCGTCCGCCGTTGCCGTCCGCAATATCGGCCACGTCGCCAACGGCGAACACCGACGGGTCGCCCGGCACGGTGAGGTCGGGGTTGACGGTGATGCGACCGCCCGGTCCCTGCTCCCAGCCCCCCTGGCCGGCGACCGCGGAGGCCTTCACCCCGGCGGCCCACACGACAAGCCGGGTGGGGATGGTCTGGCCGTCGGAAAGCACCACGTGGTCCGGGGCGATCTGGTGGACCGCGGTCTCCAACCGGACCTCGACGCCCCGCTTGCGAAGTGCCTCGATCGAGTGTTCCTGTGACTTGCCGGAGAACGCCGCCAACAGCGCGTCACCCCGCTCGACGAGGATCACGCGGGCCGCCGTGACGTCGAGGTCGTGGTAGTCCTTGCGCAGTACCTTCTGGATGAGTTCGGCCATCGCGCCGGCGACCTCGATGCCAGTCGGTCCACCACCGACGACCACGAAGTTGAGAACACCGTCCTCGACCAGTCCGCGGATGCTGTCGGCTGCCTCGAACAGCGACAGAAGGTGGTTACGCAGGCGCAGGGAATCCGACAGCGTGTACAGCGGGAAGGCATAGTCGTCGGCGCCGGGCACACCGAAGTAGTTGGTCGCGGAGCCTGCGGCGAGGATGAGGTAGTCGAAGGCGACGGGGTCCTCCCCCACCAGGTCGACCTCGCGTCGTACCCAGTCCACGCCGACGACCTTGCCCTGCTTGAACAGCACATTCGGGCTCTTCTGGAACAGGCCGCGCACGGGGTACGCGATGTCCGCCGGGTTCAGTCCTGCGGTCGACACCTGGTACAGCAGGGGCTGGAACGCGTGGTAGTTGTGCTGGTCGATGATCGTGACGCGGAAACCGCGCCGCGCCAGCCGTCGAGCGGCTGACAGGCCGGCGAAGCCGGCGCCCACGACGGCCACCCGAGGAGTTGCGTTCATTGACCCATGATGCGCGAATCTACGGATTCTGTCACGTCAAGGCTCGCAACCAACTAAATCCGAAGGCAGTCCGGGGCTAAGGGAACGGATCACGTATGGCGGCGGGCTGTGGCCGCGTTCTCACTACGATCCGGGTCATGCGCACCTCAGCCCTGGTCGTGGGCGTCGTCCTGACGGCCGCCTTGATGTTCGCGATGTGTCAGGCGATGATCGTGCCCAGGCGCTCGTCGTCCCGCATCGTTTGGGCGGTCAACGGAACAGTTGCGGCCGTTGCCCGGATGCCGCTGCGCTGGTTCCGGACCTACAAGGCGCAGGACCGCTGGCTCAGCGGCTCGGCTCCCATCAGTGTGCTGTTGCAGCTCATCGTCTACGTGGTCCTGTTGATCGTCACCATGGGACTGGTCATCTTCGGGACCACCGGGCTGTCACTAAACGACTCCATCTACCAATCGGGTGCATCGCTCACGACACTCGGCATCGTCGAGCCCGTCAACGAAGCCAGCGGCGTTGCGATCTTCGTCGCCGCGTTCCTGGGTCTGGTGGTCGTCGCGATCTTCATCGGCTACCTGATGGCCCTCAACGGTGCCTACGTCACCCGGGAGTCGGGTCTTGCCCGGGCCGCGATCCTGGCAGGTGAACCCGCATGGGGTCCGCTGTTCCTGATCCGAGGCCGTCAATTGGGGCTTCCCCGCAATGAACTGCCGGACCCGTCCCTGTGGCTGGACTGGATGTCCACGACGCGCCTCAACCACGAGGTCAACCCGATCCTTATGGAGTTTCGCTCGATGTCGAGTCGCAGACACTGGGTGACCACGGCCCTCGCGGCCCTCGATGCTGCGGCCCTGCAGGTGAGCATCACCGAAGACGCGCTCCCGCATCAGCTGCAGTTGCTCACCGAAGGAACGATCACGATGTGGGCGTTGGCCGATGACCTCCGCACTTCTCCTCGTGCGGCAACCGCGGCAACCGCGGCATCCCGCAGCCCGGTGGGCCACAACTGGGACGTCGAACGGATCGTGCTCGACGTCGTGCATGGCATCGACACCGGCCCTCCCGGTGAGTGTGGGGTGCCCCGGGCGCAGTTCGATCAGGTGCTGCAGTTGCTCGGCGAGCAGGTGACCCTCGCTCCCGACGAGGCGTGGAGACGTTTCCAGACGATCCGGTCGCTGTACTACCAGGCGGCCGCGGACCTGGCCTGTCGCCTGCATGCGGTCCCGGCCCCCTGGTCGGGTCCACGCGACCCCGACCTGCCGGTCGAGTACCCGCTCCTCCCTGAGGGAACCCGGCTCAAGTAGGTGAAGTCCGGACCGATAGTCGATCGACCGGTGCTTTCCATCAGGTCTCATGTTGTCCTGGCCGTGGCGCCGCTCCATGTTGAGAAAGTGAGCACGACGGACGCGGGATGAGACGGGTTCGGCCCGGCGGACCCGGTCTGACGCGGCGCCGCCGGGGCCGCGGATTCCAGTTCCTGGATCAGCAGGGAGAACCGGTCACGGAGCCCGCGACGTTGGATCGACTGCATGGATTGGTTATCCCACCCGCGTGGAGTGACGTGTGGATCTGCCCCAGTGCGGCCGGTCACATCCAGGCGGTGGGTACGGACGCCGCGGGTCGGCGGCAGTACCTGTATCACCCCGACTGGGTGCAGGGGCGCGACGCCGCTCGCCGGGATCGCATGGAGGCCTTCGCCGGCTCGCTGCCCGCGGCCCGGGAGCAAGTGGTGAGTCACCTGCGCCTGTCGGACCTCGCGCACAGCCGCGCCCTGGCCGTCGCATTCCGCGTACTGGATCAAGCATCGGTGCGGATCGGGTCCGAGCAGTATGCGGTGCGCCACGCCACCTACGGGATGGCCACTCTGCTGCGGGAGCACGTCCACGTGAGCAAGAACCTCGTGTCGATGGAGTTCCCGGGAAAGACGGGCAGAGTCGTCACCCTGCAGTTATCCGACGCCGCGCTCGCCCGGGCGGTCCGGCAGTTGCGCCGACGCCGAGACCCGGACCCGCGTCTTCTCGCGTGGCGCGACGGCAAGGGAACCCCGTGGCATCCGTTGGCGAGCTCGGAGATCAACGACTACCTGCGCGAAGTGACGAACGGACCCTTCACCGCCAAGGACTTCCGCACGTGGAATGCCACGGTTCTGATGGCCATCGAACTGTCCGTGGCCAACGCGGGGGAGGCGCCGGGTCCGCGGCCCCGGAAGACGATCGCCGAAGCGGTGCAGCGGGTCGCGGATCATCTGGCGAACACGCCGGCCGTCGCTCGGGCCTCATACATCGACGGTCGCGTTGCCGAACGGTTCAGCGACGGGGTGGTGCTGCCGCTGGAACTGGCCACCCTTCGGGCGCCGGCCGGTCGGCTGGCTGCGCCGGCGACGGAGGCCGCGGTCCTCCGGTTGCTGACCGACCCCCGCCGTGCAGCGCGCACCTTCGACCGCATTGAACGGCGGGGATTCACCGGGACGTTGGACCCCTGATCGGCGTCGATGGTCCTGTCCCCACCTACCGGCTTGCGTCGCGGCCACCGCCGCCGGTAAGCCGGAGGAGTGAGAGGTTGAGCATGATCACGTCGATGACCACCATCAACACAGTCCACCTGACAGTCGCGGCGCTCGCGTTGGCGATGCTGCCGGGACCGGCACTGCCCGCCGCCGCCCAAGCGGCTCTCCCCTCGACGCGCGCCTCGGTGCAGTGGGAGCCGTGCCCCAGTGATGCTCAACCTACGAAGGAGTGCGCGCTGCTGCGGGTACCGCGCCGGTACAGCCCGGCGAAGGGGCACATCAGCATCGCGCTGGCCCGGCTCCCTGCTACCGGAGATCCGCAGCGCCGCATCGGTTCGCTCCTGTGGGACGCGGGCGGCCCTGGTGGAGCCAGCACCGCGATGATCGACTCAATCGCTGATCGGTTGTCGCCCCGGGTCCGCGAGCGATTCGACTTCGTCGCCTTCGACCCGCGTGGCATCGGCGCTTCACAACCTGCGCTGGCCGACTGTGCCGGGCCGTGGCCGATCCGACCGGCGCTGGATCCCACTCCCGATTGGCGGCAGGTGCGGCGTGCCTCGGCCCGGCAGTTGGCTCAGGCGAATCAGGCGTGCATCCAGGCCAACCGGCGCATCGCCCGGGTCATGGGCACGGTCAACGTCGCACGCGACCTGGACCGGATCCGACGCGCCGTCGGTGACGATCAGCTGACCTTCTGGGCCACGAGTTACGGCACTCGGATCGGCTACGTCTACGCGCTGCGTTATCCGGATCGAGTGCGGGCCATGGTCATGGACGGCAGCATCGACCCCACGACGGGATACCCGGGGTTGGCAGAAGTGGGGGGCGTCAGCCAGGACAACGCCTTGGGGTTCGTAAAACGGAGGTACCCCACGATCCACCACACGGTCATCCGTACGGCCCGTGTTCTCACCACTGAACCGGTACGGCTCAGCCACGGTGGTCGTTTCACTCGCTGGGACTGGCTCGATCTGGTCGGGGATGTGATTCCGTTCCAGCCGTCGTGGCAGACCATTCCGCGTTATGCCGCGGCGGTGCGAGCGGCGCGGCAATCGGGCCCCTCCGGTGCCGATGGGCGCACGCTCCTGGAGCAGGTCATCGCCAGGCCCAACAGCAACCAGGGCGGTGGCTTCTCCATCGTCAACTGCCTGGACTACGCCGACTGGCCCACCGCAGGGGCGCAGTCAGGCACTGTCGCGGACAACGCCCGGCGCGCACCCGTGCTCGGTGGGTCGCTGACGACTTCCTATGCGATCGGTTGCGCAGGTCTGCGCAGCACCGGAGCAGGTCGGATCCGGCCTGATCCGATCCCCCTGGTCACGACTGCCTCACAGCGCCGCCGCCTGGCGTCGGTGCCGGTCCTCCTGGCGAACGCCACCCAGGATGGTGCGACTCCGATGCCGTGGGCCCGCCGCATGCAACGGGTGTTCGATCGGCCGATGATCCGCTACCGCAGCGGACAGCATGTCATCTGGGGGTCCGTGCCATCGCAGTGCGTGAACCGGCCGATCGACCGGTTCGTGCTGCAACTCCGTCTGCCTGCCACGAGTAGGACGTGTCCGTTCGTGGTCGCCCCGGATCAGTAGGGCACGGGCGGGTCGTGCTGATCGCGATGCGTCACCCCGTGGGGGTCGGTCCATAGATAGCCGTCGGAGTCATCGGACAGATCCCAGGACCGGTGGGTCTTGAGATTGTGATGCCGTCGGCACAGGGACGCCAGATTGTCGGGAACGGTCTGACCGCGGGGGAAGGGAATGACGTGGTCGAGGTCCACCCGGGTACGTCGGCAGCCCGGCATCCGGCACTCCGGCTCGCGCCCACGCACAACGCGGGCGACGGCTGCGCTGGGGGAGTACGTGGTCGGGCTCGTGGCGACGACGACGCCGGCGGCGTCGGTGAGCCAGACCCGCCACTTGCTGTCAGCCGCGAGGGTCCGGGCCACGTCCGCCGGGATCGGTCCGCAGCCCTTCAGTTCCGCGGACCGGTCATCGGCTCGGAGCAAGGTGGACGCCTGGATCACGATCGACACCTCAGTCGATGCCGCCCCGGGGTTGCCGGACGGAGATGTCGTGGAGGAAGTGGAGGCGTCCAGGATGAGGTCGGTCAGTACGTCCGCCCGCTTCTGATCAAGGGTGCGCGCCTCTGGCTCGGAGCCGTCGTCGTCGAGTCCGGCGGCCAGGGCGGTCAACCGGGCGTAGATCCGATGGGCCACATCGGTGGGCAGGTCAGCGGTGACCCGGGACCAGCCGTCACTTCCCCGGTGGATGTCCACCCTGCGGCCCTGGTGGACGGCGGCACGCTGATCGCGTAAAGCGTCGTCCAGGGCGGCCATCATCTTCTTCGCATACTGACGGAGCTCGCTGAAAGCCCAGCCGGACAGGCCGCGCGCGTGGCGTTCACGCACTGCCTCGATGACCGCGTCGACGACCAGGTCGCGGCCTTCCGGGGTCAGTGGGAGCAGATCCTGCAGCACCAGATCGGCCTGCCATCCGGGGAGGAATCCCTCGGCAATGGCTGCCCGGATCGAGTCGGGATACAGCTGGCGGTCACGCACCTTCGCGACGTAGTGGCGCATGGAGTCCGGTGACCGGCGCAGGGCGGGTGACACCAGTTCGACGCCGGGATCGACGATGCTGCCCAGCCCCGGGCGGCGGGGGTTGAGGTACTCCCGCTGCTCGGTGGGACCGAAGGCGTCGA
>CAZVYU010000110.1:0-7632 GCA_964631645.1 uncultured Actinomycetes bacterium
GGCCGCACTCACCCCGCAGAGCCACGGGCGTACGTCACCCAGTCGTCCAGCTTCTTGCCGGCCCGGAACGATCCGCTGCGCATCAGCGAGCCATCGCGGCGGTAGAACTTCCACGCCCCCGTCATGACGTCGCCGCGGTAGCGGCCTGAGCACTTCAATGCGCCGTTGTCGTAGAACTCCCGGTACTCACCGGACTTCTTCGGGTAGCTGTCGTTGATCTCCGCGATGCGCTGCTTGATCACGCGTTTCAACAGCCGTGCGGGGATGGGCTTGTCCATGGGGAAGCGGATCGCGCCCTTGCTGGTCGGGAGCTCGGGGTTTTCGGCCGAGATCCACGACACCACACCCGTCGAGTACGGGAACAGACTGTTGTGCGCCCGGAAGCCGTCGAACCCGACCACCGAGACCCCGTCGACGGAGAACGTGGGCATGCCGTAGTTCAGCACCTGGTCCGCGCCGGGGAGCGCGGCAGCAATCGTGTCACGGGTGGCCAACAAGGCATCGCGCTGCTCGCCGTCGAACTTCTTCAGATGGTCGTCGATCACTGTCGCCATGCGGCCGACAATAGTCGTCGATCAGCCGATCTTGCGGGCCGGCAGAGCCACGGTCGTACTGCCCAGCAGGTTCTTGGCGGTGACCTTCACCCCGACCAGCCGACCCTTGTCCGCTGACCGCGTCACGTAGGTGGCCCCGGTCGCCCCGGCGATCGCCGTGCCGCTGCGAGTCCACTGGTACGTGAACGTTGCCGCGGGGACTGCGATCCAGGTCCCCCGCTTCGCCGTCAGAGTGCGTCCCACCAGCGCCGTCCCGCTGATCGATCCCCCGCCCGCGTACACGGGCTTGAGGTTGTTGGCCACGACCGCACTGACGGCGGTCTGCGCGCTGACCGGATCGCCCCACGCGTTCACCCCGGTGACCCGCGCGCGCACCCGCTTGCCGACATCCGCACTGGTCAGGATGTACGTCAGGCCGGTGGCCCCACTGATGGGCGCACAGTTCGTCCCCGTCGAGGAGCACCGCAGCCACTGCTGGGTGAACGTGGGGGCACCGGTCCACGTCCCACGCGACAGGGTCATCTTCAGCGTACGAACCGCACGGCCACTGATCGTAGGAGCAGCGGTGTTCGTCACCTTCGCCGGAGCATCAACCACCGGTCCCAGCGTGGGCGAGTAGGTGACCAGCGTTGCGGGCACCTGGTTGAAGCCGTTGACATCCACCTCCACCTTGACGCGGAGGTACTTGCCCTTCTGCAGGCTGTTGAGCGTGACGGTCGGCTTGTTCGAGGCGTCCAACGTGGTGCAGCCTGTGCCCGCGGCCGTCTCGCAAACCTGCCAGGTCGTGTAGTTGTTCGCGAATGGTCCGTTGTACGAACCGATGCTGCGGCTCAGCACCTGGCCGACCCACGGCTTACCGAGGACCGCCGCCGGCGAGGTCTGGGCCACCTGAAGGGGCAGGATCTGGGACGAGTAGGCGCTGAGTTCGGAGTAGACGCTGCCGCTGCCGTTCGTCTGGCGTACGCGCACGCGCATCCGGTGATCTGCGTCCGCAGCTTTGAGGACGTACGGGTTGCCACTCCCGGCCGACTCGCAGTTGTCACCGTTGGAGTCGCACCGGAACCACTCATACGCCGTTGCGGTGGCGGCGGGACTCCACACACCGACCGCGGCCGTCAGCGAGTTGCCGACGCTGATGGTGCCGAACCCGTTGGTGATCGTCGGATTGGGTGACGTGTTGGCGCCCGGGAGACTGCCGGGCGCTGCGCCGACCGCGGAACTCAACGCCGACGGCTCGTTGCCGGCCGGGGTGGAGCCATAACCAGGTGGCGATGCGGGGTTGGCCGTGCGCACGATCGAGCGGAGTTTCTGGCCCTGATCGGCCAGCGCCACCGTGTAGGTCGCCGACGTGGCGCCGTCGATGGTGCTGCAGACCTGCGGGAAACCGCTGCAGCGTTCCCATTCGTAGGAGTACTGGATGTCGGGGGTGCCGGTCCAGGTACCCGTCGTGGTGGTGATCTGCTGGCCGACGACAGGCGTCGTGTCCGACAACGCCGGAGCCACCGTGTTCAGTGGCGGCTGCATGATCCGGTAGTGCACCCCGCCACCCTGCGTGCCGATGAGCGTGGACGCCGGGTTGTTCGGCATCATGGCGAGGGCCCACGTGATGGTGTGGTCGTTCAGTCCACTGTTGCTCACGCGAGACCATGAGTCGCCAGAGTCATACGTCGTGAACACGCCGTCCTGGGTCCCGATGACCACCCGGTAGGACGCCCCCACCGGGATCTGTGCGATCGAACGTACCTGCAGGTTCGAACCGAGACCGTTGTTGACGGGTTCCCAACTCAGACCGGCAGTCGACGACCGATAGATACCCGCACCGCTGGTGATGGCGTACCAGCGGGACGGGTTCACCTGGTCCGGCATGACGCGCAGGATGTTGGTGCCCGTGGGGAGACCGGCCGTCACGGGCGCCCAGGTCGAACCACCGTTCTGGCTCAGGTAGGCCCCACCCGACGTGGCGGCGAAGATGCGGCTAGGAACGAAGGGGTAGGAGTCCAACGACCAGACGGTGACCCCTTCGGGCAGTCCCGAATCCGACGCCGACCAGGTGTTGCCGCCGTCGGTGGACCGGAAGATACCCCCGACGACTCCCACCAGCATAGTGCTGCCGTCGCGGTGGATGGTCTGGACCGCCTCGTTGAGCTTGTTGGCTCCGGCGCCTTGCCCGACCGGCTGCCACGCGCCGCCTGCGTTGGACTTGAACAGTCCGCCGGTCGTACCGATGAACACGTCCGGCGAGTTGATCTCGATGTCGCGCACCGAGTTCGAACCGGCGGCCAGATTGGTCGAGAACCTCGACCACGTCACGCCGCTGTCGATGGACCGGAAAGCCCCCGACCCCTCGGTGCCCGCGTACACGGTCGAACCACTGTTGGCGAAGGCCCGCACCCACGATTCCGAATCGGCACCGGTGGGTCCGCTCCACGGAATCCAGTCCACATCGAGGGCGGCTTGGGCGTTGGTCGCCGTAAGCGCGGACGTCATGACGAGGGCGGCGGCGACTAGGGCAGTGAGCCGACGGAGGGTGCGCTGCATCGGACCACGGTAAGTGACCGGAATGTGAACTCCAAACGCCGATAGACCGACAGAGAGTGAGGTGCGCCACCACTGAGCGTCGCCTTCGTGACTCCTTGCAGTGAGGGAACTCGCCCGCCCCCTTCGAAAAGAGTGACTGAAACCACCCGAAAGCACGGTTTCCGAAGGCTTACCGCCGGGCATTCCTGTCATGTAACCAGCGGGACGGGATTACGGGTCCGCCCCGAGGTACTTCTCCACCGACGGCGTGGGCAGATCCTGGAGGGCTGCCCGCGCCGTCGCGGCAAATCTCCCGATCTCGGCAGGACGATGTATCCCTTTTCGCGGTCGGTGCGTCCATGAGACGAACCACCACAGGAGGACATCATGAAGACCAACGAATCCACCGCTGACCGGGCCATCCGCGTCGCCATCGCACTCGTCGCCGTCATCGCCGGCTGGCTGGTCGGGTTCGGCACCGTCGGCGGGATCATTCTTCTCGTCGTCGCGGCCGTGATGCTCGTCACCGCAGCCGTCGGCTTCTGCCCGCTGTACCGCGTGTTCGGCATCTCGACCTGCCCCGTGCCCAAGGACCGCACGACCGTCAGCTGACGGTAGCGTCTGAGACCGATGGACCGCTCCGACCTCCACGACCTGTTGCCCGACCAGATCCCCGGCCTGCTGCGTTACGCCCGCACCATCGTGTGGGACGAGGCAGCCGCCGAGGATCTGGTCAGCGACACCCTGGTGCGCGCGTTGGAGCGGTCCGACAGCTACCGCGGCGACTCCTCGTTGAGCACGTGGCTGCACCGGATCCTGCACAACCTGGCCGTGGACCGGTTCCGCCGACAGCGGGAGTTCGCCACCGACGACATCGTCGAACGAGTCGAAGCCGACTGGCGCGACGACGCCTACACCGTCGATGCGGCGGTGGTGGTGACCCGGGCCGAGACCGGCGCCGAACTGCGCGACGCGCTGGTCCGGTTGCCCTTCGACTACCGCACCGCCATCGTCCTGCACGACGGTCACGCCCTGACCAATCAGCAGGTCGCCGACATCCAGGGGATCAGCCTTCCCGCCGCCAAGCAGCGGGTCCGGAGAGGACGGATGATGCTTGTGTCATCACTAGCCGCCGGAGACGAACGCCGCGAAGCCCTCAAGGGCGTCCCGCTCGGGTGCTGGGAGGCCCGTAGCAAGGTCAGCGACTACCTCGACGACGAACTCCCGCAGTCAGACCGGGCACTGCTCGAAGCCCACCTGGACGCCTGCCCGACCTGCCCCCCGTTGTACGCGTCGCTGGTCGGGGCCCGCGAGGCGATGCGGGCCCCGCTGCGGGACCCGGACTCGGTCATCGACCCCTCACTGGCGGCTCTGCTGAAGCAGCGGGGTCCCCATCCCGCCTCGTGACCTCGCCGGACTGGGCGGCCGTGTTACTCAACCCACACCTCTGAGCCGACAACCCACGTTTGCCGAGTCGTCTCACGGGCACGCCGAACTCGTGGGCGCAGCGAGCGCCCGATGGACTGAAGGAGCAGCAATGGCTGGAACCACAGACAAGGTCAAGGGACGCACCAAGGTCGCCGTCGGAGCCGTGACCGGCGACAAGTCGCTGGAGAACGACGGCCGGATCGACCGCATCGCGGGCGAGGCCAAGGACCGGCTCGCCGACGTGAGCAACCAGGTCGAGCGCTGGTTGGACCAGGCCGGCCAGAAGGGCGGATCCACCGTCCACGACGTGCGGCGCACCGTCGAGAACTGGATCGACAAGGCGCGCAGCTGACCAACACTGTTCGATCGGGGCAGCCTCGCACTGCCCCGATCGCCTTTGGGGCAGCGACGTGCTGCCCGCATCGCAGTTGGGGCAGCGGAAGAGTGCCCCGATCGAGGAGTTCGCTGGAATAGTCGGGTCACGGAGGCACTTGTGACTACGACATCCGATCACGACACCGCCTGGTACACCCTCGACCCCGACCAGGTGGTCCGCGCACTGTCGTCCGACGCGGCCGACGGCCTGAGCGCCGGTGGGGCCGCCCGCGAACTCGAGCGCCGCGGACCGAACGTCATCCCGACCGAACCCAAAGCCTCCCGTTGGCAGATCGTGTTGCGGATCTGGGCCGATCCGATGAGCGTCATGCTCACCATCGTGGCCGCGGTGGCCTTCGTCTTCGGACAGGCCGAGACCGGGTGGCTCGTCATCGTCCTGGTCCTGTTGAACCTTTTCATGGGCGCCAACCAGGAGATCAAGGCGCAGGCCTCCGCAGACGCGCTCGCCTCGTTGCAGGTGCCCGAGGCGAACGTGATCCGCGGCGGAGTCCGCGAGGCAGTGCCCGCCGCCGACCTGGTGCCCGGAGACATCGTGCTGCTGGAACCGGGCGACCTGGTGCCGGCCGACGGTCGCATCATCGAGTCCGCGTCTCTCGAGGCGGTGGAGAGCGGGCTCACCGGCGAAAGCGCCCCCGTCGACAAGAGCGCCGCAGCCGTGGCGTCCGCAGACACCGCGCTGGGCGACCGGACCGGGATGGTCTTCCAGAACACGTCGATCACGCGCGGGACGGCACGTGTGGTGGTCACCGCGACCGGCGCCGACACCGAGATGGGCAAGATCGCCGGGATGCTCAGCAGCGTGCAATCCGAGCCGTCGCCGCTACAGAACGAACTGCGCGGCCTGACGATCCGGCTGGCGATCCTGGCCTGGGTGGCGGTCGCCATCATCGTCGTCATCGGTCTGGTGCGGGGGTTGCCCACCTCGCAGTTGGTGCTGCTGGCCATCACCGTCGCGATCTCGGCGATCCCGGCCGGCCTGCCCACGTTCCTGACCACGATGTTGTCCTACGGGGCGCAGCGGCTGGCGAAGGCCAAGGCCATCGTGCGCAACCTGACCGACGTCGAGACGCTCGGCTGCACCAGCGCGATCAACAGCGACAAGACCGGGACGCTGACGCTGGACAGCATGACCGCGACGCGCATGTTCAACGCCGGTCATTGGTTCCGCATCGAGGGCGAGGGGTACTCGACCAACGGGGCGATCTTGGGGGTGGCCGGCGAGGAGACGCCGGACTTCACGCCGCTGGCCTATGGGCTAACCCTGTGCTCAGATGCCGAGATCCGCCAGGACGGCAGCGTGGTCGGCGACCCGACGGAACTGGCGTTGGTCGTCCTTGCGGCGAAGATGGGCGTCGACGCCTCGATCTCACGGGCCGAGTATCCCCGCGCGGCGCTGGTCCCGTTCGACTCTGAGTACAAGTTCATGGCGACGTTCCACGAGGCGCCCATCGATGACGTCCCGCAGATCGTGGAGCTGGTCAAGGGCGCGCCCGATGTTCTGCTGCAGCGGTGCAGCACGGCCATGTGGGGGCAGGGGTCCGACGAGGTCCCGATCGCCGACGTCGCGGACCGGATCAAGGAGGCCAACGACCAACTGGCTCGCGACGGGTTGCGGGTGATGTCGTTCGCGTACCGCACCTTCCCGCCGGACCAGCTCGCCGCCCTCCAGGCTGACCCCATGGCCGCGGTGGCCGACCTGACGTTCGTGTCACTGGTCGGGATCATCGACCCGCTGCGACCCAGCGCCAAGGACGCGATCTCGGTCGCGCACCAGGCCGGTATCGATGTGCGGATGATCACCGGCGACCACGCGGTGACCGCGGCGGCGATCGGCGCCGAACTGGACCTGGGACCCGGCGTCATCACCGGACCGGAGTTCCAACGGCTGACCGACACCGAACTCGTCCGACGGCTGCCCGAACTGCACGTCTTCGGCCGGGTGTCGCCGGAGGACAAACTGCGGCTCGTCTCGGTGCTGCAGAACGAAGGCGACATCGTGGCCATGACCGGCGACGCCGTCAACGACGCTGCTGCCCTGAAGAAGGCCGACATCGGCGTCGCGATGGGCAGTGGCAGCGACGTCACCAAACAGGCAGCCAACCTGATCCTCACCGACGACAACTTCTCGACCCTGGTGCATGCCGTGGAACTGGGTCGCGACATCTACGGCAAGATCGTCGCCCAACTCCGCTACGTCATGGTGGGCCTGTTCGGTGTATTGATCTCGATGCTGTTGGCGAGTGCGCTGGACATCAACAACGGTCAGGCGCTGTTGCCGGTCATGCTGTTGTTCGTCTCGTTCCTCATCGGAATCTTCCCTGCAATCGGCATTTCGACCGACTCCACCGAGCCAGGGGTCATGGACCTGCCGCCGCGCGATCCCCACCTGCCGATCCTGAACCGCAGCACCACGCCGCGCTGGGCGCTCTTCGGACTGGTCCAGGGCATCTGCATCCTGCTTCCCTACTTCTTCCTCGACGCCCGCTCCGGCGATGGAGCCAGCGGTGCGCCCCAGACTACCGCCTTTGCCGTGGCCGCATTGAGCACGATCCTCCTCGCCGCCGCGGTGCGACGAGATCTGCTGCCTGCGTGGGCCGGGCCGTACGTCCCGTACTTCCTGTGGCTGCTGGCACCGTTGGTGCTCACGTGGATGGCCATCGAGAGCGAACCGTTCAACGCGGTGCTGGGCACCGTCCCGCTGACCAGCGGCCAGTGGGGCATGGCGGTGCTGCTGTCG
>CAZVYU010000111.1:0-7621 GCA_964631645.1 uncultured Actinomycetes bacterium
ATGACCGGCCCGAGAACTGCCTCAGCCCCCCGGGTAGGGAGGCTGAGACTGGAGTAGCGGGGGCAGGATTTGAACCTGCGACCTCTGGGTTATGAGCCCAGCGAGCTACCGAACTGCTCCACCCCGCGGCGATCGCCTGTGCGACTCCGCCATCGTACCGGCCCGCCGGGCGCGCACCAAATGCCGGAATCCTCCTCACTTGGCGCGGGACCGCGTCCGGCCAGTGGGCATGGTCAGACATGGGAGGTCGCCAGCCTCTAGCGTCGAACCGGAGGTGGCCGGATGTCTCGAACGACCGCTCTTGTCGGCACGGCGATCGCTGCGGTGGTGGCCGGAGCCGCCCTCTATGTCACAGCCCCGCCGACGTCGCTGGTTGATGCGCCGGCGTACCCCCAGAGCGAGGCGCTGACGGCCGACCTCGACAGCACGGTCACGCCGAAGATGACGTCCTTCTACGACCCGGGCCAGTGGACCCCCAGCGCGCCGGGGACCCTGATTCGCGCCGAGGAGGTGCCCGACGCACCCAAGGGCACGCGGGTCTACCGGATCATGTACGAATCGACGGATCTGCAGGGCAACGCGATCCCGGTCACCGGTCTCTACGCGGTCCCCGACACCCCCGCCCCCGCTGGGGGCTTTCCGCTGGTCAGCTTCGCCCACGGCACCACCGGCGTCGGGCGGATGTGCGGCATCAGTCACACACCGTTCCAAGTCCGGACACCCGGCTTCAGCGCCTGGACCCCCCACATGCTCCCCATGGTGGAAGCGGGCTGGGCGGTGGTGGCGACCGACTACAGCGGGATGGGTGCGCCCGGCCCCTCGTCGTACCTGGTCGGACCACTGGAGGGTCGCGGAATCCTGGATGCCCTCCGAGCGGTGCAGACACCTGCGCCGGACATCGGATCCGTTCCCATCGACCGCAGCAAGTTGGGCATCTACGGCAAGTCCCAAGGAGGCGAAGCCGCCCTGTCAGCGCTACAGCTGGCACCGGACTACGCCCCGGAGCTGGACCTCGGCGGAGGGGTCGCGCTCGCGCCCGGGCTCACTCCGGCGCTCCAGGGCGTGCTCAACACTGTCGCCGGGAACCCCACCAGCACGGCCCAGAACATGTTCGTGCTGCTCATCGCCAAGTCATACGCCGAGAACTATCCCGAACTGGTGAGCCTGGACGACATCCTGAGCCCGGCGGGCAAGCAGAAGATCGAGTTGCTCAACACCCAGTGCGGGTCGAGGTTGGCCGACGCGGTGTCCGACGTGCCCCTGAGCCAACTGATCAACTCGCCGGTTGCGCCCGGTCTGGTGACCGCCCTCGCGGAGGGGATGCCGGGAGCCCGGCCGATCCCGACTCCGATGATCATCGTCCAGGGTTTGAAGGACAAGACAATCCTTCCTCAGTTCACCCACGCACAGGTGATGACCCAGTGCGCGTGGGGTTCGACCCTGTACTACGTGCGCTACCCCGACGACGATCACCCGTCGATCAACTACCAGGCCCGGCTGCACCAACCGTCCGTCATCGACTGGATGAACGCCCGGTGGGCGGGCGAGCCGCCACCGTCGAATTGTCCCAACCAGTTGCTGGGGACGGTGGCGCGCGCGACCGGGGTGAACGGATGAACCGCGAGATCCTGCCTCAGATCGTGCTGGCCATGACCATCGGGCTGTTCGCCGTCATCGTGGCCGTCTACCGAACCCAGGCCCCGCCCAAACCCGGCGTGTGGCGGCGCGGCGCGGTGGCCGCGCTGCTTGTGTATGCGGTGGTATCCGTTCCCGTGTTCGTGACCGGGGGGATGACGGCTGTCGGACTCGTCCTTCTGTTGATCGTCCTGGTCCTGCCGCTGCTGGCCTTGCGCTTGTCGCTGAGCCGCAGGACTTCGGAGGAGAGCGCAGCCGAATCCGCCACCCGGGTCCTGGTTGCCGCCGGGCTGGCAGCTGCTCTGCTGATCGCCGCGGGCCAGAGCCTGTCCCTCCTCGGCCGGGTCGACCCCCGGACCGTGGTCATCGTCATCGCTGTCATCGCTGCGCTGGTGGTCATCGGTCAGGGTCTGGCGGCCGGTTCACGCGCAGGTTCGCTGGCGGTCTGGCTCCTGATCCTTCCCGCTCTGATCGCGATCGCCTTGGGAATCTTCCTGGGAAGCGTCAAGGAAGCCGTCGTGCCGATCATCGAGGTGGCCGGTCCCGCCCCGATGGCAGTCCTGGCCATCGCGCTCGCGGTCTTCGTGATCGGCTGGTGCGACGCGGGACTGCGCCAGTTGGTGTCGGCGGCGTCCGGGACCACGGCAACCGATACGTCGGACCCTGAGGACGCCACGGCCCCCGACGCTCCTGGCCCTGGGTGGGGGCGGATCTGGCTGGCGGCTGCGGTGATCGTGGTGGTCATCGCCTTCGGGCAACTGATGTTCCTGGGCGGGGCGGTCCTCGCGCCGTCGCTGCAGTTCTTCGTGCTTCCCGCCAACCTCGACCTGGTCCCCGGACTGGCTCCGGTGTTGCTGGCGATTGCGACCGTGCTCTTCACCGCGCTCGTGGCGATCGTCCTGGCAGGGGTCAAGACCGCGATCGAACCGGTGGTCGGGATCGGATGGCCCTGGGTGGCCGGCGTTGCCGGACTGGCGGCGGTCATCGGACTCTTCGATCCGGGACTTGACCGGGTGCTGCTGGTGACCAGCCTCGCCGCCGCTGCTCTGGTCGGCGCCCAACTGGGTGGTCGATCGGTCAACCGGGGCGTTGTGGCCGGCCTGGTCACCGCGATCATCTGTGTGATCGCCCTGGCGGTGGCCAGTCGTCTGACCTGGGAGGTCGCTGCGGTCCTAGCGACCGCGGTGGTGCTGGTGGTGGCCCTCGCGGGAGCACGGCTAGGTAGCGCCGAAGCCGATGATTCGAAGACGTCGACGCAGGAATCCAGCGCTTGATTGTGCGAACCCTGTCCCTCTACCGGACACCGCAATAGGGTGGGTGCAGTCGCCGGAGGAGTGTTCATGAGGCAACAGGTAGCCGTCGGAATCGTGACCGCGGGATTGTCCGTGACGATGTTGGTCCCCCTGGCGGCAGGATCGGCCGGTGCAGTACCGGCTCCCGTCGCGGGACTTACCCCTGTCGCGCAACGCGTGACTTCGGTGACGGCCACGGTCGCAGCAACGACCTCCGTCGGCATCCCGGCCGATGTCGAAGTGCGCGTCGCACCGGCTGGCCGGACGTCGGTGAAGATCCAGGAATCCTCGGCCACCAACGGCTGGCGCACCGTCGATACCGTCCGGACGGACAGTTCGGGCCGGGCGACCGGATCGTGGCGCCCGCTCACGGGCGGCGACTTCAGGATTCGCGCGGTTGCGAGTGACGGGAAGCGCGTGGTCAGTCCGGCTGTTTCGACGACTGCCAAGTACGGACCGGAGGTTCCGCCCGACGCCATGGATCCCCTGACGCCCGGGAAGCTGACCGTCCGACGTGCCGTGGCGTCCCGGCACCGGGTCGGTGAGTTCACCGTCGTCGTACGCGGCCCCAAGACCCCGTCCGATGGCGGTCTCGGCTGGACGAAGGCGGGCCGCCGCAATGGCATCACGATCACCGACGGCCAAGGGCGGGTGGCGTTCGCGAGCGACCCCGGCCGCGCGTTTGTCGGGGCCAGCCGCAACACCGTCGACTGGGTCTGGCGCTCCAAGGCCGGCGCCTTCTGGCCCCAGGTGGAGCGCACCGACCGCCTCACCAAGCAGACGGTCTCGTCCGTGCGGTCCCGTGGATCCGGCGTCACCGTGAAGGGCGTGATCTTCGGCGGCGGGACCAAGGCCCCATACACCTTGACCCTCACGCAGGTGCGGCGCTCGGCCACCGTGAACGCCATGGATCTTGACCTGTCGGTGGCTCGCACCAACCGGGGCAAGAAGCTGACCAGCGTCATGATCACGGCCGGGCGAAAGCCCGATGCGGCCGTCCACGGACTGGGGGAGTCGTTCCGCCCGTTCGACCTGTCCGGGGTGGTCATGCCCATCCTCGTGCAGGAACAGGGCGTCACCCGAGGGGAAGAACCGGCCGCTGGCATCGTGGACCTTGCCACCTGGGGCGCCGGGAACCTCAACACCAACTACGCGCCTTGGCCCAGTTACGTGACGGCGCAGAAGCGATCGTTCGAGCTGGCTGACACGCTGGGCAGCGGTGCCTTCTCGATCGCGGATATGTCCCGCCGATCGCAGGTCTCCCTCGAGTCCTTCCACCCGTCGATGACGGCCCAAGTGCTCGCGCGGAGTAACCCGAAGTCGCTCATGGTCGCGCGGGGTGCCGGGTCCGAGCGACAGGAGTTGGCCCCGTGGATCCAGAAGGGGGCAGTCCTGGGCATCCAAGGCGGCACCCAGAAAGTGCGCACCGTCGTCAAGGAGATGAAGCAGGCCGGCAGCAAGATCTCCGGCGTGTGGTTGCAGGACTGGGTCGGCAAGCGCGTGACCGACTTCGGTGAGCAGTTGTGGTGGACGTGGCAACTCAACCGGGTCCGTTACCCCGGTTGGGGAAAGATGGTCAGGGACTTCAACCGCCAGGGGATCAAGACCCTGACGTACATCAACCCCTTCGTCGTCGACGTTGATCGTGTGGATGGCCAGAAGATCACCAACTTCTACAAGCAAGGCGAGAGGAAGGGTTACCTGGTCAAGAACCAGCGAGGTGAGACCTACGTCGTGGAGACGGTCGGGTTCCCGACCGCCCTGGTGGACCTGACGAATCCCAAGGCGCGCGACTGGTTCGCCGACATCATCGCCAAGGAGGTCATCGGGGTGGGGGCCTCGGGGTTCATGGCCGACTTCGGCGAGTACCTGCCGTTCGACAGCGTCCTCTACAAGGGCTCGGCCCGGGAGCAGCACAACCGGTACCCGCAGTTGTGGTCCCAGACGGTGCGTGAAGGGTGCAAGCGCAGTGCCAAGCCGGACTGTGTCGCGTTCTTCCGGGCCGGCTACCTCGGCAGCCGGTCGAAGGTTCCGCTGTGGTGGGCCGGCGATCAGATGGTCAACTACGCCAACGAGGACGGCATGCGCAACGCGGTCAAGGGCATGCTCGCCGGCGGCGTCTCCGGCGCTCCCCTGTGGCACAGCGACATCGGCGGCTACACCAGCGTCAACACCGGGGTCGAGGACTTCATGCGACCCCCGAACCTCAACGCCCGCTGGGGCGAGATGCAGGCGTTCGGACCGGTGATGCGCACTCACGAGACGAACCGACCGACGAAGAACCAGCAGGTGTACAGCACTCCGACCACCCGCAAGCAGTTCGCGAAGTCGTCGCGCATCTACGCGGCGCTGCGCGCCTATCGCAGTGGTGTGATCGACGAGGCCGTGGACCAAGGAGTTCCGGCCATGCGGCACGCGTGGCTCGTGTATCCGGGGACGAAGGTCGCCCGGCAGGATCTGCAGTTCTTCCTCGGCGACCACCTGTTCGTCGCACCCGTCTACGACGACTCGGCCACATCGGTGAAGGTGACGTTCCCGCCCGGCAAGTGGCGCCACATCCTGACCGGCACGGTCTACCGGGGCAACCGGGTCACTGCAGTCGACGCACCCATCGGCACCCCGGCCGCGTTCGTGAAGGTGGGCGATCCCACCGGGAAGTCGATCATCACCGCGATGAAGAAGGCGAATCTGTACCGGCGGTGACATCGTCGAGGAACTCGACGGTACGACCGACGTACCACGGGGAGTCGCTGCCGCGTTCGTGGAAGCCGACATGACCACCCTTGTCGGTGATCAGGTGCCGCACCCCGCGCGGCTCGAGCGCGGCCCAATCGACGGCTTCGTACGGCGCCGCCGGGATCATCGGATCGTCCAGTGAATGGATGACCAGGGTGGGCACGGTGATGTGGGCCAGGAAGCGGGCGCAGGAGTTCACCGTGTAGTACTCCTGGGCGTCCCGCCAGCCGTTGCGCGGTGCGGTCAGCACGTCGTCGAAGTCCGGCAGGCGGCGCGCCTTCCGGATCCCGCTGCGTTCGCTGGGGGAGACCCGCTCCGTTCCGTCGGGCGCGGGGCGCAGTGAGTCCCGCCGCAGGGCCCGCAAGATGTACCGCTCGTAGATCCCGAACATCGCACCGCTCAGGTGGGTCGAACCGGCCACCAGATCCAGGGGCGCCGAAACAGCGACTCCCGCCACGACCGGCAGACCGGCCAACGGTTCGCCCAGCAGTTTGAGGGTGACCGCTCCGCCCAGCGAGAAGCCGACGACCATCAGTCGGGCCGTCGCCTCGCGATTGTCCCGCGCTTCGGGCTGACGGGCCAGTTCGGCCAGGACGCAGCGCAGATCGTCGGTCTTGCCGGCGTGGTAGATGTGCCGGGTGGTCGCACCGGACAGTCCGGCGCTGCGCAGGTCGACCAGCGCACAGTTGTAGCCGTCGGCCAACAGCCCCGCCGCCGTGGCGCGCACGTAGTCGGAGTCCGCCGATCCGCCCAGTCCATGGACGAGCAGGACCAGACCGCGGCGTGGCAGGCCGTCGGGGGTGCGCCGGGCCTGAAGCAGTCGCACGCGTAGGCGGTCGCCGGTTCCGTCGTCCAGGTCGACCAACAGGTCGCGCCGGCTGGCCAGCCTCGGCAGGTCATAGTGGCGCGGCCGGAACTTGCTGCGTACGGTCTGCAGGTGGCCGGACCGCCAGCCCGGGGGCGTGGCGAAGTCGGCGTTCACACTCCTCACATCCGTAGGTTCCCACAGGAATTGACGGGCCCGTTCAGGCGATTGTCGGGCGACCGGGGCGGATCCCGAACTACTGTCGGGTATCTCGTGTGAGGGGTTCCCATGACTCGATCGTTCCGCTCGTCCTGGAATCGTGCCGCGGCACTGGCGGCCACCGCCATCGCGCTGCTGTTCCTGTTCGCCCAGGTGGGCGCCGGCCACGCCGCCGCCGCGCCGGCTCAGCCCGCCAAGGCCGCGGCGGACGCGGAGTCGGTGATCTTCTTGGGGGACTCGGTCACCGCCGGGTTCGGGTATCTGGGGCAGAAGGAGAACGCCAAGAACATCACCGGGAGCGTCAACAACGCTTTCGCGAACTCCTGGTACTTCGGCGACAACTCGCTCTCGGACTGCAACCCGCCGTCGAGCGGGACGCCGGACGACCGTTGCAGCAACAACAACTTCAACGGGGCGCCGTGGAGTGCGGGTCCGTGGAAGCCCGGCCCTCAGTCGCCCGATGTCGCCTACTCCTTCCAGATCGCCGGCTCGCAGAAGGCCGGCCAGGCGGTCCCGGTCGAGAACTGGGCGGTCACCGGATCAACTCCCGCGAACTGGGATGACGGCGGTGCCTTCAACTATCAGCTGCGCAACATCAAGAACACCTACGTCGTCATGACTCTCGGGGCCAACCCGATCCTCGCCAGCTTCCTCAAGATCCGGCTGTCCGGCGTGAACGTCACCAATGGCGCGTGCGCCGACTCGACGGAATGGTTGGGCTGGACCGGCTGGTGGGCCTACCCGGTGTCCAACGTCGTGGACTGTGCCGATCAGCAGTGGGCGCAGAACCGGCAGAGCGACCACTTGATCAACATCTACAAGACCCTGCTGAAGAACAACAACAAGGTCCTCGCCATGGGCTATTACCGCGCCTGCCCGTGGTCGTTCGGCGTGTGGCAGCCGAACGGCAATGTGGCGAGCGGTCCGGCGGCCG
>CAZVYU010000112.1:0-7586 GCA_964631645.1 uncultured Actinomycetes bacterium
AGCGCCCACACCGGAACGTCGCGGGCGCCATCGTCGTGCAGTTCGCCGAGTGTCACCTCGCGGCCGGTGTCGGCCCGGATGACCCGGGTCTCGGCCGTGAGGCAGCCGGACTCACGCAGGTCGGACAGCATGGGCTTCTTGTCGTTGCGGGTCTCGGGACCACGGTTCAACTGGCTGATGGCGATGACCGGAACCTCGAGTTCCTTGGCCAGCAGCTTGAGGGAACGGGAGAACTCGCTGACCTCCTGCTGGCGGGACTCCACCTTCTTGCCCGACGTCATCAACTGCATGTAGTCCACGATCACCAAGCGCAGATCGGCCCGCTGCTTCAGGCGGCGGCACTTGGCGCGGATCTCAGTCATCGTCATGTTCGGGGAGTCATCCACGTACAGCGGCGCCTCGTGCAGGACGCCCTGGCGAGAGGCGATCTTGCGCCACTCGGGGTCGTGCATCTTGCCGGACCGCATGTTGTGCAACGGGACCTGCGCTTCGGCACTGAGCAGGCGCATGACGATCTCGTTGCGGCTCATTTCCAAGCTGAAGATGACGCTGGCCAGGCCATGCTTGATGGATGCCGAACGGGCGATGTCGAGCCCGAGCGTGGAGTTGTGGGTCGGGACCATCCCGTGGCCGGCCAGGTACACGTGCGACTCGTTGTCGACCTCGATGCACCGCACCGGCACGGACGGGATCGGGGTGACCGCGGTCATGAACCGTTGCTGCGCCGGGCCGATCGCGTACTGCCCCCACCGCTCCTTGTGCAGCACGTCCTTGTGATGCAGGCGGAACACCGGGTCGTCACTGGTGAACGTGATGCGCACGGTCGCCTGGGGGCGTCGACCGCGCACGGGTCCGACCGACATCGCTGCCGAGATGCCGAGCGTGGACAACAACTCGTACAGATCGCGCGCCACCGGCCGACTGGCCACGCTGACCATGACCGCCCCGGCAGCATCGACCCCGCCGGCCACGTCCAGCAGACCGGCCAGAAGGGCCCGGCGCTGGGCGACGGACGCCCGCAGGTAGGGACGCGGGAGGAACCCGTTGGCGGCGATCCCCCACTCGCCGGCGATCGCGGACACCGACGTCAAGGCTCGGTCACGGCCGTCGAGCCACATGTCGACCTCGGGGTCGCGCACCGCCTCGGGATCGTCGTTGCAGGCGAGCCAGACGCCCAGGGCATACGGGTCGATGGGCAGGTCGGCAGCCGGGAGCTCGACCGGAGAAACTTCCGGCATGAGCGGGAAGGCGGACCCGTCCCACCGACTGATCCAGGAACGCAGTTCCCTCGTCGTGCGCACCTCTGGGGCCGACTTGCCGGACAGCGTGACCTGCCACTGGTGCTCGGCGTCGGCGACGAGGTTGCTGCCGTCGGAGAACTCCACCAGGTAGCAGGGCCGGTCGGTCATGACGTCGGTGGTGGCCACGATCGCGGTGGGTCGGCCGTCCGGCCCGAGGACCTGATCGCCTGCGCGCAGTTCGCCCATCGTGGACCAGCCGGTCGGCGTCGGGATGGCGGTGTCGAGCGCCAGCGCCTTGCCGATGGCGGGCCGGGCGGCCACGATGATCAACTGCCCGGCGTGCAGCCCGTTGGTGAGGCGGTCGAGGTCGACGAAGCCGGTCGGCACGCCCACCATCTCGCCGCCCCGCGAAGCGGTCGCCTCAATCTCGGCGACCGCGCCATCCATGATGTCGGCGAGCGGCAGATAGTCCTCGCTGGAGCGCAGCGAGGTCACATCGAACACCTCGGCCTGTGCCCGGTCGACGACCATGTCGACCTCGCCCTCGCCGGCGTAGGCCCACTGCGCGATCCGAGTGCCGGCGTCGACGAGGCGGCGGCGCACGGCGGTGTCGCGCACGATTCCGGCGTAGTAGCTGGCGTTGGTCGCGGTGGGAACGGAGGCGACCAACGTGTGCAGGTAGGCCGCGCCTCCGACCCGAGCCAGATCGCCGGACTCGGTCAGCGCGTGGGCCACGGTCACGGCATCGGCCGGCTCCCCCTTGGCGAACAGGTCGGTGATGGCGCGGAACACGGCCTGATGAGCGGGCCGGTAGAAGTCAGCCTCACGGATGACCTCGACGACGTCGGCGACTGCATCCTTGCTGAGCAGCATTCCGCCGAGCACACACTGCTCCGCGGCGATGTCCTGGGGTGGCGTCCGGTCGGGGGCGACCACGGGCATGTCGTCGGCGGGGTGGGTCGGGTATTCCGCGATCGTCATACCGCCACCTCCGTTGGTCGAATCCCCTTGTCGCCAGGACTACCAAGGGGGTCCGACAGCGAAGCGGTGCAGCGGCAACACCAGTTGCCCTCCCCGTGAAGCCGCTGCACCGCTTCCGTCTCCCCACCCCAACGCGGCCCGCCGCTTCGATGTCTCCTCCAGGACGACAACGCTGCCGGTCTTCCGCGCCCCTCCCGGGGTGGGCGCCCGGGGCGGAAGGGGATCCGCTCTGAGCCCTCCCGAAGTTAGGCCGACGCGGAATGCCTGTCCACGCGCTGATTCCGCAGCCTGTGGACAACGCTGTGGACCGCAGGCGGCGGCTACGTCCACAACCATGTGAATTGCCTGGGGATATCGGTGTGATTCAGATCACGACACACGCCCTGACCTGGGAATTCGCCATCCACGCCCTGTGGACATCACCTTTTTTTCGGGCGTGTTGGCAGCCGGGGGATCCGGCCCTCACTTGTGCACAAAGTCCGTCGTCAAGGGTGGAGCAAACTGCTGCGTGGTTCCCGCGCGCGTGCTAAAGCGGAGGGCCGCTCATCAGGCTGCCCCGGTGGTGTTGACCGGGCTCAGGTCGAACGACTTGAGGTTCGGTTCAGAAGGGTGCTCCTGCCCCATCGGGCCGCGCATCATGGCGAGCAGCAGGTTGCTGGAGACCTTTTCAGCGAACCTGGTGGTGGGCTTCGGGGCATCCCGGCGCAACGCCCGCAACACCCACCCCATCGTTCCCACGGCGAAGACCCCCGCTCCCGACGGCACGGTGTAGTAGGTCGAGTTGCTCACCGTGGCCGCCGCACTGCACGTCGTCGGCGAGTTCGCCACGACCTGCAGGGTGCGCGGCGTACCCGGCAGGGGATACGCCCGGTCGACCTCCACGTCCACCAGACCCGCGTAGGTTCGGGACGTGTCGGTGCCGTCGAAGAGGAAGAAGTTCGGCGTCGCGATCGTGTAGGTCCCGGTGGCCGGATAACACTCGTAGTCCATCCCCACCAGAGCACGTTCGGGTCGGGGGTCAGGAGGATCGCGGAACCGGGCGGTGGTGTCGCGGGTCTCGTCGGGGTCTTCGTCGGCCGACTTGTAGATCACCTGCAACGGGAGGCCTTCGGGACCGTCCGGTTGCCACCGCACCCGCCAGTACATGGTGTTGGCGCCCAGGAAGCCGAGATCGGTACCGGCGTCGCGGGCCCGGGTGACGGCAGCCCGTTCGCCCTGGGTCCAGTACTCGTTGTGACCCAGCGACACCACGCCCTCGGCGCCGCGCAACAACTCATCGGATCCGTCGGACAGGTCCGACGCGGCCACGTAGGACACGGGAACCCCGAGTCTTTCGGCCAATGCGACCACCGGCTGCTCGTAGGCAAGGTACTTGCCGGTGCCGTAGCCGTTGGCGTAGGGCCGGGAGAACGACACGGCGCGGGAGCGGTCCTCGAAGCCACCTTCCTCGCTCAGGTAGGCCGACCGGGAACCCCACTCGTTGTACGCCTGCCAGGTCAGGTCGCTCATGATGAACACCAGCCGACCCTCGGCATCGGGCGAACGGACGACCAGGGGAACCAGCCACTCGGCGCCATTGGCAGCGGTGAGCCGGAACAAGTACATGCCGGGGACCCAGTCGGCGGTGTCGACCTGCAACGACTGGTTCCACTTGGCGTAGGGGGTCCGAGTGGCCTCGAGGAAACCCTGCTCGGTCTGCCTCGTCCCGGGCTGCTCCGGCGACGTCCAGACCTTGCGCGCCCGGGCACCGCCGTACCAACCCATCCGGTACGCCGTCACCGTGTACTTTGCGGCGGTCGTGGACACATGCAGGCCCACCGGGTCACCCGGTGTCACGGAGGATCGGTCCGCATAGGCGGAGAGCTGCTCCGGGTCGTCGGCGTGGGCGATGGCTTTGCGCCAGGTGGGGTCGCCCTCCTGCTGATTCTCGACGACCACCGGGTTGTCCGGCTGGTCGGCCATGGTGGTGGCCGAGGGTTCCGGGGCGGTTGCCTCGCCGGATCCGCCGCAGGCGGTCAACACGACGGCGGCAGCGGTCAGGAGGATGGCGGGGCGCAACACCGGACGATTGTCGCCCACGGCGGCAGTACGGTCGGACAGTGACCTACCGCATCACCTGTGTCTGTCTGGGCAACATCTGCCGCTCGCCGATGGCTGAGGCCGTTCTGCGGCAGCGGTTGGAGTCGGCGGGGTTGGCGCACGACGTTGTCGTGGACTCGGCGGGGACCGGCGGGTGGCACGCCGGCGACGACGCCGATCCCAGAGCCCGGGCCACCTTGACGGCCGCCGGATACGACCTGTCCCACTCCGCCCGCCGGTTCGAGCCGGGGTGGCTGGAGTCGTCCCACCTGATCCTGGCGATGGACACGGACAACTACGACGCTCTACTGGAACTCGCCGAACGGCATGATGTGCCCGCCGATCATGTCCGGCTCCTCCGTTCGTTCGATCCCGCGGCGGCGCCCGGCGCCGAGGTGCCCGATCCGTACTACGGCGGGGCCGATGGCTTCGACGACGTCCTGGCGATGATCGAGCGGGCCGCCGACGGGGTGCTGGCCCACGTTCGCGCCGGCCTCTCCGACTGAACCGTGTCGGAGGAGGTCGATCGGGGCAGTCTTGCGATGCCCACATCGTGATTGGGGCACTCGCGAACTGCCCGCATCGTGATCGGGGCAGCGGTTGGCTGCCCCGATCGACTCAGGAGGCGGTGACAGTGATACCGACGGTGGCGGTGACGTCCGGGTGCAGGTTGACGCTGACCTGGTGCTCGCCGGTGTGTTTGATCGCGTGATCGAGCGCCAGGCGGCTGCGGTCGACGTCGGGTCCGCCCGCGGCCTTGATCGCCTGAGCGATGTCCTTGGTGCTCACGGAACCGAAGAGTTGACCGGTCTCGCCGGCCTTGGCCGCCACTGTGACGGTGAGACCCTCGAGTTCGGACTTCAGTTCCTGCGCATGACCGAGGTCACGCACCTCGCGCACCTCGCGGGCCCGCTTGATCGTCGCGATCTGCTTCTCGGCGCCGCGGGTCCACGTGATCGCAAGGCCCTGCGGGACCAGGTAGTTACGGCCGTAGCCGGCCTTCACCTCGACGACATCGCCGGGGGAACCGAGGTTGGACACCTCACGGGTCAGGATGAGCTTCATTCCGGTCTCCTGGAATCAGCGGGCGGTCGAGGTGTAGGGGAGGAGTGCCATCTCGCGGGCGTTCTTGACGGCCGTGGCGATGTCGCGCTGATGCTGGCTGCAGTTGCCGGTCACCCGCCGGGCGCGGATCTTGCCGCGGTCGGAGATGAACTTACGCAGCAGCGCAGTGTCCTTGTAGTCGATCTGCGGGGACTTGTCCGAGCAGAACTGACAGGGCTTCTTGCGGATCGGGCGCAGGATCTGCTGCTTGGGGGCCATAGGTGCTCCTGAGGTCAGGCCGGCTCACGCCGGGTGGGGAAGGGGGATCAGAACGGGGGGGCTTCGGAGGAGGGAGGAGTCGACCAGGGGTCGTCGCCCCCGCCGAATCCGCCGCCTGCGTTGCTGTTGCCACCGCCACCGGAGAAACCGCCGCCATCGCGGGAGATGCGGTTCACCTTGGCGGTCGCGTTCTTCAACGCGGGGCCGACGTCGTCGACGTCGATCTCGAAGACGGTGCGCTTCTCGCCCTCGCGGGTCTCGTAGGAGCGCTGCTTCAGACGCCCGGTGACGATGACGCGCGTGCCCTTGGTGAGCGACTCGGCGACGTTCTCAGCGTACTGGCGCCACACGCTGCACGTGAGGAACAGCGACTCGCCGTCCTTCCACTCATTGGTGTTCTTGTCGAACGACCGGGGGGTGGACGCGATCCGGAAGGAAGCGACGGCGGCGCCCGAAGGGGTGAACCGCAGTTCGGGGTCGGCGACGAGGTTGCCGACCACAGTGATCGTGGTTTCTCCAGCCATGGTGTCCCCTACTTCGCATCCGGGCGGGTGACCTTGGTGCGCAGCACGGCCTCGTTCAGGCTGAGCTGGCGATCCAGTTCCTTGACCGCGTCGGGCGTACATTTCACGTCGAGCACGGCGTAGATGCCGTCGGACTGCTTGTTGATCTCGTAGGCCAGGCGCCGACGTCCCCAGACGTCGATGGTGGCGACCTCGCCGCCGCCTTGCCGGATCACGTTCAGGAACGTGTCAAGAGTGGGTTGCACGGTGCGCTCCTCCAGATCGGGAGCGAGGATCACCATGACCTCGTAGTTACGCGCGTTCACACCAGCCTCCTTCGGACTGAAGCGGCCATGGACGATCCATGACAGGAGGGTTTCTGCGCCCCCACTCGGCGACCGGTTCCCGGTCACCTGAGTGAAGTGGCCCCCAGCGTACCGGGTGTTCCCCCTCCCGACGAAATCTGTCACCCGGGTCCGACACCGGCCCCTCCTTCTTCGATCGGGGCACTCCTGCGCTGCCCGGATCGGGTTCGGGGCAGCGTCGGCCTGCCCGCATCGTCATCGGGGCAGCGTGGAACTGCCCCGATCGAGTACGGCAGGAGACTGCCCCGATCGAATGGCGAGGGCGGGGTCTCACGCGCGACGATTCCACCCATGAGCTGGCGCGCGAGGGTGGGAACGGAGACGTTCGTGTTCACGGAACTGCGCGACGTCTTGGCCAAGGCCACGCCGGGCCGCAGCGGGGACGAACTGGCGGGGATCGCCGCGGGTTCCCAGCGGCAACGGGTGGCCGCCCAGATCTGCCTCGCCGACATCGAACTGCGCACCTTCCTCGCCCAACCCGTGGTTCCGGTCGACGACGAGGTCACTGATCTGATCCACCACCGGCACGACCCAGCCGCGTTCGCCCCGGTGGCAGCACTCACCGTCGGCGAGTTCCGCGATCACCTCCTGGCGGCCTCACCCGAACAGCTGGCCGCCTTGGCCCCGGGCCTGACCCCCGAGATGGTGGCCGCTGTCAGCAAGATCATGCGCAACCAGGACCTTGTGGCGGTCGCCGCCCGATGCCAGGTGACCACTGCCTTCCGCGACACGCTCGGCCTGCCGGGCCGGCTCTCGTCCCGGATCCAGCCAAATCACCCCACCGACGACCCCCGTGGGATCGCCGTGGCCATCGTGGACGGACTGACTTTCGGGTGCGGCGATGCCTGCATCGGAATCAATCCGGCGACCGACAGCGTCGCGCGGATGACCGAGTTGCTGCACCACCTCGACGACCTGATCCGACGGTTCGCGATCCCCACCCAGAGCTGCGTCCTGACCCATGTGACCAACACCCTGACCGGCTTGGCCGCCGGAGCGCCGGTCGACCTGGTCTTCCAGTCCATCGCCGGCACCGAGGCCGCGAACCGCAGTTTCGGGATCGACCTCGCCCTGCTACGCGAAGCTCAGTCCGC
>CAZVYU010000113.1:0-7542 GCA_964631645.1 uncultured Actinomycetes bacterium
CAACTTGATCTTGACAGCCACGGCTGTGTGTTCTCCTGTCGGGTGAATGGGTGAGGACTTGCGCCACGGTGGGGACCGTCACTGGGTCCTCGAGACCCGGCCGCCCGGTTGAGAGGGTCCGTTCGGCCAACCAGCACAGTGTGCCAGATCGGAACCAGGTCCCCAAACGGCCCGGGACCGCCACCACCCTGGGGATCGGGTGAACCACGCCCGTTGGCTTGCGTCGGGACCCGCACGCGGCGAACGATCGGTTGGCAGCCCGACCCATCCGCGAAGGAGCGACATGGCCGACCTGGATACCCGATTCGACGAAGCGGTGGCGGCGTCGAAGACGCTGCCCGAAGCCCCCGGCCAGGACGACATGCTGCGCCTGTACGCCCTGTTCAAGCAGGCCAACGAGGGCGATGTGACCGGCAAGCGGCCCGGGTTCACCAACCCCGTCGGCCGGGCCAAGTACGACGCCCGCGAGAAGGTGACCGGACTGTCCAGCGACGACGCCAAGGAACAGTACATCGCCCTGGTGGAGTCGTTGAAGTAGCCGGGCAGCCTCCGCCCGTTACTTGCCGAGCAGGTCCTTGAACTGGCTCGGCAGTTCGATTGAGGTCGGGTCCACCAACGGACCGGACGCCGCCGCGGCTTCCTGCTGCGCGCGCTTGGCCGGGTTGCCGGACCGGCCCTTCTTGGCTTTCGGTTTGCCGCCGGTGCGACCCTTGGCCTTCTTGCCGCCGCCGGGCATCGGAGGCATCCCGGGCAGGCCGGGGCCCTTTCCGGCGCGCATCTGCTTCATCATCTTCTGGGCGTCGGCGAACCGGTCGACCAGGTTGTTGATGTTCTGGACCTCGACACCGGCGCCTTTGGCGATGCGCTGCCGCCGCGAGGCATTGAGCACCTTCGGGTCTTCTCGTTCGCCAGGGGTCATCGACTGGATGATGGCTGAGACCCGGTCGATCTCGCGGTCGTCCAGCGACTCCAACTGCTGCTTCATGTCCCCCATGCCGGGCAACATGCCCAGCAGTTTGGACAGAGAGCCCATCTTCTTGACGGCCTGCATCTGTTCCAGGAAGTCGTTGAGGGTGAAGTCCTCGCCCCGTTCGACCTTGCCGGCCATCCGCTGCGCCTGGTCGGCATCGAACGCCTTCTCGGCCTGCTCGATGAGGCTCAGGACGTCGCCCATGTCGAGGATGCGCCCCGCCATGCGGTCGGGGTGGAAGGCCTCGAAGTCGCCCAGTTTCTCGCCGGTCGACGCGAACATGATCGGACGCCCGGTCACGCCCACCACGGACAATGCGGCGCCACCGCGCGCATCGCCGTCGAGTTTGGTGAGGACCACACCATCCACGCCGACCTGCTCGTTGAACAGCACCGCGGTGTTGACGGCGTCCTGGCCGATCATGGCGTCGACGACCAACAGGGTCTCGTCGGGCGACACGGCGTCCCGTACGTTGCGCAACTGGCCCATCAGTTCCGCGTCGATGGCAAGCCGGCCCGCGGTGTCGATGATGACGATGTCGTGCAGCTTCAGTTCGGCTTCCCGCAACGCGCGGCGGGACACGTCGACGGGATCGCCGACCCCGTTGCCGGGTTCGGGCGCGAACACCACGACCCCGGCCTGCTCGCCCACGATCTGGAGTTGATCGACCGCGTTCGGCCGCTGCAGGTCGGCGGCCACGAGCATCGGCTGATGTCCCTGATCCTTCAGGTACTTCGCCAACTTGCCCGCCAGGGTCGTCTTGCCGGCCCCTTGCAGCCCGGCGAGCAGGATCACCGTGGGTGGGGTCTTGGCGAACTGCAGCCGCCGGGTCTGGCCGCCGAGGATCTCGATGAGCTCCTCGTTGACGATCTTGACGACCTGCTGACCCGGGTTGAGCGCCTTGGACACCTCGACATCGAGCGCCCGTTCCTTGATCCGCGCGCAGAAGGCGCGCACCACCGGCAGCGCTACGTCCGCGTCGAGAAGGGCCAGGCGGATCTCCCGCACGGTGGTGTCGATGTCGTCTTCGGACAGGCGGCCCTTGCCCCGCAGGTTCTTGAACGTGGCGGTCAGGCGGTCAGACAGTGACGCGAACAACGGTGCCCCTCGCTCCGGGCTCGGAAGTACGAATGTCCAGGGTACTCCCCCGCACGATCAGCCCCCGGCCACGTCCACCAGGCGTTTGACCACCGCATCCGCCTCGTCCGCGTCCAAGAGGTCACCCTCACCGGTGCGGACGTAGAACACGTCCACCACGTTCGACCCCATGCTGTCCGCGCGGGCCCCCACGATATCCAGACCGGACTCAGCCAAGCTGGTGGCCAGCCGGAACAAGGCAGCAGGCCGGTCGTAGGTGCGGACCTCCACCACCGTCGCCGTCGCCGACGCATCGGGGACGATCTCGACGCGCGGTTCGAGCGCCATCATCTCGGCGCGGTCACGGTAACTCGCCTCCCGTTTGTCCAACCGGGCCGCCAGGTCCAACGACCCTTCAAGCGCCAGGCGCAGGTCCTCGCGCAGCCGATCCGGGTCGGGCATCCCGGAGAACCCGGGATCGACGGTCCACTGCGACCACGCCATCCCCTCGACGCCGCCTGCGCGCGCGGCCCTCACATCGAGCCGGTTCGCGGCGAGCACCCCCGCGACCGTGGCCAGCAACCCCACCCGGTCCGGCGACGTCACCGTCACCGTCAGCATGTCCCCGGGGGCACCCGTGTCGACCAATACATCGGTCACCCGGGCGTCGAGTGAGTCCTGTTGTTCGGGGCTCAGCGGGACGGGCTGGATCTCCCTGCCACCCGCCAGCGCCACCCGGACCCGTTCCACCAACTCGGCGATCAGCGCCGCGCGCCAGTCGCTCCACGCCGCCGGGCCGGTCGCCTGCGCATCGGCCTTCGTCAACGCGTAGAGCAGTTCCAGGGTGCTGCGGTCCCCCACAGCGTCGACCACCCGTTGCACCGTGGCCGGGTCGTCCAGGTCCCGACGGGTCGCTGTCTCCGGGAGCAGCAGATGCTGCCGCACCAACGTCGTGAGCGTGGCACTGTCCGCTTCATCGAACCCCAGATGGGGGGCGAGCTCCGCGATCAGTTCGACCCCGACGTCGGTGTGGTCGGTACCGGGACGACCCTTGCCGATGTCGTGCAGCAGGGCACCCACCACGAGCAGGTCGGGGCGATCCACGTCGCGCTGGTACTTGGCCGCCTGGATGGCCGTCTCGACCAGATGCCGGTCGACGGTGAACCGGTGGACGGGGTTGCGCTGGGGCGCGCTGCGCACGACGTCCCAACCGGGGATGAGCGCCAGCCAGATCCCCGCCTGATCCAGCCCTTCCCACACCGGCAGCGTGGCCCGTCCGGCACCGAGCAGGGACACGAATGAGTCGCGCGCGCCGGCCGGCCACGGCACGGGCATGGGGCTGGACTCCTCGGCCAGCCGCTGGACCGCGTGGGGGGCCAGGTGCAGGCCTGACTGGGCCGCTGCGGCAGCAGCCCGAAGCACAAGCGTCGGGTCTCGTTCCGGCCGGGCGTCGGCAGCAAGTACGACCTCGTCCTCCTGGACCACAACCCCGTCGGCCAACGGAGCCCGGGAGCGCCGTCCCCCCAGTTTGCGGAACGGCCGTCGTGACGAGCGTCGGGTGACCCGGGCGACGCGGTACCAGGTGGTGTCCGACGCGTGCCCCACCAACCGCCCGGCCGCCGAGATGCTGCGCATCAGCTCTTCAGAGTCGGGGTAGCCGAGTGCTCCTGCCACACTGTCCTGCTCCTGCATGAGCAGTCGGTCCGCGGGTTTTCCCGTGCGCTGCTGCAGGGCATCGCGGGCGTCCATGAGCAAGGCCCCGGCCGGCTCCAGTTCGGCGTGCGGGATATCGGTCAGCCACGCCGCCGCGATGGCCCGCAGGACCGTCAGATCCCGTAGGCCGCCGAACGACTCCTTCAGATCCGGCTCGAGCAGGTGGGCGACCTCGCCCTGCCGTTCCCGGCGTTCGTCGACCGAAGCCCGCAGTTCGTCCATGCGTTTCGGCGCGAAGCCCCGCCAGTCCGACCGGATGGAACCGGCCAACCGTTCGACCAACAGTTCGTCTCCGGCGACCGGGCGGGCATCGAGGAGTCCGAGCACGACCTTCAGATCGCGGGCCGCCAGCCGCCGCGCTTCGGACAGGGTCCGCACCGAGTGATCCAGTCGCAGCCCCGAGTCCCACACCGGGTACCAGATCCGGTCGGGCAGATCGCCCACGGCACCGTCGTGCAGCAGCACCACATCGAGGTCGCTGCCGACCGCGAGTTCGGCCCGACCGTAGCCTCCGACCGCCACCAACGCCGCCGACCGCCCCGACCCGCCGGCCAGGCGGAACAGTTCCTGCAGCCATTCGTCGGTCAGGGCCACCAACGCGCGGCGGCGCCCCGGACCGGGTGGTCCGGGGCGCCGCAGCAGTTCGGTACGGGCAGCGACGAAGTCGGCCGTGGCCTGCGCCGCATCGTCGTTCCGCACCGTCGTACTCCTCAGAGGGCGTCTGCGCCGCGTTCGCCGGTGCGCACGCGCACCACCGAGTCCACTGGCGTGGTCCACACCTTGCCATCGCCGATGCGGCCCGTCTGCGCCGTCTTGACGATCACATCGACCACCGAGTCGGCGTCGTCGCTGTCGACCAGGACCTCGACCCGGATCTTCGGCACCAGGTCAACGGTGTACTCCGCACCCCGGTAGACCTCGGTGTGCCCCTTCTGCCGGCCGTAGCCGCTGGCCTCCGAGACCGTCAGGCCGTGGATCCCGTAGGACTCCAACGCCGACTTCACCTCTTCCAGCTTGAACGGCTTGATGATTGCCGTGACGAGCTTCATGCTTTCACCTCTTCTTCTTTGAGCGACCGCTGTGCGGCGTGGGCACTGAGACCGGCGAACTTGCCGCCGGCCCCGGTATCAGTCAGTTCGTATGCACTCTCGGCGTGCTCGGTGCGGTCCACTCCGGCGACCTCGTCGTCCTCGGAGACCCGCAGGCCGACCGTCTTGTTGAGCGCGAACCCGATGATCAACGCGAGCACGAACGAGTACGCCAGCACCACGAACGCAGCGATGGCCTGGCTCGTCAGTTGGGTGAGACCACCGCCGTAGAACAGGCCGTTGATGCCCGCAGGAGCGGCCTCGGTGGCGAGGAACCCGACCAGCAGGGTGCCGACCAGTCCACCCACGAGGTGCACACCGACGACGTCCAACGAGTCGTCGTAACCGATCTTGTACTTCAGGCCGACGGCCAGAGCACACACGATGCCGGCGATGGCACCCAGGATCAGCGCACCGACCGGACTCACGGCCGAACACGACGGGGTGATCGCGACCAGTCCGGCCACGATGCCGGAAGCGGCGCCGAGGCTCGTGGCGTGGCCGTCACGGATACGCTCCACCAGCAGCCAGCCGAGGGCGGCAGCGCAGGTGGCGGCGAACGTGTTCACGAACACCACGGCCGACGTGTTGCCGGCAGCAAGCGCCGATCCGGCGTTGAAGCCGAACCAACCGAACCACAGCAGGCCGGCGCCGATCATGACCAGCGTCAGGTTGTGCGGCTTCATGGGGGTCTTGGGCCATCCCAGTCGTTTGCCGAGCACGATGCACAGCGCAAGACCGGCAGCGCCGGCGTTGATGTGGACCGCGGTGCCGCCGGCGAAGTCGATGGCCGGGGTGCCGTTGAGCGGGCCCGCGCCTTCGAAGATCCAGCCGCCGGCCGCCCACACCCAGTGCGCGACCGGGAAGTAGACCAGGGTCGCCCAGATGGCGCCGAACACCAGCCACACGCCGAACTTGGCGCGATCGGCGATGGCACCGGCGATGAGGGCCACGGTGATGGTGGCGAACATGGCCTGGAAGGCGACGAACGCCATGGCCGGGTAGGTGGCCTCGGGGTCCTCGGTCATCAGACCTTCGAGTCCGAAGAACTCGGTCGGACTGGCAATCAGGCCGTTGCCGATGTCGGTGCCGAAGGTCATCGAGTAGCCGTACAGGACCCAGATGACGCCGATGAGGCACAGCGCCCCCATGACCATCATCATCATGTTCAGCGTGCTCTTGGCCCGCGTCATGCCGCCGTAGAACAGGGCCAGGCCCGGCAGCATGAGCAGAACCAGAGCCGCGCAAGTCAGAATCCAGGCGGTGTCGCCGGAATTCAGCGCCGTCTCAGGCATCGTGTGCTCCTTCCCCTCCAGGGCGGTTCCCCTTCGGATGTCCAGAGACTGGGCGCCGCGTGTTTCGCTGTGCGGTCGAGAGGCGTTACGGCGTGGTGACGGATCGGGCCAGTTCGTTACATCTGTGTTTCGCCAGGCTCCTGAACCAGGACAAGTCGGCGCTGAGGTGCGCCAGGATGGGGGCCATGGTGTGGTGGCACGAGACGACGATCTACCAGATCTATCCGCGGTCGTTCGCGGATTCGGACGCCGATGGAATCGGCGACCTGCGAGGGATCATCGACCGTCTGGACCACCTGGTCGACCTCGGCGTGGGCACGGTCTGGGTATCACCGTTCTTCCCCAGCCCGCAGGAGGACTTCGGCTACGACGTCACCGACTACACCGGGGTCGCGCCGGAGTACGGCACGCTCGACACGGCAGTCGAACTCATCGACGCCGCGCACGACCGCGGCCTGCACGTCATGTTCGATCTGGTGCTCAACCACACCTCGGATCAGCATCCGTGGTTCCTGCGGTCGAAGGGTTCCCGCGACAATCCGAAGTCCGACTGGTACCTGTGGGCCGATGGCCGGGGCCGCGACGGGCGCAAGCCGCCGAACAACTGGCGTTCCGCGCTCGAGGTGAACTCCGCGTGGCAGTGGAGCGAGGAGCGCGGCCAGTTTTACCTGGCAACGTTCCTGCCGTTCCAGCCCGACCTCAACTGGCGCAACCCCGAGGTCAAGGCCGCGATGTTCGACGCGGTTCGGTTCTGGCTCGACCGGGGGGTCGACGGCTTCCGGCTCGACATCTTCGGGCAGATCATGAAGGACCCGCAGTTGCGCGACAATCCGTTCGCCCCCCACATGGCCACGGGTTTCCCGCGCGGCTGGCGGCGCGAACACACCGAGAACACCCCGGACAACATCGTTCTCGCGCAGGAACTCCATGCCGTGTGCGCGGAGTACTCCGATCCCGATCGGATCCTGTTGGGCGAAGTGTTCGGTCCGCCCGATGTTCTGCGCGAGTACAACGCCGGTGGCCGGGGTCTGGATCTGGTCTTCCTGTTCGACTTCCTCCTGTACGAGTACGACGCACAGTGGTTCGAGGACACCATCCGACGGTTCGAGGACTCATTCCCGGCGCCGATGCAGCCCACGTACGTGCTGGAGAACCACGACCGGTCGCGGTCGCTGGACCGGGTCGGCGGTGACCGGCGCAAAGCGGCCGTGTTGGCGGTGATCCTGTTGACTGTGCGTGGCGTCCCGACCGTGTACATGGGTCAGGAGATCGGCATGGGCAACACCTATCTCCCGCTGGACCGGGCCCTCGATCCGGTGGCGTCGACGTACTTCCGCTGGATCCCGGAGGTGGCCAATCGGCGTCTCGGCGAGCGGCTCAACCGCGACGAGGTCCGCAC
>CAZVYU010000114.1:0-2743 GCA_964631645.1 uncultured Actinomycetes bacterium
GTCACCGCATCCGCGGCAGTCCTGTGGGGTGCCGGGGCGACGGCCGCACAGGCCGACACCCACCGGCAGTACTACCTGTCCGTGGGCGATTCCTACGCCCTGGGCTACCAGCCGAACGGTGATCTGACCCACGGGTTCGCCCAGCAATTGGTTCCGAGGGCGGCGAAGCGCGGCTACGACCTCAAGCTGGTCAACGTCGCCTGCGGTGGCGCCACGACCGAGTCCATCCTGTACCGGAAGGGCTGCAGCAAGGACCGGAGGCCGGTCGGCGCGAAGCCGTACTGGCCGCTCACCCAGACACAGGCGGCGGCACGATTCCTGCGCAAGCACCGGGGCGACGTGAAGTTGGTGACCGTCTCCATCGGCGGCAACGACATCACCAGTTGCGCCAGCGATCCTGATCCGATCACCTGCGTCGCCGAGACGGTCGCCCGGATCAACACCAACGTCACCCGCCTGGCTGCGACGCTGCGCAAAGCCGCCGGAAAGCGGGTGCTGATCGTGGGGACCACCTACCCCGACGTACTGCTCGGACAATGGGTTCGCGAGCCGGTGAACCAGTCGATTGCCAGGCTCTCGGTCTTGGCCTTCCGTCAGTTCATCAATCCGGCGTTGCGCCAGGCGTATGCCTCGGCCGACGGGGAATTCGTGGACGTCACGCGCGCCACGGGCGCCTACGGTTCGCTGGAACGGACCACGACGTTCCCGCCGTTCGGTGAGATCCCCGTACCGGTCGCCAACGTCTGCCGGCTGACCTGGTACTGCCAGAAGGGCGACATCCACGCCCGGACCAACGGATACCGGGTGATCGCGCGGATGGTCGCCCATCGATTGCCGCGGAAGGTCGCCCCGGGTCGAGGGTGATCGCTCACCCATCCCCCCGTGGGTGAGTAGCGCGTCAGCGCGTATCGAAGCCACCCCCGCACCTCCGAACCGCACCCCCGATACCCAGGACAAGGCCGACCTGAGCGGGCTTCGATACACCGCCTCCGGCGGCACTCACCCCGCAGAGTGCAAGCCGTCGCCGCCCTCAGGCCCGGTGGGTGAGTAGCGCGTCAGCGCGTATCGAAGCCACCCCCGCAGAGTGGGGAAAACTCAGATGCTGAAGTCCTCGGACTCGAAGTCCTCGCCGCGCCACACGCCGCGCTCCGGCGCGTGCGGACCGGCGCCGGGGAGTTCGCCCGTGTCGCGTTCCAGCCGCTCCACCCGGTGCAGCAAGGACACGACGGCGGCTCCGAGGGCGTCCGGAACATCGTTCTCCCGTTCCGACACCGGCGGTTCCAGGGGCGCTCGTCGGGTCACGATCTGACCGGGCACCCCCACCACGACCGTGCCCGCCGGGACGTCATGCAGTACAACGGAGTTGGCGCCCACCCGCGCGTTCGACCCCACCGTGATGTTGCCCAGAACCTTGGCGCCGGCGCCTACCACGACGTTGTCCGCCAACGTGGGATGGCGCTTCTCCTTCTTGAGGCTGGTCCCGCCCAGGGTGACGCCCTGATAGATCGTGCAGCAGTCCCCCACGATCGTCGTCTCACCGATGACCACCCCCATGCCGTGGTCGATGAAGACCCGACGGCCGATCGTCGCCCCCGGATGGATCTCGATGCCGGTGAAGAACCGGTTGATCTGGCTGAACCACCGCGCCAAGGTGCGCAGGCGGTGCTGCCACATCCAATGCTGGATCCGATGGCCCCACAACGCGTGCAGACCGGGATAGGAGAGGAAGACTTCGAGCCTGGTGCGCGCGGCGGGGTCGCGTTCAAGGACGGTCGAGATGTCCTCGCCGATATGGGTCATCAGTCCATCAGGTCGGCGAACAACGCGGTGGTCAGGTAGCGCTCACCGAACGACGGGATGATCACGACGATCGTCTTGCCGGAGTTCTCCGGCCGGGCCGCCACCTGCTGCGCCGCCCACACGGCAGCACCGGACGAGATCCCAACCAAAAGCCCTTCGTCCTTGGCCAGGGCGCGCGCGGTGTCCATCGACGCGTCGGCGGACACCTGAACGACCTCGTCGTAGACGTCGGTATCGAGGATGGCGGGAACGAACCCCGCGCCGATGCCCTGGATCGGGTGCGGACCCTTTGCCCCCCCGGAGAGGACCGGCGAGGCCTCGGGTTCCACAGCGATGATCTGGACGTCCGGCTTGCGCTCCTTGAGCACTTGGCCGACGCCGGTGATGGTGCCGCCGGTCCCGATGCCCGAGACCAGGATGTCGACCTCACCGTCGGTGTCGGTCCAGATCTCTTCCGCCGTCGTCTCACGGTGGATCTGCGGGTTCGCCGCGTTGGCGAACTGCTGCGGCATGACCCAGCCAGGGTTGGCAGCCAGCAACTCGTCGGCCTTGGCGATCGCGCCGCCCATCCCATCCGGACCCGGGGTCAAGATCAACTCGGCACCGTAGGCGCGCAGCACCGCACGGCGCTCGCGGCTCATCGTCTCGGGCATGGTGATCACGAGGTGGTAGCCACGGGCGGCACACACCATCGCCAGCGCGATGCCGGTGTTGCCCGACGTCGGTTCCACGACCGTACCGCCCGGCTTCAACGCGCCGGACTGTTCGGCCGCGTCGATCATCGCCACGCCGATGCGGTCCTTCACCGAGTGGGCCGGGTTGAAGAACTCGAGCTTTGCGACCACGGTGGCCCCAGTGGACTCGCTGAGCCCTCGCAGGCGGACGAGTGGGGTTCCCCCCACCAGCTGGGTGATGTCGTCGGCGATCCTCATGACACTCCTGA
>CAZVYU010000114.1:2843-7535 GCA_964631645.1 uncultured Actinomycetes bacterium
GGGGTTCCCCCCACCAGCTGGGTGATGTCGTCGGCGATCCTCATGACACTCCTGACTCGGCCGGCTCGCTGATCGCCTCGACGACCACCGGAGCCGGCTCTGGATGGGGGCTACTCTCACTCGTCTGGGTGGCGGGCTCTGCGGCCGGAGCCTTCGTCGCCTTCTTCGCAGCCGTCTTCTTCGCGGCCTTCTTGGCGGGCGTCTTCTTCGCCGTGCTCTTCTTGGCGGTGGCCTTCTTGGTCGCCTTCTTCGCAGTCTTTCGCCGCGACTTCTTGGCCGGACCCTTGGCCCGCCGTTCGACCAACAGGTCCGAGGCCCGCTCCAGGGTGATCTCGTCGACGCTGTCGCCCTTGGGAATCGTCGCGTTGTACTCGCCGTCGGTCACGTACGCGCCGAACCGGCCGTCCTTGACCACGATCGGGTTGCCGGACACGGGATCGGTGCCCAGTTCCTTCAGCGGCCCGGACGGGGCACTCTGCCCGCGTCGTCGCGGCGGCTGCGCCAACAGGGCCAGTGCTTCGTCGATCGTGACGGTGAACAACTGCGCCTCGTCGGCCAGGGACCGGCTGTCGTTGCCCTTCTTGATGTACGGGCCATAGCGGCCGTTGAGGGCGAAGATCGGTTCACCGTCCACCGGGTGGGGCCCGATCTCGCGCGGCAGCGACAACAGCTTCAGCGCCTCGGGCAGGGTCACGGTCGTCGGATCCATGTCCTTGAACAGCGACGCGGTGCGCGGTTTGATCTTGGCCTTGCCCTTGGCGGCGGCTTCCTCCTCGGACAAGACCTCGGTGACGTAAGGGCCGAAGCGGCCGTTCTTGACCACGATCATCCGGCCGCTGTCGGGGTCGTCGCCCAACTCCCGGTCCCCACGCGGCTGGGCGAAGATCTCCTCGACCTTCTCGGCCGTGATCTCGTCGGGCGCAAGGTCCTCGGGGAAGTTGGCTCGTTCGTCGCTGTTGCGCTCCAGGTAGGGGCCGTACTTGCCCACCCGGACCGCCGCGTCGCTGCCGGCGATCGCGAACGTCGACAGTGCGCGCGCGTCGATATCGTCGCCGCCCTTGTCGATCAGATTGCGGAGCCCGTCGAACCCGCCGTCGCCGCGGTAGAACCGCTCGAGCGCCTGAAGTCGCGAATCGTCGCCGGCGGCGATCGCGTCCAGCACCTCCTCCATCTGGGCGGTGAAGGAGTAGTCCACGAGCGCGGTGAAGTGATCTTCGAGCAGCCGCACGACGGTCATGCCCAGGAACGTCGGCACAAGTGCGCTGCCACGCCGCCAGACGTACTCGCGGTCGATCAGAGTGTTGGCGATCGTGGCGAATGTCGAGGGACGACCGATCCCCATCTCCTCGAGCTTCTTCGTCAACGACCCTTCGGTGTAACGGGGTGGCGGGTTGGTGGAGTGCGGCTCGGCCACCAGTTCGGTCGGCGTGACCGTGTCGCCCTGCGCCACCCCGGGAAGCCGGGTGTCGGCCTTCTTGGCGTCGCCGTCGTCGGTCACATCCGCGTAGGCGGCCAGGAAGCCGGGGAAGACCACGACCGTGCCCGACGCCGTGAACTCGACCTGCCGGCCGTCGGACGCGGTGGCGCCGAGCCGGAGGGTGGTGGTGGCGACTTTCGCGTCGGCCATCTGTGACGCCAACGTGCGCTTCCAGATGAGCTCGTAGAGAAGAAACTCGTCGCGGCTGATCGTGCCCGACACCTGTCCCGGGGTGCGGAAGTGATCGCCGGAGGGTCGGATGGCCTCGTGTGCCTCTTGGGCGTTCTTGACCTTGCGGTCGTAGCGCCGCGGTGCTGCGGGCACGTGATCGGCACCGTAGAGATCCTGCGCCTGCGACCGCGCCGCCGCGATCGCCTGATCAGACAGTGTGGTGGAGTCGGTACGCATGTAGGTGATGTAGCCGCCCTCGTACAGCCGCTGCGCCACGTCCATGACCCGCTTGGCGGTCCACCGCAGCCGCCGCCCCGCCTCTTGCTGCAACGTCGACGTCATGAACGGTGCCGCCGGGCGCCGGGTGCTGGGACGCTGGTCGACCGCACTGACGGTGAACGGCTGTCCCGCCAGAGCCTCGGTCAGGGTGGCTGCGGCCGGCTCGTCCAACAGCAGAACATCGGTGCTGGTCAAGGTGCCCGCGTCATCGAAGTCCTTGCCCCCCGCGATGCGGCGGCCGTCCACCTTGGCCAGGCGGGCGGCGAAGGGGCCGGGTGTGAACGACCCGCGGATGTCGCAGTAGGACGCCGAGCGGAAGGCGATCCGTTCGCGCTCCCGTTCGACGATCAACCGCAGGGCGACCGACTGCACCCGGCCGGCGGACAGTTTGGGCGCCACCCGGCGCCACAGCACCGGCGAGATCTCGTAGCCGAACAACCGGTCCACGATGCGGCGGGTCTCCTGAGCGTCCACCAGATCGGTGTTGAGTTCGCGGGTCGTCTGGGCGGCGGCCTGGATCGCGTCCTTGGTGATCTCGTGGAACACCATGCGCCGGTACGGGACCTTGGGTTGCAGCACCTGCACCAGATGCCAGGCGATCGCCTCGCCCTCGCGGTCCTCGTCGGTGGCAAGCAGCAGTTCGTCCACACCGGACATGGCGGCCTTGAGTTCCCGGACCAACGGCTTCTTGGTCGACGAGATCACGTACATCGGGGCGAAGTCGTGATCGACGTCCACTCCGGTCTTGGCCCAGGCGGTACCGCGGTACTTGTCGGGGACGTCGGCCGCGTTGTTGGGGAGATCTCGGATGTGTCCGACCGACGACTTCACCTCGTACCCGTCGCCCAGGTAGCCCTGGATGATGCGCGCCTTCGCGGGCGATTCGACGATCACAAGGCGGCGAGGCGTGGACAACGTGTTCCTTCCCGGGGATGACGGACACCGGACTCAGGTGCCGTCAGGCAGTGTGAGGCTATCGCGGCTCCTCCTGTCAAGTCACCGCCCGGTCGCAATGTGTGAGTCAGACAACCGGAGGGCAACAACGACGACGGCCCCCACCCCGTGGGGCGAGGGCCGTCGAAGGCTCGGAGGTCAGGCAGAAGCCGGGGCCTGCTCCTCGATGTCGGCGTCGCCGACGGCGATCGGACGCCGCTTGCTGACCACGACCGCAGCGACCACGATGACCAACGCGCCCAGGGCGATGCCCCACCGCAATGCGGTCTGGTCGTTGAGCCACGTGGTGACCACCGCGGGGGCGATCAGCAGTGCGACCAGGTTCATGACCTTGATCAGCGGGTTGATGGCCGGACCGGCGGTGTCCTTGAACGGGTCTCCGACGGTGTCGCCGATGACGGTCGCCTCGTGCGGCTCGGAACCCTTGCCGCCGTAGTTGCCGTCCTCGACGAACTTCTTGGCGTTGTCCCAGGCCCCACCGGAGTTGGACAGGAACACGGCCATCAGCATGCCCGTGGCGATCGTGCCGGCCAGGAACGAACCGAGCGCCCCGACGCCGAGGCCGAAGCCCACGGCGATGGGGGTCAGCACGGCCAGCAGACCGGGCGTCACCAGTTCGCGCAGCGAGTCACGCGTCACGATGTCGACGACCTTGCCGTATTCGGGCTTGCTCGTGCCGGCCATGATGCCGGGATCGTCGCGGAACTGGCGGCGCACCTCGAAGATCACCGCACCGGCCGCGCGGGACACCGCGTTGATCGCCAGACCCGAGAACAGGAACACGACCGCGGCACCGATGAGCAGGCCCACCAGGTTGCTCGGGGTCGCGACGTTCAGCACGCCGACGTACTGCACCGCGCTGACACCGCCGACGAGTTCGGTGAGTCGGTCGACCGAGTCGCCGACGACCGACTGGGTCGCCTGCATGATCGCGTCGCGGAACGAACCGAACAATGCTGTGGCGGCAAGAACGGCGGTCGCGATGGCGATGCCCTTGGTGATGGCCTTGGTCGAGTTACCGACCGCGTCCAGGCTGGTGAGGATCTTGGCGCCCTCACCGTCGACGTCGCCGGACATCTCGGCGATGCCCTGGGCGTTGTCGGACACGGGGCCGAAGGTGTCCATGGACACGATCACGCCGACGGTGGTCAGCAGACCGGTACCGGCAAGAGCCACCGCGAACAACGACAGGATCACGGAACCGCCACCGGCGAGCGCGGCGACGTACACCGCGGCACCGATCAACAGGGCCGAGTACACCGCGGATTCCAGACCCAGCGAGATGCCGGACAGGATGACCGTGGCGGGGCCGGTGAGCGACGTCTTGGCGACATCGTCGACCGGGCGCCGGTCGGTCTCGGTGAAGTACGCGGTCAACTGCTGGATGACCACCGCGAGGATGATGCCGACGAAGACCGCCCAGATCGCGAAGATCCGCGGGTTGAAGGTGTCGACGGCGATGACATCGAAGTTCGCGATCTGGATGCCGGCCATGTTGACCAGGCGGTCGGGCAGGAACACGAACGCCGCGATGATCACCAGGACCGCCGAGATGGCGGCAGAGGCGAAGAACCCACGGTTGATGGCCTGCATACCCGAACGGTCGGAGGACCGCGGCGACACGATGAAGATGCCGATCACGGCGGTGATGACGCCGATGGCGGGAACCACGAGCGGGAACACGAGACCCAGGTCGCCGAAAGCGGTCTTGCCCAGGATGAGGGCGGCGACCAGTGTGACGGCGTAGGACTCGAAGAGGTCGGCGGCCATGCCGGCGCAGTCGCCGACGTTGTCGCCCACGTTGTCGGCGA
>CAZVYU010000115.1:0-7415 GCA_964631645.1 uncultured Actinomycetes bacterium
TCGATACGCGCTTCGCGCTACTCACCCCGCGGCCGGTGGGCGGCTCGGCTGCGCAGGCTTGATCCGCTTGCCGCCGCAGGCGGGGTATCGAAGCCCGCTCAGTCGACGGTCACCTCCCGCACACGTTCAGACCGATGGACGGGGCTCCAGGTGACCCAGGCCGTTCCAGGCGAGGTTCACCAGATGGGCCACCACTTCCTTCTTCTTCGGCTTGCGGGCATCGAGCCACCACTGGCCCGTGTGCGCCACCATCCCCACCAGCATCTGGGCGTACATGGTCGACAGTTTCGGGTTGAACCCGCGCTCCTTGAACTGCGTGGCCAGGACGTGGTCGACCTTCACCGCCACTTCGAGGATCAGGCTGTCGAAGCCTGAGGCGCTGGCGGGGGTGTCGCGTACCAGGATGCGGAAGCCGTCGGTGTCGTTCTCGATGAAGTCGAACAGCGCCGTCCCCGCCTGCTCCAGCAACTGCCGCGGGTGGTCGCCGGTAAGGGAAGTGGTGATCTGGTCCAGCAGTCGGTTCATCTCGCGATCCACGATGACGGCGTAGAGGCCCTCCTTGCCGCCGAAGTGTTCGTAGATGACCGGCTTGGAGACAGCTGCCTCGGATGCGATCTCTTCGACGCTCACCGCCTCGTACCCCTTGCGGGCGAAGAGCGTGCGGCCCACGCCGATCAGTTGTTCGCGCCGCTGTTGCCCCGACATCCGCACCCGCGGGCGCCGCACGACCGGCTCCGATGCCAGAGGGGAGTCCAGGTCCGGCGGCCAAGGGGTACTCATGGTCGCGAGACTACGAGGTCACCGACCGATGGAGGCGTACCGGATGGTCCGGTTCGTTCAGACGGGCGGCCACCCGCTGCGCGGTGGGCCAGCGCACGTCATGGGCCCAGCCCAGCCGCTCGAAGGTCCGGATGGAGAAGGCGGACAGATCGATCTGGTGGCGCAGCACCCCGTGGCGGGCCGCGGTGGGATCAGCGTGGTGGTAGTTGTGCCATGACTCCCCGAGTGCGGGTACGGCCAACCATGCGACGTTGGTCGAGTAGTCACGGGTCCGGAATGGCCGTCGGCCCCACACGTGACAGACGGAGTTGATCGCCCACGTCACCTGGTGCACGAACGTGATCCGCACCAGACCGGCCCAGAAGAAGGCGGTCAGCGCGCCCTGCCACGACCAGGTGAGGAGTCCCCCCAGGACAGCGGGCAGCAGCAGGGTGGCGAGCACGAACCACGGGAAGTGGCGAGACATCCGGGCCAGGTCGCGGTCGCGCATCAGGTCGGGGGCGTAGCGCGCCACGTCCGTGGGATTGCTGCGCAGCAGCCAGCCGATGTGGGCGAACACCAGTCCCTTGGCCACCGCCCGGTGGCTCGTTCCGTAGCGCCAGGGGGAGTGCGGGTCGCCCGGCAGGTCGGAGTACTTGTGGTGTTTGCGGTGGTCGGCGACCCAGTCAGCGACTGTCCCCTCCAGGGCCAGGGAGCCCAGGACGGCCAAGGTCAGCCGTAGCGGACGTCGCGCCTTGAACGAGCCGTGCGTGAAGAGCCGGTGGTAGCCCACCGTGATGCCGAAGGCGGTGAGCAGGTAGAGGACGAAGGCCAGTCCCAGGTCCAGCCACGACACCCAGCCGAGCAGCACGGCGGGCACGATGGCCAACAGGGACGCCATGGGGACGAGGAGGAACACCCCGACGATCCATGGCTGCCCTTCCGGCTCCGCGGGTGGCACCGGATCGGCGGCGAGGTCAGGGTTGAGTCGGGTCGTCATCGGCAAGCCCCTTCTGGCGCTCCGGGGGAAGGCTCCAAACCTACGCACCCGTAGGTTTGGCCGACCCTAACCTACGGGTGCGTAGGAAGGCAATGACCTCCTGTGGCGATATGCCAGGATTGGGGGGCCATTCCGCCGTGGGGTAATGGCAGCCCGACAGCCTTTGAAGCTGGAGGTCCAGGATCGAGACCTGGCGGCGGAGCGATGCGGGTCCTGCCCGCCCCAGCGGGTATCCTGCGAGGCGTCGGACTTCGCCCGAAAGGAAGCCCATGCCGATGACCCCACCGGCTGCGGTGATCGTCCTCGCGGCGGGTGCAGGCACCCGCATGAAGTCCCAGACTCCCAAGGTCCTGCATCAGGTCTGTGGGCGCAGCCTGGTGGGTCACGTGGTGACCACGGCTCAGACCGTCGGCGCCCAACGGGTCGTCGTTGTCCTCGGCCACGCCCGTGAGCAAGTGGCGGAGCACCTGGCACAGCAGTATCCCGACGTCGTCACGACGGTCCAGGAGCAACAGAACGGAACCGGTCACGCCGTGCGTACCGCGCTGGCGCAACTGGAGCAGCAGGGCATCGTCCTGGGCTCCGGCGCAGTCGTCGTGGTGTCCGGCGATTCGCCCTTGCTGACGCCGGCGACGCTGACTCAGTTGATCGTCGAACACGACTCGGCGCGAGCGGCGGTGACGGTCCTCAGCGCGGTCCTGGCCGACCCGACCGGATACGGCCGGATCGTGCGTGACCCAGCCGGTCTGGTGACCGGCATCGTGGAGCACAAGGACGCAACGGACGAGCAGCGCGCCATCGGCGAGGTCAACAGCGGCATGTACGTCTTCGACGGGGATTACCTCGCCACCGGTGTGGCTGGACTGACCACCGACAATGTCCAAGGGGAGGAGTACCTCACCGATCTGGTGGGAGCCGCCCGCGACGAAGGACGATTGGTTGCCGCATTGGCGGCGCCGGATCCCGATGACACGCTCGGGATCAATGACCGGGCTCAGCTGGCCGCAGTCGAGTCCATCATGCGGGCCCGCATCAATCTGCAGTGGATGCAGGCCGGCGTCACCATGCGCGACCCGGCCACCACCTACATCGACGTGGGGGTGGATCTCGAACCCGACAGCGTGCTGGAGCCCGGGACGATCCTGCGGGGTGCCACCACGGTTGCCGCCGGCGCCGTGATCGGCCCGGACAGCACCTTGATCGACACCGTCGTGGGCGCCGGTGCGCGGGTGAACCGCGTCCACAGCGAACTCGCCGACATCGGCGCGGGGGCGACGGTCGGTCCGTTCACGTTCCTGCGTCCTGCAGCCGATCTGGCCGAGGGAGCCAAAGCCGGGGCGTTCGTCGAGATCAAGAACGCCACCGTCGGGGCGGGCGCCAAGGTGCCCCACCTGACGTACGTGGGCGACGCCGACATCGGCGCCGGCGCCAACATCGGCGCGTCGTCGGTGTTCGTGAACTACGACGGGGTGGCCAAGAGTCGCACGGTCGTCGGCCGTGAGGCACGCGTCGGAAGCGACACGATGCTCGTGGCTCCGGTTGTCGTCGGCGACGGTGCCTACACGGCGGCCGGATCGGTCATCGTCGAAGATGTCCCTCCGGGGGCGCTGGCCATCGCCAGAGGACGGCAACACAACATCGAGGGTTGGGTGGCGGCGAACCGCGAAGGTTCTGCCGCTGCACAGGCCGCAGCTGACGCGGAGGGCGACACAGCATGAGCACCCACAACGGCGGCCTGACAGCGCCGCCCATGAAGCGGTTGTTGCTGACCTCGGGGCGATCTCACCCCGAACTGGCCGAAGAGGTGTCACGCGAACTCGGGGTCGAACTGAGCCCTACGTCGGCCTACGACTTCGCCAACGGAGAGATCTTCGTGCGGTTCGAGGAGTCGGTACGGGGCTGTGACGTCTTCATCCTGCAGAGCCACACCGCTCCCATCAATGAGTGGATCATGGAGCAGCTGATCATGGTCGACGCCGCCAAGCGGGCGTCGGCCAAGCGGATCACAGTGGTCATGCCGTTCTTCGGCTACGCGCGTCAGGACAAGAAACATCGCGGTCGGGAGCCGATCACCGCGCGGCTGATGATGGACCTGTTCGAGCGTGCCGGTGCCGACCGGGTCATGACGGTCGATCTGCACACCTCGCAGATCCAGGGGTTCTTCGACGGTCCGGTCGATCACCTGTTCGCGCTGCCGCTGCTGGCAGACCATGTGAAGGCCAACTACGACATGAGCGCGGTGACGGTGGTGTCACCCGACGCCGGACGAGTGCGCGTGGCAGAACGTTGGACCGACGTTCTGGGTGGCTCGCCGCTGGCGATCATCCATAAACGGCGCGACCCGGATGTCCCGAACGAAGTGAAGGTGTTCGAGGTCGTCGGCGATGTCCGCGACCGGCTGTGCATCGTGGTCGACGACATGATCGACACCGGCGGCACGATCGCCAAAGCAGCCCAGACGCTCTTCGAGAACGGCGCGCGCGACGTGGTGGTGGCGGCGACCCACGGGATCCTGAGTGATCCTGCGGCCAAGCGGTTGGCAGCCTCGGGGATCAACGAGGTGGTCGTGACCAACACACTTCCGATCCCGGATGATCGTCGGTTCGACCAGTTGACGGTGCTGTCCATCGCGCCGCTACTGGCCAAGGCCATCCGCGAGGTGTTCACCGATGGCTCGGTGACGAGCATGTTCGAGCTGCCCAAAGCCGACATCTGACCCGGCGGGCGTTGGGCCGGCCGAGACTCAGGTGCAGCGCACGGATCTGCCGGCCAGTTGCCGGAACGCTGCCGTCATCCAACGCGCACGGTCATTGAGTGGCAGGTTGAGGTACTCGAATTCGTCCGGAGCGGGCGATCGACGGAGCCACCGGTAGACGTACTGACGATCCACACCGGCACAGGCCGCCTGCCGCACCGAACGTTTCCAGGCCCGCGCGTTCTTCTTCGTGTCGGCGAAGCCGGGAGTCCCCTTCGGAAGCGTCGGCCACGCCCGGCGGAGGTTCCACTCGGTGTCCCACAGTTCCAACTGCCGCATCCGCCGACCGAGGATGCTGCGCGTGTTCACCTTGAAGGTCCGGATCTTCATCAGACGGTCGCGGACGGCATCTCCGACCGTCGGCCCCAATCCGTAAGCGTGAATGCTGATGACGGAAAGAGGCAACGGGACGCCACGCCGACGCGACTGGGCCAGGAGGATCCGCCAGTAGCTGTCGATGAACTCCCCTCGGGTGAGGTAGCGACCACCGACCCACGCTCCCGACAGGCCCTCGGGATTCGTTGCGGCGCACGGACACCAGGACGGCGATGCGACCCGCGAACGGCCGAAGACCTTGGCGGCGACGAAGGTGAGTCTGACCAGGTCCCGGGGGGTCCCCCGGTAGAAGGCCGGTAGGTCGGCCTCGTTCCAGACCTCCCACTTGTCGATGCGATCGCCCACCGCCGCCTGAACGCGGCGCAGGTACTTCTTGTAGGCCTGGGGGGTGGGGGTGGCGGCCGAGGTCTTACGGTCGGCCAGGACGTCGTAGGCGCCGGCCCAATCGAGGTCAGGGAGGAACCCGCCCATCCTGGGTCCGGAGTACTTCCAGGACCGAGGGCTGGAGCCGCAGCCGGCGATCACGGCCGGGAATCCGGCGTAGATGCCGGTCAGAGACAGTTCGCGCTTCCGCGTCGTCATGAGCGGGACGCAGCTCAGACGGGCGGGGATCTGGACGCCCGGCGCCGCGAGGTGCGAGCGCGCCACCTGGGGGTACTCCAGGTCGTGCAGGCCGAGCACCACCGGCGCCCGGCGCGGCTTCTGTGATCGGGTTTCCTGAGCGGCTCCGGGGCGCTCGACCGGTGGCGGTGAGGTGGGTGCACCGGCGCGGACTGTGGCGCCCGAGGGTGCGGGAAGCGACAGGACGCCGACCGCGATGGCCGCCGCTCCCAGGAGTGAGGTGACCTTCGCTGTACCCCGCCGCATGGGGTCATTACAACAGATAAACCCCGCCGGGCCGAGAGCTGTTCGAGGGGGACCGGTCGGCCGCCCCGCGACCGTGGCCTTTCGTCGGAGACCTCCGTCCGCTGCCCGGGTCGCTGGCGACCGCGGTCAGTGGTGGAAGGTCTGGTCGTTCGCCAGTTCGTCCGGTAGCGGGCCGGACAGGCGCTCGAAGTTGTCGACCACCCGGCGCAGGTCACGCAGCATCAGCCCGGCGAACGAGTGGCCCATTCCGTTGCGCACCACGACGCGCAGACCGCTCATCTGTTCCATGTCTGCCGGAAGCGAGTAGGCGGGCAGTTGCCAGCCGTATTCGCGCATCTTGTCCGACACGTCGTAGACGCTGTAGTTCTTCACCGAGTCCTTCAGGGTGAAGAAGAACACCGGCAGTTCGCTGCCGTCGGACTGCAGTTCGAACGGCCCCATCGCGGCGATCTCGGCGGACAGGAACATGGCCACGTTGCGGCATTGCTGTTGGATCGCCTTGTAACCCAGGAAACCCAGACGCAGGAAGTTGTAGTACTGCGCGATGATCTGGCTGCCGGGTCGGCTGAAGTTCAGGGCGAACGTGGGCATGTTGCCGCCCAGGTAGTTGACGTTGAACACCAGGTCCTGGGGAAGGTCCTCGGGTTCCCGCCACATGACCCAGCCGACGCCGGGATAGACCAATCCGTACTTGTGGCCCGACGAGTTGATCGACTTCACGCGCTCGAGTCGGAAGTCCCATTCCAGGTCCGGGTCGATGAAGGGGGCCACGAAGCCACCCGACGCCCCATCCACGTGCACCGGAATGTCCCAGCCCTGCTTCTTCTCCAGTTTGTCGAGGGCCTTGCAGATCTCGGCCACCGGTTCGTAGGAGCCGTCGAACGTGGAGCCAAGGATCGCGACCACCCCGATGGTGTTCTCGTCGCAGTACTTGACCGCTTCGTCCGCGGTCAGGTGCAACCGGCCCGGGGCTAGAGGTACGTAGCGGGGCTCGACCTCCCAGTAGCGGGCGAACTTCTCCCACACCACCTGGACGTTGGCGCCCATCACCAGGTTGGGCTTCTCGGTCGCCTTCCCGGCGGCTTTCTGGCGGGCCTTCCACCGCCACTTCAGCGCCATACCGCCCAGCATCACAGCCTCGGACGACCCGACGGTCGAGGTGCCGGTCGCTGCCCCGGGAGCGTTCCACAGCTCGGAGATGATGTTGACGCAGCGCTCCTCGATGTCGGCCGTCATCGGGTACTCGTCCTTGTCGATCATGTTCTTGTCGAACGTCTCGGCGAAGAGTTTGTTGGCGTGGTCATCCATCCACGTGGTGACGAAGGTCGCCAGGTTCTGGCGGGCGTTTCCGTCGAGCATCAGCATGTCGTGGACCACTTGGTAAGCGACCTCGGGCGTCTCGGGCACGAAGCCGAGCTGGCCCTTGGGCATGCTCATCTCTTCTCCCGGCCGTGCGAACAACGGAGTTGCCCCCAACTGAGCCAATGACGCCGCGGTCAGCTCTTCGCCCGTCACCTCGCGGAAAGCTGCCTTGATCTTGGCCGCGTCCTCGGGGTTGAACGTGGGTTCGATGCCGCCGGTGGCCTTCTTCTTCTTCGCCATGATCGCCTTCCTGTCGCGTCACCGTGAGCCTATTGACCGGGAGCCGATTGTGCGCGTCGTCAGGCGGGATCCGGTCTCATTTGGTCGGGTGGCCGG
>CAZVYU010000116.1:0-7336 GCA_964631645.1 uncultured Actinomycetes bacterium
CGCGTGGTCAAGGTCGATGTGTGGTCCGACGTCGTGTGCCCGTGGTGCTACATCGGCAAACGCCGATTCGCCGAGGGGGTTCGGCTGTACCAGGCGGCGGGCGGTGCGGAGCCGATCGACGTCGAGTACCACTCCTTCGAGCTGGCTCCCGACGTCCCGGCCGACTACCACGGCAGCGCGGCGGACTTCCTGGCCGAACACAAGGGTCTGCCGCCGGGGCAGGTCCGGCAGATGTTGGATCAGGTCGCGGAGCTGGCGGCAGCCGAGGGTCTGGACTACCACTGGGACGACGTCCAGCACACCAAGACGCTGAAGGCGCACGAGTTGCTGCATCTGGCCAAGGAGCGCGGTTGTCAGGAACAGATGAAGGAACGCCTGCTCGCCGCCTACTTCGTCGAGGGTCGCCACCTGGGAGACATCGACGAATTGGCCGACCTCGCCGCCGAGGTCGGGCTGGACCGGGACGAGGTGGTCGCGGCCCTGGGCTCCGGCAGGTACGCCGAAGCGGTGCAGGCCGACATCGACCAGGCGCATCGCTACGGGATCTCCGGGGTCCCGTTCTACGTCATCGACGGCAAGTACGGCGTCAGCGGCGCACAGCCACCGCAGACCTTCGCAGACGCGCTCGCCACGGCCGCCGAGGACTGAGGTTCCAGCGCACCCGTCAGGAACGAAGGGTCGCCCCGACCTCTGACGTCGCTGCTGCCACCGCGGCGTCGCGGGCCGCGGCCACCTCGTCGGAGGTCAGCGTCCGATCAGGCGCCCGGAACCGCAGACTGAACGCCAGCGACTTACGACCGGCACCCACCTGTTCGCCGGAGTATTCGTCGAACAACCGCACCGACTCCAGTAGGTCGCCCGCGCCCGTGATCAGCGCCCCCCGCACATCGGCTGCCGCGACGTCGGCATCCACCACGAGGGCGACGTCCTCCTTGGCCACCGGCATCGTGCCGACCGTCGGGGCGACAGCGACCGGTCGACGGGAGCGGATGACTGCGTCCAGATCCAGTTCCATCGCCGCAGTCCGCGGTGGAAGGCCGGCCGCTTCGCACACCTTCGGATGCAACTCTCCGGCGTAGCCGACGGGAACCCCGGCTATCCGCAACACTGCGCAGCGGCCCGGATGCCAGGGCGGCTGTTCCCCGGCGGTCACCTCGAGGTCACAGTCCACCGCACGGGCCACGGTGTGAGCCGCGGCGATGGCATCCGCCCACAGCACCGGACGTTCGGGCCCCCACCAACCGGCGGGTTCGCGCGCTCCCCCCAGCAACACGGCGACGTGCCGGGGCTGGTCCGGCAGCAGGTCGTCCAAGGCAGCCAACTGACCGTCGTCCGGTCGTCCCGCCACGCTCGGTCGCACCGGCTCCGGCGAACTGAACGTCGCCCGGGGAAGGAACACCAAACCCTGCTCGAACAGCGCCAATGACTGGGCCCCGCGGGAAAGGTTGCGACGAGCGGCGGCGACCAACCCCGGTAGCAACGTGGTGCGCAACCACGGCTGCTCATCGCTGAGGGGGTTGGCCAGGACCACCGAGCGGTAGCGCGGGTCGTCCGGTGTGATCCCCAGCCGAGCCAACTCGGTTTCCCCGACGAAGGGGTAGGAAGGCACCTCGACGTAGCCACTCCCCGCCAAGGCAGTGCCCACGAGCCGGCGCAGGCGCCGCGCCTCCGGCAGACCGTGCTGGGCGGGGACCGCCGGCAGTTCCGACGGGATCCGGTCGTAGCCGACCAGACGCAGGACTTCTTCCACCAGGTCGTAAGGGTCGGTCAGGTCTGGCCGCCACGAGGGTGGCGTCACCTGCAGCACCGAGCCATCCGCAGCCACGTCACAGCCCACCGTCGTCAGGTGCGCCCGGACCACCGAGCCGTCGATCGGCATCCCGGCGACCCGCCCGGGCAGGCCGTCGTCGATAGTGATGACGACCGGTTCCCGGGCGGCTTCGACGGCGGTCATGCCGACGTGGGTTCCCCCGCCGTACTCGAGCAACAACGCGGCAGCGCGCTCTGACGCGAAGGGCGGCAGCGCCGGGTCGACCCCGCGCTCGAACCGGCGTGATGCCTCGCTGCTCAGCTTGTGGCGCCGTCCCATCCGGGCAATCGCCCCCGGCTCGAAGTGGGCGGCTTCCAGCGCGATGTTGGTCGTGGCGTCGTTGATCTCGGACGTCAGTCCGCCCATCACGCCGGCCAGACCGATGGCGCCTCGGTCGTCGGCGATGACCAGGTCGTCCTCAACCAGTTGCCGCTGGACATGGTCGAGGGTCTCGAGCGTCTCCCCCGGCTGCGCGCGCCTGGCCCGCACCGGCCCCTGCAGCAGGTCGAGGTCGAATGCGTGCAGCGGTTGCCCCGTCTCGAGCATCACGTAGTTGGTGACGTCGACGGCGAGGCTCACGGAGCGCATGCCACCCGCTATAAGGCGCGCGCGTAGCCAGGCCGGGGTGGGGGCGGCCGGGTCGAAGCCGGTGATCGTGCGCAGGGTGAAAAGGTCGCAGCGGTCGGGGTCATCGGTACGGCCTTCATGCGGTTCCGCTCCCTGCGCCGGGGCGGGGAGATCGGCCAACTCCACCCCGGGATCGGCGAACGGAACGCCGTAAGCGGTGGCGGCTTCGCGGGCGACGCCCCGGATGCTCAGCGCGTAGCCGCGGTCCGGCGTGACAGCGATGTCGAGGACGTCGTCGCCCACGCCCAGCACCGGGGCAGCATCGGTGCCGGGGTCGGCGGTATCCGGTGGGAGCACGATGATCCCGTCGTAGTCGTCGCCGAGCCCGAGTTCGCGCTCACTGCAGATCATCCCGTCACTGACCCGGCCGTAGGTCTCCCGGGATGCGATCGCGAAGTCGCCGGGCAGCACCGCCCCCGGCAACGCCACCACCACCAGATCACCCGCAGCGAAGTTGCGGGCCCCGCAGATGATGCCGCGCTCCCCGGGGGTGTCGGGATGCCCATGATCGGCGCCGACCGCCACCCGACAGAAGCGGATGGGTTTCTTGAAGTCGGTGAGTTCCTCGATGGCGTCCACCCGGCCCACCACCAGGGGGCCCGTCAAACCGGCGCCGATCGTGTCGACGGTCTCGACCTCCAGACCGGCGGCGATCAGACGCGCCGCGATGTCCCGGCCGGTCTGATCGGCGGGAATCGGGGCGAACTCGCGCAACCACGAGACGGGGACGCGCATCAGACCTCCAGTCCGAAGGGAAGGGTGAAACGGATATCGCCTTCCACCATGTCGCGCATGTCTGTGATGCCGTGCCGGAACATCAGCGTCCGCTCCAACCCCATGCCGAAGGCGAAGCCTTGGTACACGTCCGGGTCGATGCCACAGGCGCGCAGCACCCGAGGATTGACCATTCCGCAGCCGCCCCACTCGATCCAGCCTTCACTGCCGCACGTGCGACACGGGTGATCCGGGTCGCCCACCGACGCCCCCCGGCACACGAAACACTGCAGGTCGAGTTCGGCGCTGGGTTCGGTGAACGGGAAGTACGACGGTCGCAGGCGGGTGACGATCCCGTCGCCGAACAACGCGGCCGCGAAGTGGTCGAGGGTGCCCTTGAGGTGGGCCATCGTAATCCCCCGGTCGATGGCCAGGGCCTCGATCTGGCTGAACACCGGCGTGTGGGTGGCATCCAGCTCGTCGGTGCGGAACACCCGACCCGGCGCCACCATGTAGATGGGCGGTTCCTGAGTGAGCATCGTGCGGATCTGCACCGGCGACGTATGGGTGCGCAGGACCACACCCGAATCGGCGGAGTCGATGAAGAACGTGTCCTGCATGGAGCGCGCCGGGTGATCGGGTCCGAGGTTGAGGGCGTCGAAGTTGTGCCATTCGGTCTCGACCTCGGGACCGTCGACCACGTCGTAGCCCATGGTGACGAAGATGTCGGCCATCCGCTCCTGGATGGTGGTCAGGGGGTGCCGGGCGCCGACCGGATCCCGATCGAAACCCTTGGTGACATCCACCGTCTCGGTGGCCAAAACCAGTTCATCTCGTTCCGCCTCAAGCGCCTGCTGGCGCTCCGCCAAGGCTTGTTTCACCCGCTGCCGGGCCTGGCCGACCCGCTGACCCGCCTCGGCCTTCGCAGCCGGCGGCAGCGCCCCGATCTCGCGGTTGGCCAAGGCCAAGGGGGACCGGTCGGCGGCATGATCCAGCCGCACCTGCTTCAGGCCATCCAGGTCGGCGGCACCGGCGATCGCCGCCAACGCAGCCGCCACGGCTTCGTTGACCGACTCCTCCGACAGGGCGTGCGGGGCCACGGGGTCGAAGTCCTTGTTGGGGGCAGACACGCGGCCAGTCTAGGGCGCGCGGCACGTCGGCCGAGAACCTGAGTCCACGGCTCCGGCACGGACTAGGTTGGCGAGGAGGAGTGACATGCACACCGACACAACTGACCTGGGCTCCGACGTCTTCATGATGGACACACGGATGGGCGGTTACGAGGCCATCACCTCGTCGTATCTGATCCGCGGGTCGCGACCGTGTCTGATCGAGACCGGTACGGCTAGGTCCGCCCCGATCGTCATCGAGCAGTTGGACCGGCTGGGTGTCGGACCGGCGGATCTGGCGACGATCGTGGTCACCCACATCCATCTGGATCATGCCGGTGGCGTGGGAGACCTGGCCGCGGCCTTTCCCGACGCGCAGATCGTGGTGCAGGAACGGGGCGCCCGGCATCTGGCCGACCCCGCCCGGCTGGTCGCCAGCGCCCGACGGGTATTCGGAGAGACCATGGATCGCCTGTTCGGTGATCTACTGCCGACCGCGCCCGAGCGGATAATGGCGATCGCCCAGAAGGGGTCCGTCGACCTCGGTGACGGGCGTTTCCTGTCGGCCTTCCACAACCCCGGGCACGCCTCGCACCACATCGGCTTGGTGGACTCCGAGACCGGCGACCTGTACACCGGCGACGCGGCGGGGGTCTACGTGCCCGAGACGAAAGACGTCCGACCCGCCACGCCGCCGCCGGACTTCGACTTGGACCTGACCCTGTCGTCCTTGGCCGCGATGCGGGCCGTCCGGCCGACCCGGCTGCTGTTCAGCCACTTCGGGCCCGTGACGGACATCGACGACACTCTCGATGCGTCGGTGGCCGAACTGCACGCGTGGGTGGCGGATGTTCGGACCGCCCGGGCGCAGACCCCCGACTCAGACCATGCGATCGCCATGGTGGCGGAGCGCGATCGGGCGAGGCACCCGCAGATGTACGACGATCCGGGCGTCCTGCGCAAACAGGAGGAGTTGTCCGGGACGGCGGCGAACGTCGCCGGGATCATGCGGTGGTTGGACCGCCAGGACGCGGACTGATCGAGCCCGCGTCGGCCACTCGTTGGGCGAAGGCACTGGCGTACAGGCACACCGCGGCAGCGGCCGACAGATTGAGCGACTCGGCCTTCCCGAAGATGGGGATGGCGACGCGACGGTCGGCGGGGGTGTCCGGGGGCAACCCGTGTGCCTCGTTGCCGAACAACCACAGGGTGGGCTGGGCCAGGAGCCCCAGTTCGCCGAGGCCGGACAATTCGTCGGCGGCGTCACCGGAGGCCGCCCACACCTGCAGCGCACCCGCCGCCAGCCCAGCCAGCTCCGCCAGGTCGGCACATCGGGTGAAGGGGACGTGGAACAACGATCCGGCAGTGCTGCGCACACACTTGCCGTTGTACGGGTCGACGCTGTCCCCGACGAAGATCACGCCATCCGCACCCGCGGCATCGGCGGTGCGCAGGATGGTGCCGGCATTACCGGGGTCGCGGACCTCGTGCAGAGCGACGACCAGGCGGGCGGACGCCAGCAGTTCAGCGGGCACCGGCTCGGGCAGGAACGAGCACACCGCGGCGATGCCCTGCGGGTGGACCGTCTCGGTCATCGCCAGCAGCACCGGCTCCGGCACCGAGGTCACGCGGACCCCGACCTCGTGGGCTAGCGAGACGATCTTCTGGACCGCCGGACCGGCGTCCTCGATGACAAAGACCTCGTCGATCGAGTGTGGCTGGCACCGCACGGCCTCGCGGACCGACTGCGGTCCTTCCGCCAGGAATCGGCCGACCTTCTGCCGGAAGGAGCGGTTCGCCAGACGACGAACGGCCCCGACCCGGTCCGATCTGACCGAGGTGGGGCCGTCCGATGTCATCGGGTCAGGCTGCTGCGACAGCGGCACGCGCCTGCTCGACCAGAACGGCGAACGCGTCCGGGTCGTTGACGGCGAGTTCCGCCAGCATGCGGCGGTCGACCTCGACGCCGGCGAGCCGCAGCCCTTGGATGAACCGGTTGTAGGTCATGCCGTTGGCCCGGGCACCGGCGTTGATGCGCTGGATCCACAGACGCCGGAAGTCGCCCTTGCGATCCTTGCGGTGGTCGAAGGAGTAGACCAACGAATGGGTGACCTGCTCCTTGGCCTTGCGGTACAGACGCGACCGCTGCCCGCGGTACCCGCTGGCCTGCTCCAGGACCTCACGACGCTTCTTGTGGGCGTTGACCGCCCGCTTCACTCTGGCCATGGTGGGGTTCCTTTCCTCAGCGCTCGCCGAGCAGGCGCTTGACGTTCTTCGTGTCGGCCGGGGAGACCTCGACGTCCGAGGCCAGGCGCCGGGTCCGCTTGGAGGGTTTGCTCTCCAACAGGTGGCGCCGGTTCGCCTGCTCCCGCATGAGCTTGCCGGAGCCGGTCTTGCGCACCCGCTTCTTGGTCCCGCTGTGGGTCTTCATCTTCGGCATGGGGTTCCTCTCAGTCCTCGGCGTCCGGAGTGTCGGCGCCATCACGTTCTGCGTCTCGTCGGTCGCGGTCACGCCGCTGCTGGCTGCGCGTGCCCTTGACCTCGGACTTCTTCTTCAGGGGCGCGATCACCATGATCATGTTGCGTCCCTCCTGCTTGGGTGAGTACTCGACGAAGCCGATGTCCTCGATGTCCTCGGCCAGCCGCTGCAGCAACCGGAACCCGAGTTCGGGTCGGCTCTGCTCCCGGCCGCGGAACATGATCGTCACCTTGACCTTGTCGCCACCGTTGAGGAACCGGACGATGTGGCCCTTCTTGGTGTCGTAGTCGTGGGGGTCGATCTTGGGTCGCAGCTTCATCTCTTTGATCACGGTCTGCGCCTGATTGCGGCGAGCGGCACGGTCCTTCTGGGCGGACTCGTACTTGAACTTGCCGTAATCCATCAACTTGCACACCGGCGGCCGGGACTGGGGAGCCACCTCGACGAGGTCGAGATCGCTCTCCCGTGCCAAACGCAGCGCATCATCGATGCGTACGATGCCGACCTGTTCCCCGTTGGGTCCGACGAGGCGGACTTCCGGGACACGGATGCGGTCGTTGATACGGGGTTCGACGCTGATGGCGCCTCCTTGGTCGC
>CAZVYU010000117.1:0-7196 GCA_964631645.1 uncultured Actinomycetes bacterium
CCGTTGGAGTCCTGGTGCAGGAACTGACCGTCGATGAGGTAGGTGAACGTCTCGAAACCGCGGTGTGGGTGCCAGGGGGTGCCCTTCGGCTCGCCGGGTGCGTATTCGACCTCGCCCATCTGATCCATGTGGATGAAGGGGTCGAGCTGGCTGGGATGCAGCCCCGCGAACGCCCGGCGCACGGGAAAGCCCTCGCCTTCGTGGCCGGCGGGTGCGGTGGTCACGGCAGCAACCCGGCGGGGTCGAGCTTCGGCGGCCACGTCGACGCGCGGCAGGGTCAGGGTATCGGCGGTGGCAGCGGGCATGCCCTCTCCTCGATCGATCCTCTAGATCATTGAATGTTCAACTACATTGTCCCCCAGTGCAACGCCGCGAATCGGTCTTCTGTTCCCGCGGCTCCCCGTCCGGAGTTCGCACCTTGATCGCGGTTCCGTTTGAGTCGCACCGGGAGCGGTCGCGGGATCACCCCGCATGTCCCACACTGGCCGAGGAGTGATGGCTGGAGGTGACCGTGGATCCGCAGAACCTCCCGCCCTGGTTGTTGCCCGCTGTCGGCGACGCGCTGCCCGACCTGATCTATGTCAAGGACCGGGACAGCCGCATGATCTATCTCAACGCGGCCACCGCCGAGGCGATCGGACGGCCCGCGGCCGACCTCGTCGGCCTCAATGAACGGGACTGGTCGGTCAATCTCGACGAGGCCGACGCCATCATCGAGATGGACCGGTCGGTGATCGAGAGCGGCGAGGCTCGGGTCGCCGAAGAGATCTACACCGATCCGCACGGTGTCACCCACCGGTACCGCAGCGCCAAGTCCCCCCTGCGCGCGCCGGACGGCACGATCGTCGGATTGACCGGGGTGTCCTCGGACATCACGGAACTGCACGCCGCCCACGAACGACTGGTGGCCTCCGAGGCCCGATTCCGCACCTTGGCCGACACCCTCCCCGCGTTCATCTGGATGACCGACGCCGAGGGTCGCAACATCTACACCAACACCCGGTACCAGGAGGCGATGCAACGGTCGGCCGAGCAGTTGCTCGGCCATGGCTGGACGGATGTGGTCCATCCCGACGATGCGCAATTGTTGTCCTTGACCTGGGAGGAGTCGCTGCGCACCGGGAATCCGTACGAGTCGAGCTTCCGCTTCCTCTTCCCCGACGGGTCGTCGCGCTGGTTCCTGGTCCGGGGGAGAGCGGTGCGCGGGTCGGACGGCACGATCACACAATGGATCGGGACCTGTACCGACATCGACGCCCAAGTGCGCGCCCAGCAGGACCTGCGCGACAGCGAGGCGCGCATTGCGCGCTCGGCGCAGGATCTGGAGGCAACGGTCCAGGAACGCACCGCCGAGTTGGTGGAACTGCGCAAGCTGGATTCCATCGGGCAGTTGACCGGTGGGATCGCCCACGACTTCAACAACCTGCTCACGCCGATCCTGACGGCGCTGGATCTGCTGCACGAGGACCCGGCCGTTCCCGCAGACACCCACGACCTGGTGGAGTCGGCCCTGCGCAGCGCCGAGAAGGCGCGCGCACTGGTGGCTCGTCTCCTCACCTTCGCCCGCCGGCAGGACCTGCGCGCGGAGGTCGTGGACCTGGCCCGACTCGTCGACGAGATGACTGATCTGCTGACCCACTCGCTGGGGCCCACCGTCGAGATCGTGACCAGCAAGGCGGCGGCGCTGCCGCACTGCACGGTCGATCCCCACCAGATGGAACTCGCGCTGCTGAATCTTTGTGTGAACGCGAAGGACGCGTTGCCCAGTGGCGGTCGGGTCACCATCTCGCTGGACACCCACTCGCTGACCGCGGACGAGAACCCGTCCCTGTCCGCGGGGCGTTATGTGCGCCTCAGCGTGACGGACGACGGTGTCGGCATGTCGGAGTCGGTGCTGGCCAGTGCCGTGGACCCGTTCTTCACGACCAAGGAGTCCGGCCGGGGAACCGGACTCGGGCTGTCGATGGTTCATGGTCTCGCCGCACAGTCCGGCGGCGCCTTGATCCTGCGTTCACAGGAAGGCGTCGGCACCCGCGCCGAGATGTGGTTGCCGGCGGCCGACCGACGCGAAGCCACCGCCAAGCCCGTCGTCGCCCCTCCGCCGGCGCTCCCACCCCTGCAGGTACTCCTGGTCGATGACGAGGAGCTCGTGCGGTCCAGTCTGGCGGACATGATGCGGTCGAACGGGCACACCGTGGTGGAGACGGCTTCGGCGCGGCAGGCGCTGGAGTGGCTGCGGCCCGACTCGGGCCGGTCGATCGACGCCCTGGTGACGGACCAACTGATGCCGGGAATGACAGGTGCAGAACTGGCGGGACGCGCGTTGGAACTTCGGCCGGACCTCCCGGTTCTGGTCATCAGCGGCTACATATCGGACGGACCCCACCTGGGTGATCTTCCGCGGCTCGCCAAGCCGTTCCGCAAGAGCGATCTCAACGCGGCGCTCGCGCGCATCACTTCCCGGATCCCGACCTGATTGACGTGTGCCGGACCGCAGCCTGCCGGCGGCGCTGGTTAACTTAGCCGCATGGAACTGGCGGTCCTGGTCATCGATGACGACGAGGGTGTGCGCACGGCGTTGCGCACCTACCTCGTGCGCTCGGGGTACCAGGTCCACGAGGCCGACACCGGACGAGGCGGCCTGGACGCGGTTGCCGAGCTGGAGCCCGACCTGGTGCTCGTGGATCTGCTTCTTCCCGACATGCACGGGTTCGACGTCATCCGGGCACTACGCCGCGCCGGCGAGATCCCGATCATCGCCGTCACCGGACAGGCCGACAGCCACGATGTGGTCGGCGGACTCGAGGCCGGCGCCGACGACTATGTGACCAAGCCCTTCCGGCTCGCGGAGCTACGAGCGCGTATCCACGCTCAGTTGCGCCGCGCCGAGGCGACCCCCGGGATTCCTGACGCCATCACCCGAGGCCCCGTGTCACTGCACCCCACCAGCGGCGAGGTGCAGCTCCACGGGAAACCGGTCCAGGTGACCAAGCTGGAATTCCAGGTGCTGCTCCAATTGTTCCTGGGCGAGGAGCGGGTCGTGACCCGGACGGAACTACTCGACACCGTGTGGGGATACCCCAGCGACACCGGCGACCCGAGGATGGTCGACAACGTGGTGTTCCGCCTCCGGAGCAAACTCGAGGAGGATCCGTCGGCTCCCGCCCATCTGCTCACCGCGCGGGGATTCGGGTTCCGCTGGGTCGGCTGAGGTCCACCCGACCGCGGGACCGGGGGGTGGTGGAACCGCCACTGGTCGGCGGATCGACCGGCTCACGCAGGGCCCGGGCCACGTCCCGAGCGGCAGCCACCAGGCGGGGCCCGGCGACATCCGCGTCCATCGGTGACATGGAGATCACGCCGACCGCGGCCTCCAGGCCGGCCACTCCCACCAGTGGAGCGGCCACGGCGTGACCACCGTGGAACGCGTCGCGACCAGTCAGCACCCAGCCGGCGGGTGGGTTGGTGAGCGAGCGGGCCGAGATGGCGGCTCGCCCGGCCACGGAACGCTCCACCGGTCGGCGGGCGCCGACACGCAGGGCGACATGAACCTCGGAGCGGGTCGGCTCGGCGGCGGCGACCACCATCACCTCTGATCCCTCCACGACGGCGAGATGGGCGGTGACCCCCAACTGCTCCGCGAGGCGGCGGAGCGCCGGGGCGGCGGCATCGCGCACCATCGGTTCGATCTGGCGGGCCAGCGACAGGGCGGCGACGCCGAGCCGGCACCGACCGTCGTGCGTGCGGCGCACCATGCCGTGCTGGTCGAGGGTCACCACCAGGCGGTAGACGATGGTGCGCGAGATCCCCAGGGTGGTGGCGAGTTCACTCACCTTCATCCCGCTGGGGTGATCGGACAGGACTTCCAGGACGCGTAACCCTCTGTCGAGGGTTTGGCTTGTTTCGGCGGGCATCTCAAATCTCCTTGGTTGGCTGCTCTTCCACCGTCCTGCCGTTCCGCGTCGTGTGGAAGGTTAGGCAAGCCTTTGACTCACAAATGAGTGATCCCCGAATGAGAACTGGGACATTCACGATATTCACTTCAGGATTCGGTCATCGGTCGCTCACCGAGCGGGGTCACCGAAGCCCGGTGCAGTGTCTTGACCGGTCTCCCGTCTCCTGTCGACAGTTCCGGATGCAACCCGTGGAGCGGCGGCGAATCCTGGCCCCCATCGATCAGGTGTGGGCGGTGCTCACCAACGGCTGGATGTACAGCGGGTGGGTGGTGGGGGCGTCCCGCATCCGCGACGTCGACGCCGAGTTCCCGGAAGCCGGCAGCAACCTGCATCAGTCGGTGGGAATCTGGCCGCTTCTGGTCGATGACGTGACCACGGTCGTGTCCGTACAGGCCCGAGAGTCACTGGTGCTGCAGGTCCGTAGCCGCCCGTGGGGCGAAGGTCGCGTGCGCCTGCGAATGCGTCCCGACGGTGAGAACACCTACGTGGAGCTTGACGAGGAGATCACCCGCGGCCTGGGCCGCTGGCTGCCCCGATCGGCGCAGGCGCCGATCATGAACTGGCGCAATCGCGAGTGTCTCGACCGCCTGGCCCACCTGGCCGAACGAGGCGCCGCCGAACCCGCCGCGGACCCGCCGCGGGGTGAGTAGCGCGAACAGCAACCCGCCGCCGGGTGAGAAGCGCGAAACGCGTATCGAAGCCAAGGCGGACCACGGCCCGCACCTGTGTGGACCGCTCTGGGCACGAGCCGATCTGGGCGGGCTTCGATACACCGCCTTCGGCGGCACTCACCCCGCTGCCCCTGGCCACCCCGCCGCGGGGTGAGTAGCGCGAAGCGCGTATCGAAGCCAAGGCGGACCAAGGCCCGCACCCACCTTCCTCGCTACCGCGTCACCGAGCCGGGTACAGCGACCGCCACATCGCGGCTGTCGCCGCCCGCAGCACTGGGCCCCGCACCGGCGCGGCGTCGTGCAGAGCTGCGACCGCCGCGTTGTTGCCACAGGCCCCGTGCACGCCCCCGCCGGGGTGCGCCGCAGCCGACGCCAGGTACAGCCCCCGCACTGGGGTCCGGGCACCACCCAGACCGGGGGTGGGCCGCCACAACAACTGCTGGCTCAGTTGACCGGTTCCGCCGTTGACCGCCCCCTGGTACAGGTTGGCGTCCGATGCCGCCAGCTCACGCGGATGCTGCACGACCCGTTTCACCACGCCATCCTCGAATCCCGGCGCGAGGCCGTTGACCATCGACTCCACGCGGGCCACGGCGGAGTCCGCATGTTCGGCCAGTTCGCCCGCATCGTCGCTGTGCGCCAGGTGGGTGTACGCCCACAGGGTCTCCGTCCCCGGCGCCGAACGGGTCGGGTCAGCCAGCGTCATCTGGCCGGCCAGGACGAACGGACGTTCGGGCATGCGACCCAGAGAGAGGTCGGTCATCCCCTGGCTCAGATCGTTCCGGTCGACGCCCAGGTGCAGGGTTCCGCAGCGCGCCGCCGCCGGATCGCGCCACGGCACGGGCGCCGACCGCATCCAGTTGATCTTGACCGTCGGGTTGTCCCATTGGAACCGACCCAGATCATCCAGAAAGCCGACGGGCAGATCTCCCGGACTGAGCATCGACCCGTACAGGGCCGGCGCCGAGACTCCCGCCAGCACCGCTCGCTGAGCGCGAAGCACGGATCCGTCACCGAGGATCACACCCGTCGCCCGGCCGCCCTCGACGACGACGCGTCGCACTGCAACCCCCGTCCGGATCCGCCCGCCCCGCTCCTGGAACCGGTCCGCCAAAGCGGCCGTGAGCCGCCCGGAGCCACCGCGCGGGACCGGAAAGCCGACGTCCTGGGCCAACATGCTGAGCAACCATCCGAACAGTGCACTCCCCGCCGACTCGGGACTGATGTCAGCGTGCAGCGCATTTCCGGTCAGCAGGGTCCGGGCGCCTTCTCCTTTCCAGGTCTCCTGCGCGTAGGTCCGGGCGGAACTCACGGCCAGACGGGTCAGTCTCATGAGGTCGCCAGCCGGGACGGTGCGCGCCAACCGGGCGACCGGGCCGGCGGCCGGCAGCGGCGCCAGCAGGGCCCGCACCAGCGGGTCGCGGACCTGACGCCATCCGGCGAGCACCCCCAGCCACCGATCACCATCGCCCGCGGCCCACTGCTCCAGCCCAGCGGCCGTCGCTTCCGGGTCGGCCTCGATGACCGCTGTCCGGCCATCCGGAAAACAGTGACCCAGAGCGGCGGGGGCACGCGACCACGCCAGCCCGTACTCGTGTAGTCGCAGCGACCGGAGGACCGGCGACACGTAGCCCAGTGGATGGAAGGCGCTGAACAGATCGCACTCGAAGCCGGGCAGCAGTTCCGCACTGCGGACCGCCCCCCCGACCGTGTCGTTGGTCTCCACCACGTCGACCGACCAGCCCGCGTCCGCGAGAACGTTGGCCGCCACCAGGGCGTTGTGGCCCGCGCCGACGATGATTGCGTGCGGGTCCATCTGCCCACCCTGACCACACCTGCTCTGCTCGGCAAGCCGATGCCACATGGCAGGTCGCCTATGCCCGCATGGCAGGGTGGTCGGGTGAATGACGACGCGGGTCGGGTGCATGCCATCGTCCAGGTCGGGGATCCGGTACTGGCCACGGCCTGTCGGCCGGTGACGTCGTTCGACGATGAGTTGCGGCAACTGGTGGCCGACATGTTCGCGAGCATGTACGCCGCCGACGGGGTCGGGCTGGCGGCCAACCAGATCGGCGTCGACCTGCGCGTGTTCGTCTACGACTGTCACGACGACCGGGGGCGGCGCCACAAGGGCGTCGTCGTGAACCCGGTTCTGCGGCTACCGGCGCTGGCCGAGCGTCAGTTGGACGAGTCCGAGGAGGGCTGCCTGTCGGTGAAGGGCCAGTACACCGAACTCGGCCGACCCGACCACGCATGGGTGACGGGGGTCGACGCACACGGTGCCGAGGTCACGGTCGAAGGAACCGGCCTCCTCGCCCGCTGTCTGCAGCACGAATGTGATCACCTGGACGGCATGCTGTTCATCGACCGGCTGCCGGTCAAGACCCGCAAGAAGTTGCTGAAGGCCCACGCGAAACGCTCCGTCGTCTGACTTCGTCTCACCGCACCCCCGCCGCGGGGTGAGTAGGCGCGAGCAGCCCTCACCCGCCGCGGGGTGAGTAGGCGCGAGCAGCCCTCACCCGCCGCGGGGTGAGTAGCGCGAAGCGCGTATCGAAGCCAAGGCGGACCA
>CAZVYU010000118.1:0-7187 GCA_964631645.1 uncultured Actinomycetes bacterium
GCCGACCAGTCTGAGCGCCACCACATCCAGGCCCGCGCTCAGTCCTTGGCACCCACGCCGGGTAGCGACAGCATCCGGTCAAGCGCGATCCGGGCCCAGTGAGCGACCTCGGGGTCGACCTCGATGCGGTTCTCGACCACCCCTTGAGTGAGGTTCTGCAGGCTCTGGTGCAGGTGGGGCAGATCGATGCGGTTCATCGTGGAGCAGAAACACACCGACCGGTCCAGGAACGAGATCGACTTGTCCGGATGCTTCAGCGCCAACCGCCGGACCAGATTCAGTTCGGTACCGATGACCCACGCCGATCCCTCGGGGGCCTCGTCGATGGTCTTGATGATGAACTCCGTCGACCCCACCAGATCCGCCTTCTCGACCACCTCGTACTGGCACTCCGGGTGCACCAGGACAGTGACCCCGGGAATGCGCCGACGGGCTTCGTCGACCTCACTGGGCTGGAACCTGCCGTGCACAGAGCAGTGCCCACGCCACAGGATCATGCGCGCGTCACGCAGTTGGTCGGGGGTCAGGCCGCCACCCGGCTTGTACGGGTCATAGACCACGCAGTCGTCCAGCGACAGACCCATGTCACGGACCGCCGTATTGCGGCCCAGGTGTTGATCGGGCAGGAAGAAGACCCGTTCCCCGCGCTCGAACGCCCAGGTCAGCGACTGCTTCGCATTGCTGGAGGTGCAGACCGCGCCGTTGTTGCGACCGGTGAAGGCCTTGATGGCGGCCGTGGAGTTCATGTAGGTGATCGGGATGGTCATGTCGGTGATGCCCGCGTCGGCCATCACCTTCCACGCCTCTTCGACCTGGGCAATGTTCGCCATATCGGCCATGGAGCAGCCCGCCGCCAGGTCGGGCAGGATCACCTTCTGGTGGTCAGCGGTGAGGATGTCCGCGGACTCCGCCATGAAATGGACGCCACAGAACACGATGAACTCGGCATCGGGCCGGGCGGCCGCCTGCTGGGCGAGCTTGAACGAGTCGCCGGTGACATCGGCGAACTGAATGACCTCGTCGCGCTGGTAGTGGTGCCCGAGGATGAAGACCCGCTCGCCGAGTTCCCTCTTGAAACGGGCCACGTCGGCCACCAGTTCCGGGTCGCTGACGGGTGGCAGTTCGCCCGGGCACTCCACGCCCTTCTCGGTGTCGTCTTCGGCCCCGTGGCCGAGCAGAAGCAAGGCCAGGGGGGACGGATCAGGTTCGGTGAACGTGCTCACCCGCACATTCTGGCACCGCGCGCGCGGCCGTGGCAGATCGCTGTTGTGTCGACCGTCCGGTTTCGCCGAGGGCGTGGCCGGGGTCCGGCTTCCGGACCCGATCGAGGGGGCGCAGACGGGAATGGTCCATCCGGCGCATCCGTTCTAGGCTGGTGACACGCGCATCCGTCACGACAGGAGACATGCATGACCACCGACAGCTCCGCCACCGGCGCCATCACCACGGTCAACCTGACCGATACCGCCTCGTCGAAGGTGAAGACGCTCCTGGATGCCGAAGGGCGCGACGACCTCGCCCTGCGGATCGCCGTACAACCCGGGGGCTGTAGCGGCCTGCGCTACCAGCTGTTCTTCGACGACCGTTCGTTGGACGGCGACGAGAAGATCGACTTCAACGGTGTGTACGTCGTCGTCGACCGGATGAGCCAGCCGTACCTGGGCGGGGCGACCATCGACTTCGTCGACACCATCGAGAAGCAGGGGTTCACCATCGACAACCCCAACGCCACCGGGTCGTGTGCCTGCGGCGACTCCTTCCACTGATCTGAGACTGCTGGGCGCTGCGCCCGGCGGCGTTGCTTCCTCGGTTGCGTACGGAGTACGCGGCCCTCGTCGCGGCCTTGCCGGGCTTGGCCCAGCAGCCTCAGATTCGTTGGATCTTTTGAGTGGTCTGGGCGGGCCCGGTGGGGCTTCTGCGGGTTGTGGTCGGGTCGCCCCTGTGTTTGGTGGATCGGCGCTGCGCCCGGCGGCGTTGCTTCCTCGGTTGCGTACGGAGTACGCGGCCCTCGTCGCGGCCTTGCCGGGCTTGGCCCAGCAGCCTCAGATTCGTTGGATCTTTTGAGTGGTCTGGGCGGGCCCGGTGGGGCTTCTGCGGGTTGTGGTCGGGTCGCCCCTGTGTTTGGTGGATCGGCGCTGCGCCCGGCGGCGTTGCTCGGGCCTTCTGATGGTTGAATGACCGCCATGCGCGTTGTCGTGTCCGGGTCCATCGCCACCGACCACCTCATGACGTTCCCGGGGCGGTTCGCAGAATCGCTCATGAAGGAACAGCTTGAGGCGGTGTCCCTGTCGTTCCTCGCCACCGACCTGCAGGTGCGCCGCGGCGGGTCAGCGGCCAACATCAGTTTCGGCATGGGTCAGTTGGGGTTCTCGCCGGTCCTGCTGGGCGCGGTGGGAGAGGACTTCGAGGACTACCGGTCGTGGCTCGAACGCCACGGCGTCGACACCGAGTCGGTGCACCTGTCCGAGGTGCACGCCACCGCCCGCTTCGTGTGCACCACCGACGCGGACGGCAACCAGATCGCCACCTTCTACGCGGGCGCCATGCAGGATGCGCGCCTGATCGAACTGGAACCCGTCGTCGATCGGCTGGGTGGCATCGACCTGCTGCTGATCGGGCCGGACGATCCGGTCGCCATGGCCAACCACGCCACCGAGGCCCGGTTCCGTGACATCCCCTTCATCGCCGACCCGGCCCAGCAGTTGTCGTCCATGGACGCCGACGAGATCGTGAACCTGCTCGACGGCGCGGCCATGCTGTTCAGCAACGAGTACGAATCCGCGCTGATCCACGAACGCACCGGTCTGAGCAACGACGACATCCTGGCCCGGGTCCCGGTCTGGGTGACCACGCTGGGCGCCAAGGGAGCCCGGATTCAGCGGGCCGGTGAGCCCGTGATCGAAGTCGGCGTGGTCCCCGAGCGCAGCAAGGAAGACCCCACCGGGGTGGGCGATGCGTTCCGTGCCGGATTCATCGCCGGGATGTCGTGGGGGCTGGACTTCGAACGTTCCGCCCAGATCGGATCGACACTCGCTGCCTACGTGATCGAGACGGTCGGAACCCAGGAGTACACCTTCACCGCCGGTGAGTTCGCCGACCGGCTCGAGGCCGCCTACGGTCCGGTGGCCGGCGCCGAGGTGAGGTCGCGGCTGATTCCCGCGTGACTCGCGGCTCCTGGGCGCTGCCCGACCCCCGGCAGGCACCAGCGGGGGTCGAGCTCCTCGCCGTGGGGGGACCATTCTCCGCGGACCTCGCCATCGCCGGGTACCGGCGGGGACTCTTCGCGATGGAGGTCGCCGCCGGGGTGATGGGGTGGTTCTCTCCCGACCCGCGGGGCGTCCTCCCGCTCGGGTCGGTCCCGGTGAGCCGCAGCCTCAAACGGTCGATGCGCCGCTACCGGGTCACCGTCGATACCAGTTTTTCGGCGGTGGTGGCGGCCTGCGCCGACCCTGACCGTCCCGGGCATTGGATCACCGACGACTATCGGGCGGTCTACCGCGACCTGCACAGCCGGGGGGTGGCCCACTCCGTGGAGGTCTGGGAGGGCGACCTGCTGGCCGGGGGACTGTTCGGCGTCGAACTGGGTGGGTTGTTCTGCGGGGAATCGATGTTCCATCGGCGCACCGATGCGTCCAAAGTTGCGCTCGTGTCCATGGCCCGACTGCTGGCGACCGAATCCGCTGACCGGGTGTTCGACGTCCAGTGGTGGACTCCTCATCTGGGGAGCATGGGCGTGGTCGAGGTGCCCCGGAGCCGGTACCTCGACCGGGTGTCGGCTGCCTTGTCGCTGCCGCCGGTCCTGTCGCCACCGGCTCGCTGACGGCCCCGACGACCGGATCAGGTCCGGATCAGGAACACGAGCACGCCGTCGGATTCCGTTGCGTCGACCAGGTCGGCGCCCCGCATGTCGCACCACGCCGGGACGTCCGTACGCGCCGCCGGATCGTCGGCGCGCAACTCCAGCAGGGCACCGGGATGTTCCTTCGCCGCGCGGGCCAGTCCGATGACGGGCTGCGGGCACAGGAGCCCGACCGCATCGACCACGATCGTGTCGTCTCGGCTCACAGGTCGTCGGTCCCTGCCTCTGCCCGCAACGAAGCGACCAGGCCGCGCACGTCGGACACCAGATCCGCGACCAGCGCGGAGTCGGCCCCCGGGGCCAGCGACAGGCGCAGACTGCCGTGGGTCGAGGCGCCGATCGCCACCAGGACGTGATGGGGCCGCTGAGTGTCCGACGTGCACGACGCGCCACTGGCGACCGCCCAGCCCCGAGCCGCCAACCCGTCCACAAGTTCGTCGGCCGCCACGTAGAGGAACGTGACCATGGTCAGGTAGCCCAACCGGTGGTGCGGGTGACCCAGCACGGCCGAGTTAGGGATCGTCGCCAGCGACGTCCGCAGTTCGTCCGACACCGCCCTCAACGCCCCCCACCCCGGGTCACGGTCCTCGAGCGCCAGCGCGGCGGCGGCGATGAGCGCAACGGCGGGATGGGCCGACTCGATCCCGCCGTGACCCTCGGTGCGGGGGACGGCCGGACGGAACGTGTGCGGCGAGCGGACCAGCACCACCCCGACCGGCGGACCCCCCCACATGGTCGCGTCGGCCACCGCGATGTCGAAGTCGGGGAATGTGTCTGAGCGGCCGGCCACCGCCCGCAGGTCGACCACCAGCGTCGCGGCCGGTGCCGCAGCCCTGATCCGGGCCAACGGTTGCCGCGTGCCGATCTCGATGTTGCCGTCCTGCACCACCAAGAACCCCGCGAAGTCCGTGGGAACCGCGTCGACGTCGACGCAACCGCTCCCGTCGACCGGGAGGACCGACATCGGGACACCGCGACCAGCCCACAGGTCGGCGGTCCGCAGCACCACCAGCTCCTCCACTGCCGACACCAACAGGGGCCCCGGTCCGCAGGCGGACACAGCGAGGCCCACCGCGTCATCGAACCCACCCGTGAAGAACACCCCGACCCCCGGAACCCCGAAGTGGGCAGCCACCGAGGCGCGGGCGGTGTCGAGCAGCCGCCGAGCCTGCCGCCCTTGCCGGTACCGACGTTGGGGGTCGGGCCAACCGGCGCTCCACGCGCCCGCCAAGGCAGTTCGGGCAGCACCCGACAACGGCATCCCCGACGCGCTGTCCATGAACCGTGAGGGCAGGCCTGGGTACGACCCCGACGGGTCACTGTCGTCACCCTGCGTAGGGCTGTAGGACATACCCCGAAACTACCTGCGACCCTGCCTCTTACGGGCCGTTCCTCTGCGCTAGTCTCGGCAGGAGTCATCCCGAACGGATGGCTTCGCCGCGACGGTCGTGGCGCCCCGCAAGGGGGCCCTAGCAGAGGGGCAGATGCGGTGTCAGATCACGCGCGAGCGGCCAAGCTCAAGCGCCGTCTGGGGTTGCTCGCCATCGCCGGTCTCGTCGGGATCGGCACCACCGGCTGCACCGCCAACGAGGCGTTCTTCTTCGACATGCCGGATCCGGCCAGCGATCAGGCCGAGACCATGAACTCCCTGTGGCAGGGGGCGTGGGTGGCTGCCTGGCCCGTCGGCGTCCTGGTCTGGGGGCTGCTGATCATCGCGATGATCGCCTACTCCCGTCGGCGCCGGCCGGACATGCCCGAGCAGACGGCCTACAACCTGCCGATCGAGATCCTGTACACGGTGGCCCCGCTGATCATGATCTTCGGACTCTTCTGGTTCACGGCCCGCGACCAGTCCGAGATCCTGGCCATCAAGAACGACGAGGCACACGTCGTCAACGTGGTCGGATTCCGGTGGAGTTGGGCCTTCAATTACGTCGACGAAGACGTCTATGACATCGGTACCCCCGACGACTTCCCCACCCTGTGGGTCCCGGTCGACGAAAAGGTGAAGTTCGAACTCACTTCCCCCGACGTCATCCATTCGTTCTGGGTGCCCACGTGGCTGTTCAAGATGGACGTGATCCCGGGCAAGCTCAACCAGTTCGAGATCACGCCGAACCGCACCGGCGAGTTCGCCGGCAAGTGCGCCGAGCTGTGCGGTGTCGACCACTCCCGCATGTTGTTCAACGTGAAGGTCGTCCCGCGCGCGGAATACGATGCCCATATCGCGGAACTGCGCAAGCGGGGGCAGACGGGGCAACTGGAAACCGGACGGGTCAACAAGTCGGGCGTTCCCGGCCCAGAGGGGTATAAGACGACATGACGATCCTGGCTGAACCCCCCAAGGACGCGACCACCGACGTCGTCGCGCCGCGCGACATCGCCGAACCTTGGGAGCCCAAGAGCGACCCGCGGATGGGGCGCACCATCGTCCGGTGGCTGTCCAGTACCGATCACAAGGTGATCGGCTACATGTACCTGATGCAGTCGTTCGCGTACTTCCTCATCGCGGGCGCCATGGCGTTGATCATCCGCGCCGAACTGGTGTCTCCCGGCATGCAGTTCGTGAGCCTCGAGCAGTACAACCAGCTGTTCACCATGCACGGCACGATCATGCTGTTCCTCTTCGCGACGCCGTTGTTCGTCGGATTGGGCAACGCGATCATGCCGCTGCAGATCGGCGCGCCCGACGTCGCCTTCCCGCGCCTGAACATGCTCGGCTTCTGGCTGTTCTTCTTCGGTGGCCTCACGGCGTCGCTCAGCCTGATCACCCCGGAGGGGGCCTTCGCCGGCGGTTGGACCGCCTACACGCCGCTGTCCGACGCGATCTACTCGCCGACCGTGGGTGCCGACATGTGGCTCCTGGGTCTCACGATGGGTGGCCTGGGCACGATCCTCGGTGCCGTCAACTTCATCACGACGGTGTTCTGCATGCGCGCCCCCGGGATGACCATGTTCCGGATGCCCATCTTCACGTGGACGGTGTTCATCACCAGTGTCCTCGTGCTCATGTGTTTCCCGATCTTGGCCGCAGCCTTGGTGGTGCTCGAGATCGACCGGAAGTTCGGCACCGTCGTATTCGCCCCGGAGAACGGCGGCGCCATCCTTTGGCAGCACTTGTTCTGGTTCTTCGGCCATCCCGAGGTCTACATCCTGGCGCTCCCGTTCTTCGGTGTCGCCAGCGAGATCATCCCGGTCTTCAGCCGCAAGCCGATCTTCGGCTACAAGGGTCTGGTCTTCGCGACCATCGCCATCGCAGGCCTGTCGATGGGGGTGTGGGCGCACCACCTGTACGTGACCGGCTCGGTGTACCTGCCCTACTTCGCGC
>CAZVYU010000119.1:0-7184 GCA_964631645.1 uncultured Actinomycetes bacterium
GCGCTCCGCTGAACCACGAGTTCGCGTTCTACGAGATCCCCCGGCCGTTGGTGGGTGCGCTGAAGATCGTTCACTCCACCGATCCGGAACTACGGGAACGCCAGTGCGTTACGCCCGACTGCACGTGCCCGTATATGGCGGCGACCAAGCGCCCGATCCCCGCCGAGGTGGAGCTCATCTCGCTCTACACGAAGTCCGACGGCATCGTCGACTGGCGGGCCTGTGTGGTGCCCGGGGCCCGCAACATCGAGGTGTCGGGCAGTCACCTGGGGATGGGTCTGAAACCTGCGACGGTGCGGATCGTGCTCGAGGAACTGGCCGCCTGAGCCGTGGCCCGCCGCACGACGCTGACCCCGGCCGAGGCTCGTCGCGCGGTCTTGGCGGCGCAGGGGTTCGGCGGGGCCCCGCGCGCGGCGGGGGCCCGGGAAATCCTGAGCACACTGCGGCGGCTGGGTGTGGTGCAGGTCGACTCGGTCAACGTGCTCAGCCGGGCCCACTACCTCCCCTTCTACAGTCGCCTGGGCCCCTACGACCGGCGTCTGCTGGACGCCGCCGGCGACCGCGCGCCCCGGCGGCTCACCGAGTACTGGGCCCACGAGGCGTCGGTGATCCCGGTGGAGTCGCTGCCCCTGTTCCGTTGGCGCATGGCCGCCGACCACCCGTGGGGTTCGGTGTCCGTGGTGGCGCGCCGCGACCCCGGACTGACTGCCGCGGTGCTGCAGGCGATCGGCGCCCACGGCCCGCTCACCGTCGCACAGCTCGAGACGGTGCTCGAACACGACGTCCCCCGACCCAGCGGGGACTGGGGGTGGAACTGGTCGGTGGTGAAGCAGGTCGTCGAGCATCTGTTCTGGGTCGGTGAGCTGGCCTCGGCAGGTCGCGACACTCAGTTCCGGCGTCGGTACGGATCACCGGGCGACGTCCTGCCCAAGGCCATCGTCCAGGCCGCCACACCGGAGCCGCGTGAAGCTATCCGGCAACTGGTCGGGAGCGCGGGGCGCGCGCTGGGGGTGGCCACGGCAGATGATCTGAAGGACTGGTTCCGCCTGACCTCCGCACAGACACGTGTGGCGATCGACGATCTCGTGGAGGCCGGCGAACTCACCCCCGTGACAGTGCCCGGGTGGCCACCGGCGTGGCGGCACCACACGCTGACCGTTCCGCGGGCCATCGACGTCCACGCCCTGCTCGTCCCGTTCGATCCGCTGATCTGGCACCGACCCCGGGTCCAGCGCGTGTTCGGCATGCGCTACCGCATCGAGATCTACGTGCCCAAAGCCAAGCGGGAGTTCGGCTACTACGTCCTGCCGTTCCTGAGCGGAGATCGACTGCGGGCCCGGGTCGATCTGAAGGCCGACCGGGCCAAGGGACAACTCGTCGTGTTCTCCGCGTGGGGCCAGGAACCGTCGGATGACACCCCGCTGCGACTGGCTGCCGAACTCCGCCGCCTGGGCGCCTGGCTGGGTGTCCCGGAGGTGGTCGTCCAGCCCGTCGGGGACCTGGCCGAGCCGCTACGGGCGACGGTGGCGGCGGGTTCATAACGGTCAGGTGGCGTTGCCCGCGACAGTCGTCGGTGCGGTGATAGGAACAGGGCACCGAAATGAAAGGTTCCGCATGTTCAACCTCCGAGTGGCAGCGGCGGGCGCCGCAGTCGTCCTCGCTGTGGGCGGCTTGGCGGGGTGCTCGTCCAGTTCGAGTTCCCCTTCGACCAGCCCTTCCGAAGCCCCCACCATGAGTTCGGCGAGCGCCTCGCCCACCAGCAGCGGTGGCGGTGAGAACGTGGTCGCCCTGGACAAGGAGATCCAGACCGACCTGAACGCCGTCGGCTGCCAGGCCGGCGCGGTGGACGGTGTGCTCGGTCCCGAGACCGATCAGGCCATCGTTCGTTTCCAGGAGGCCGACGGCATCGAGGTGGACGGCGAGGCCGGCCCCAAGACGATCGCCGCCTTGAAGAAGGCCACTGCCGAGGGACGCACCGTGTGCACGGCCCCCACGGCCAGCCCCACGAGTTCGCCCAGCCCGACGTCCACGACGGCTCCCTGCACCGCAACGGCGTTGTCGGCGTCGCTGCCGTCGGACGCCAAGCTGCAGAGCTTCGTGTGTGTCAACGTCGCGGCCGAACGCTGGGCCGCGGGTCAGTACATGTCGGGTCCGTCGGTGCAGAACTTCTTCGCCAAGGCCGACGGCAGCACCTGGAACTCCGTGTCCAAGGACGAGGTCTGCGGGACTGCGAGCGCCGGGTTGCCGCCCAAGTTGCTCGACTACTGCGGCATGACGTGATCGACACCTGATCACCCCCGAGGGCCCCGTTCCGTTGCCGGAGCGGGGCCCTCGTCGCGTCACCAGCGCAGTCGGTTGGTGCGCGCCGGTCGTGACCGGCCGGGATCCGTGGGCGACGGCACCATTGCTCGGTTCAGGTCCCGCTGCAAGGCGGCGGCATCGCGGTCGTCGGCGGACCATTCGGGGTTCGGCGCCCAGACGGACTTCAGGTAGCGGGGCGCCACCAACAGCACGGCGCCCCCGATGAACCCCATGAGCATGCGCACCATGCTCTGCTGCGGGTCTTCGCCTGGCTGACCCATGACCAGAAGCATGCGCAGCACCAGCCACGCAGGCAGGGCCAGCGGCACCGTCAACAGGATGCGGACCGGCAACGACCACGTCGTCACGCTCGCACCGTACTTCCGTCGCGACATGTCGCCTCCCCAGGCTGTCATCGGACCGATGGCGCCCCTGGTTGAATTTCGGGTCCCGACAGCGGCCAGCGAAGGGGGCGGTGCTGTGGCAGAGTGCCGCTGTGACCGTTACTCATTCCCCCAGTTACGACACCGTCGAAGAGCGCGCTCAGCGCGGCAAGAATGCCCGCAAGCGCGTGCCCCGCGCCTCTCAAGCCGAGTACGACCCGCCGGCCGATCGTCCGGACCCAGTGGATCTGCTGGAGCAGCAGGCCGCCACCCGGGTGCCGGACCTGGTCCCGATCCGCTACGGCCGGATGGTCGAGTCGGCGTTCCCGTTCTACCGCGGCGCTGCGTTGCTCATGGCGTCCGACCTGTCGCATACGCCCGACTCGGGGCTGACGGTGCAGGCCTGCGGCGACGCCCATCTGGCCAACTTCGGCGCCTTCGCGTCGCCGGAGCGGGATCTGGTGTTCGACATCAACGACTTCGACGAGACCAACCCGGGTCCCTGGGAGTGGGATCTGAAGCGGTTGGTGACGTCGTTCGAGGTCGCCGGTCGCTCGCGCGGTTTCGATGACCTCACGCGGCGCAACCTGCTCATGACTGCGACGCGTCAGTACCGCGAGTCCATGGCTTCGTTCGCCGGCATGGACACGTTGGACCTCTGGTACGCCCGTCTGGACGTGGGGTCGATCATCCAGCAGTTCCAGAAGACCGTGTCGGGGAAGGTCCAGAAGCGGGCGCGTAAGTCGGCGGACAAGGCGCGGTCGCGCGACTCGATGCAGGCGCTGAACAAGTTCACGGCCGTCACCGACGGGGAACTGCGCATCGTGTCCGCGCCACCTCTGATCGTGGGGGTGCGCGACATGGCCGCACAGTCTCAGGTGAACACCGACCAGATCTGGGCGTTGCTCGAGGGAGTGGTCAGCCGCTACCGGCGGACCTTGCCCACCGACCGGCGGCACCTGCTGGACCGCTTCCGCCTCATCGACGTGGCCCGCAAGGTCGTGGGCGTCGGCAGTGTGGGGACGCGCGCCTGGATGGTTCTGATGCTGGGTCGCGACAACAACGACCCGCTGTTCCTGCAGGTGAAGGAGGCCCAGGCCTCGGTGCTCGAGGAGTTCACTGCCAAGAGCGCCTACGACAACATGGGCGAGCGGGTGGTGGCCGGGCAGCGGCTGATGCAGTCGGCCAGCGACATCTTCCTCGGCTGGGACCGCGTGGACGGTGTCGACGGGGTCACGCGTGACTTCTACATCCGCCAGTTGCGCGACTGGAAGGGCAGCGCCGAAATCGACACCATGCCGCCGGAGGGGCTCAACGCGTATGCCCGCATGTGCGCGTGGACGCTGGCCAAGGCTCATGCCCGGTCCGGCGACGCGATCGCGATCGCTGCGTACTGCGGCAAGAGCGACGCGCTCGATCGTGCGATCGCGGAGTTCGCCGGCGCGTACGCGGATCAGAACGACCGCGACCACGCGGCCCTGGCCGACGCGGTGGCCTCGGGCCGGGTGAAGGCCGAGACCGGAATCTGACGCCCGCTCCCCTTCCCCGCCTGCCGGCGGGGGGACGGTTTCGGTCGCAGGCGACCGAAACGGACAGGTGCGACCGGAACTTCCGGTCGCCTTCACTGGATTCAGTCGCTTCTGGGTGTTCACGCCCGCCCGACCCGAGCCCTAGAGCCAGACCACCTGGGTGTTCAGCTTGCCTGACCACACCGGTCCCGCCGGTGGGGGTGGTTTCGGTCGCCTGCGACTGAAACCTCCACCTGCGACCGGAACCTTCAGTCGCCTTCGACACAACTGGTCGCTTCTGCGTCAGACCTGCACCGGTGGGGGCGGTTTCGGTCGCAGGCGACTGAAACCGCCCCCCCTGCGCCGGGTCTTCTGGTCGCTTGCGACCGAAACCGTTCCTGCCGACCAGCGGGCGATGCGATATGCCTCGCGGAACCGGGCGCCGGTCGGTCGGTTGGCTCGGGCCGCTCGGGCAGCCGAGGCAAGCGGATGGGGTCGCGACTTGTTCAGTCGCGACCCCATCCCGGGGGGTGAGAGTGGCTTACTTCAGTGCCGCCGGATCGACGTCCGAGGGGATCAGCACACCGTCGATGGCGTGGATGACTCCGTTGGACGTTTCGACGTCCGCCTTCACCACAGTGACGTCGTTGACCTTGACGCCGTCCTTGGTGGTGATGGTCAGGTCCTGGCCCTCGACCGTGGGCATCTTGCCCGGCTGGATGTCCGTGGACAGGACCTCGCCCTCGACCACGTGGTAGGTCAGGATCTTGGTCAGGGCTTCCTTGTTCTCCGGCTTCAGCAGCTTCTCCACCGTTCCGGCCGGCAGCGCCTCGAACGCCTCGTTGGTCGGTGCGAACACCGTGTAGGGGCCTTCGGCACTCAGCGTCTCGGTCAGACCGGCTGCCTTGACAGCGGCCACCAGGGTGGAGAAGTCGGGGTTGCCGGCGGCAACTTCCACAATGGTGCCCTCAGCCATGGCGCTGCCCGACTCCATCGGCGACGCCATCGGCGACGAAGCAGCGGGGCTGGCGCTTTCGGCCGGGGCGGACGAACTGGAACTGCATCCGGCGACGAACAGTGCCGCCGTCGCGGCCAGCGCGACCGACGCCATCGTCGTGCTCTTCTTCATGGGAACTCCTCCAAGTTTGACTCAGTTATGCATAGGTTCGCTGGCCGGTCCCACTCTGGATGCACAAACAGGCATCGAACTTTCGATCGAGGCAGAACGGAACCACGGAACATGTCGCCCAGCACCGCCGAGCAGAACCCGCCCCTGCGCCCGACAACCGTTGAAGGGCGACCCCGGTCACCGGGGCGGGTTGCCGGCGTCCTCGTCGTGGGCTTCGGCACCCGTCACTCGGCCGCCCCCGGCCGCCTTGGCGCGGTACATGGCTCCATCGGCGCGTGCGATGAGGGCGTCGAGGTCCTCGTCGGGCTGCATCTGAACGACTCCGACACTCACTCCCAGGTCGATCCAGAAGTCCTGCGCCATCAGCGGGCTCTGACGCACCGCACCCAGTAGTCGCTCGCACGCCGCTGCGGCCTGGGCAAGAGTGCTGTCAGGGAGCACGGCGATGAACTCGTCGCCGCCCACCCGGCCGACCAGATCGGTCTCGCGGAAGGTCTCGGTGCAGGCGGCGGCGACGCGCTGCAGGGCGGCATCTCCGGCCGCGTGGCCGCCGGTGTCGTTGATGTCCTTCAAGCGGTCGAGGTCGATCACCGCCACCGCCAGTGGTTGCAGGCTACGTCGGGCGCGCTTCACCTCGGCCTGTGCCGACGCAAGGAAGCTGCCCCGGCTCGGCAACCCGGTCAGCGCATCGAAGTCAGCGCGGCGCACCAGTTCGCCCTGGAGCCGCTTCATCTCGCTGATGTCTGTGACGGCGACCACTGCCCGATCGCCGGACCCCACGACACCGGCTTCGAGCAGCGCCCAGAACGTCGTCCCGTCGGTGCGCAGCAGTTCGACCTCGCCGCTGTAATGCCCCGGTTCGGGTCCCCCGAACAGCGCCGACACGATGCCGTCGAGGGAGGTGGCGTCGGCGTGAAGGAGTTGAGCCGGGGTGCCCTTGAGGGCCGACGGCGAGCTGCCGACCATCTCCGCCAGCGCGGGATTGGCCCGCTCAATCAGTCCCTCTCGCACGATGAGGACACCCGTGGGCAATGTGCTCAAGGTGGCGGTGAGTTCGGCCATCGCCCGTTCCAGGCTTTGATCCGATTGCCGCTTGATGAACAGCAGCACCCCGAAGCCGGTGGTGAGCGTGGTGAGCAGCAACATCGCGTACAGGACCACCGGCACCGTCAGCCCGCCCTGCGGGGCGCCCTGGGAGACGAACAGGGCAGTCGGAGATCCGGTGACGACCTGGGCGGCGCGCCAGACGTAAAGCCCGGCATCGATCAGGAACAGGGCCGCCACGAGATACCTGGCCGTCCGGTTGCCGCCGTCCCACGTCAGCAGGGCCACCGCCGCCGCAGCAAAGATCCCGCCATAAGCCGCCGATGCGACGACAGTGGGCCACGGGGCGGGCAGGGCGACAGCCACGACGGTCAGGGCGCACAGACCGACGATTCCGCCGACCCTGACCCGCTGCGCGATGGGCCGACCGGTTACCGCCATCACCGACCAGAGTTGATAGGACAGGCCGACCAGCGCAACGGCGTTGCCCACACCGATGCTCAGCCACGGAGGGACCACACCACGGGCGACCTGCAGCCAGGCACCCACGGACAACAACAAGAAGCCGAACGCCATGAACGCCAGCCGGTCGTCGCGGGGGGTCCACCGCTCCAACGCGATCAACAAGACCCCGAAGACCCCGCTCGACAGCGCGATGGCGAAGAACAGGGTCTGCACGTCCATGGCTCCGCCAGCCTAACCTCCGAGGCATCTCGAAGAGGGGGACAAGAGCGGGGACAAGCAGTAGGCCCCGCGGGACTCGAACCCGCAACCTACGGATTAAAAGTCCGCAGCTCTAACCAATTGAGCTAGAGGCCC
>CAZVYU010000120.1:0-3820 GCA_964631645.1 uncultured Actinomycetes bacterium
GGGTGACTGCCTCGCTCTGCGGGGTGAGTGCCGCCGGAGGCGGTGTATCGAAGCCCGCTTAGGTCGGCTTGTGCCCTGGGTGCGGGTCGGAGGCGGCCTTGGCTTCGATACGCGCTTCGCGCTACTCACCCCGCGGCCTGGGGGTATGGAAGCCCGCTCAGGTCGGCGGGGGATGGAATCAGGCAGCAGCGGGAGTGGCTGCGGCCGAGGCGGAGGGCTGCTCCGGGGGCGGCCACTTCTTGTCGTGGGCGATGCGCAACACGTAACCGACCACCGCCCCGACTATGGCCACGGGTGCGGTGACCACGCCCGCGGACGATGTGATCAGCAGGGCCAGGAGCCCCGCCGTGAACGGCAACTTGAGCGATGCTGAGACACAGGCGGCGATGGCCGCCACCACCATGGGGGTCTCCATCGACGGATCCAGGAACAGGGACAACGATGCGCCGATCCCTACCCCCAGGGACATCGACGGGAAAATCGGGCCGCCGCGAAAGCCGGCGCTCAACGCGATGCCGTACGTGATCATCCGCGCGATGGTCACGATCGCGATGGCGGCGGCGGACTCCGAGGCAAGAACGGCGGGCAGCCCGGCCTCGCCGTCGAACAGCACGGCTTCGAGGGGCAAGCCGGACCAGGCGCTCGCCCCCGCCCCGATGAGCGCGATGACGACCGCAGCAACCAGGACTGTGACCGCCGGTCGCCGCTGGGCGAGCGGCAGGACGCGCCACCCGATCGCTCGCGCCACCAGCGTGAGGATGCCCGCGCCGAGCGCCGCAACGAGAGCAGTCACCAGGCTGAAGTAGGGGAGTTTGTCGATAGGCGTCAACCCGGTGACGCTCAGCGCGTGGGTGCCCAACCCGCTGATGCCACCCAGCCCGGTCATCACGAGATAGCCCGTTCCCAGCGACACGTACAGCGGGACCAGCGCCGCGGCCGGCAGCACCCCCAGAGCAGCAAACTCCAGGAACATGAACGCCGTGATGAACGGGTTGCCCAGAACCGCGCCGATCGCCGCCGCCCCAGCCAGGAGCATGGCCAGTTTTCGAGCCTCCGGACTGGACTTCCGGGTCAGGAAGGCGCCCAGCGCCGTGCCGCAGGCGATGAGCGGAGCCTCCGGACCCAATGGCATCGCCAAGGCGAGCGTCGCCATGGCCGCCAGGGCGACCGATGCGATCTCCTTGGGACCCACATCAAAATGCAGCCCTGTGATCGGGATGCCGCCGGTCTTTCCCGGAAGGCGCTGCGCGACGGCGATCAGAAGAGCGGCCACGATGGCCCAGGCCAGGACGTACCACCAGGCCGAAGGATCCAGGGAAAGGTTCTCGGGAAGGTCCTTCCACACGAAATCCTGCAGGACGGTCAGGATCGCCAGGAACAACGACGCCACCAGGGCACCGCCGACACCCAGGGCCACGGCCAACGCCAGCATGCGCGCCATCGCGCTGGGTGCGATCTCGGGATCGGCGGTCGGGGTGGTCATGACCGATGAGCGTAGTGCCCCGCTGAACGCTCGTTGGCAGAGTCCCGGCGGTTGGGTTGTCGCTGCGGATGGACCGCGTCCGTGGCGGGCTCAGCCCCGATAGAAGGAGCCGATCTCGGCGAATGCCTCGTCGAGGATGGCGAGGCCTTCCTTCGCCTCGTCCGCGGTCACGATGCACGGCGGCACCACATGCAGACGGTTGAAGTTGACGAACGGCAGGAGCCCGCGCGCAACACACGCCGAAGTGAGCGCCGCCATCGCCGGGCTGCTGCCGCCGTAGGGCGCCAACGGTTCGCGGGTCGCCCGGTCGCTCACAAGATCCAGAGCCCAGAACACCCCCAGACCGCGGACCTCACCGATCACCTCGTGTCGCTCGGCGAGCTCCCGCAGTCCCGGGCCGATCACCCTCTCGCCGATGTCCCTCGCGTGCTCGACGATTCCATCGTTCGTCATGGCCTCGATCGTCGCCAGCGCCGACGCGCAGGCCAACGGGTGACCGCTGTAGGTCAGACCCCCGGGGAACACCCGCTCGTCGAACGTGGCTGCGATCTCGTCACTGATGATCACGCCACCGAGGGGGACGTAGCCGGAGTTGCTGCCCTTGGCGAAGATGATCAGGTCCGGCTTGGCATTCCAGTGGTCGATCGCGAGCCACGCGCCGGTGCGGCCGAAGCCGGCCATGACCTCGTCGGCGATGTACACGATCCCGTAGCGGTCACACAGGTCCCGTACCCCGTCCAGATAACCGTCGGGCGGGATCAGGACCCCGGCCGTGCCGACGACCGTCTCGATCAGGATCGCGCCGATCGTGTCTGCGCCCTCGAACTGGATCACCTGTTCCAGATGCTGCAGGGCGCGTTCACACTCCTCCTCCGGGGTGGTCGCCCAGAACGCCGAGCGGTACAGGTAGGGGCCGAAGAAGTGGACGTGGCCGTAGGCGAACTCGTTCGGCCACCGCCGCGGGTCGCCCGTAGCCGTGATCGCCGCGCCGGTGTTGCCGTGGTAACTGCGATAGAAGCTCAGGACCTTGTGCTTGCCGGTGTGCAATCGCGCCATCCGAATGGCGTTCTCAGCCGCGTCGGCGCCGCCGTTGGTGAAGAACACCTTGTTGTGACCATCGGGAGCCAAGTTCGTGATTGCACGAGCGGCTCGGCCCCGGACCAACGATGCATGTTGCGGGGCCAGCGTCACCTGGATCGCCGCCTGCCGCTGGATGGCATCGACCACGGCGGGATGTTGATGACCGATGTTGGTGTTGACCAACTGGCTGCTGAAGTCAAGGAAGGTGTTGCCCTCGAAGTCCCAGATCCGGCTGCCCAGGCCCGAGGCGAACACCTTGGGTTGGAGGGCGCCCTGGGCGCTCCACGAGTGGAAGACATGCGCCCGGTCCAGGTCGAAGGTTTCGGAATTGCTGCCTTCAGCCCAGATGTCGCTGCTGGTTCCGTGTTCTGTCATGCCGCGATGATACGGGTTCCGCACACTGCGGCACAGGTCCGATGGGGTTCAGCCGGAGGTCCAGCGCGGTTCGTCGCGCTCGGCTTCATAGATGGCTACCGCATCCCCGCCTGCTGCCTTGGCCCGGTAGAGCGCCTGATCGGCCCGGCGCAGCGTCGCTTCCGGGTGTTCGCCTTCGGTGCCCACGGCCAGTCCCACGCTGATCGTGATCTCGATGGGTTCGCCTCCCAGTCGGAACGGTTCCGCCACCGACGCACGGATCTTGTCCGCGACCGCTACGGCGTCGTCCACCGACGCGATCCCACGCAGCATCGCCACGAACTCGTCGCCCCCGATCCGTCCGACGGTGTCGTCGCCGCGCAACGAGTGTTCGATCCGCGCCGCCACCTCGACTAGCAGCCGATCCCCTGCGTCGTGGCCCAGGCGGTCGTTGATCGGTTTGAAGCCGTCCAGGTCGCAGTACAGCAGGGCCGGCCGCCGCACGACGCTTCCCGTGCCGTCGTCCATGGTGCCGAGCAGACCGCGACGATTCATGACGTTGGTCAGGGGATCGTGATCTGCCAGGTACTGCAGGAGGCCGCGCGCCCGGCGCATCTCGGTGATGTCGACGAACTGGCACACGAAGGTGCTCGGACCGTCACCGGCGGGCATGAGGGCACTGGAGTGCTGCACCCAGATGGGGCGCCCGCGGGCGCTGAGCAGGCGGTGTTCAGTGCTCAGCCGGTCCGGGCCGTCGGGCGCGAGCAGTTCCGCCCGCATCCGCTGCAGTTCCGCTTGGTCCGAGGGGTGCGTCACCGAGGCCACATCGTGCTGTCCCAACCACGCCTCGTCGCGTTCGAGCATGTCCATCAGCGCAGGATTGACCTCGATGAACGAACCGTC
>CAZVYU010000120.1:3920-7139 GCA_964631645.1 uncultured Actinomycetes bacterium
GCGCCGCCGGGAGATGATCTCTCCACCACGTGCGGCGACCAGGTCGGGCTCCCACGGCGGTTGGGCATCGGCAAGGTCGGCGAGGGAGCGACCGCGGCTGTCCTCGTCGGACAGGCCCAGCAGACGTCGGACCGGGCCATGCGTCTCGACCACCAGGCCGGAGTCCGTCAACCCGATCAGAGCGGTGGGGGCCGAGGCGATCGCAGCCCGCGCCAAGGCGTCGTCGGCGTCGTCAATGCGCGTCATCTTCGGACATTTCCCCCCGATCTCATCCTCCCGATCTCATCCCATGATCCAGGGTAGGCCGCCGATCCGACGCCCGCCATGATCGGTGGCGTCGATGTGACGCACCAGACCAGCGCTCGCGCGAGCCGCCCCGGATCCAGGGGTGTCTTCGACGCGCACGGCTGGCTAGCGTGGGCGGTATGGATACCCGGATGTTCGACAAGATGCGTTCCGCCCCCGGTTTCATCGCAGCCCTGGATCAGAGCGGCGGCAGCACCCCCAAGGCGCTGCGCCTGTATGGCGTCGGCGACGACCAGTACTCCGACGAGGCTCAGATGTTCGATCGGATCCACGAAATGCGAACGCGCATCATCACCGATCCCGCGTTCACGGGGGACCGGATCCTGGGCGCCATCCTGTTCGAACAGACGATGGACCGTGACATCGACGGTCGGGGGACTGCGGACTACCTGTGGAACGTGAAGTCCGTCGTCCCGTTCCTGAAAGTCGACAAGGGTCTGGCGCCGGAAGCAGACGGGGTTCAGGTGATGAACCCGATGCCCGACCTGGAATCGCTCCTGCAGCGGGCGCTGGACAAGGGTGTCTTCGGGACCAAGATGCGCTCTGTCATCAAGAACGCCGACCCGGTGGGGGTGGCCGAGGTGGTGGATCAGCAGTTCGAGGTGGCGCGCACGATTGTCAGCGCCGGGCTGGTGCCGATCATCGAGCCGGAGATCGACATCCACAGCCCGACCAAGGCCGAAGCGGAGGAACTCCTGCGGGCACAGATCGCGCAGTGGCTCGACGCGCTCGCCGACGACGTGTGGGTCATGCTTAAGCTGACCCTGCCGTCGACCCCTGACTTCTACCGGCCGTTGATCGAGCATCCGCGGGTCCTACGAGTGGTCGCTTTGTCGGGTGGATACACCCGTGCGGAGGCAGACACGCTTCTGGCCGAAAACCACGGGATGGTGGCGAGCTTCAGCCGCGCCCTTACGGAGGGACTGACGGCCCAGATGAGCGAGTCGGAGTTCACGGCGGCGCTCGACGCCTCCATCCAGAGCATCTACGACGCGTCGCTGACCTGATCGCCCGCTGCCTGCACCGGTGCCCGAATAGGCGGTTGGTCAGAACAGCCCGAGGCGGCGCCTTGCGAGTCGTACATAGCGAGTGGTCACAACCGCGCCGACAATACAGCCAGTGATCACGGTTACCCAGGGCCACAAAGCGGATCCCACGACCGACACCACACCCACCAGGACGGCCGCAACCCAGCGCCAGTTCGCGATGGCCGGAGTCGTCATCGGCGCCAGGGGCGGCGGAGTCGGTGCCGGAACCACCCGGGCTACGTCATAACTGCGGCGGGCGTCGGGGTCGGACAGGACCAGGAACGCAACATTGACGTGTCGGAAATCCGTCGCATTGCCCCCGGTGTCGGGGTGGGTGGCGCGCGCGCGTCGATGCCAGGCTGCCGTGATCTCGGCGTCGTCTGCCGTCGGCGACACGCCCAAGAGGCGGTACAGATCCTCCTCGACCTGCTCCCACAGTGGCGCCGTCACGCTGCCCATTCTCCCACCGGGGACCAGGGGGGTCACTCGAAAGGCGCATCCCGCACCGATTACCGTATGTCCCGAATTGGTCGCACTTGCGTGTGTGATCTGTCATGCTCCAGTGGTCCTCAAGCCGTTCCCTCCTCGCGCCGATGGGCAGAACACAATGACAAGACACCTCATCCGCACCCTGATTCTTCCCCTGAGTGCCGCTCTGCTGGTGGCCCCGCTGTTGTCCGCCGGGTCCGCATCCGCGGCGGCAGTCCCCGCCAAGAAGCGCACCACGCCGGTGGCCACGACCTGCGCCGTGAACGCTGTGACGCCCGGCTCGTACAAGCGGGCGCGCTACATCTGGAAACGCGTGCGCAGTGCCGGGTACTCACCCGCCGCCGCCGCCGGTGTGCTCGGCAACCTTGATCACGTGTCGGCGCTGAGCCCCACGGCCATGTCGCTCGACAAGACCCGGTTCGGAATCGCGCAGTGGCCCGCCAAGCGATGGTCGCGCTATGTCGAGCGAGTCAACGCGGCGGGCGGGAACCGTTGGCGCCTGGCGTCGCAGACGACCTACCTGTTGCGCGAGATGGCGGGTGGCTTCAGCAAGTACAACGATGCCAGCTACCGCACCCGGATCGTCCCGGTGAATGCGGCTTCTGCGTTCGCCACCACTTTCATGCCCCCGTCCGTCAAGTCGCTGGCGGCTCGCACCACCAAGGCTCGACTGTGGGCTGCCGCGCTGGCGGCCACCCCGGCGGAGCCGGCCAACGACATCGGCACCTACGGGATGACCATCCCCTGCAACCCGCCCGGTGCCACTCTGGACCGCTGTCCGCCGGTGGGGGCCCACTACAAGTCGTACTTCGAGGACTTCACCGGTTTCGACTGGAACGAGATGAGCGAGAACGCGCGCAAGATGTCGCGCTGCGCCTACACCCACTTCCCGTTGATCCAGATGCAAGGCACCTACAACGGCCACATGCCGGTGTGGAGCCAGGCGATCGACTTCATGATGCCGTCCGGATGTGTGAGCGCCTCGAAGGGCAGTTACACCCGCTCGCCCGCCGAGCGGCGCATGGGCGGCCGGTTGGCGCGCTACCTGTTCGTGAACAACGAACGGTTGGGGATCGACTACCTCATCTGGCAGGACCACATCCGCAACCCGGGTGAACACGCCGACGAGAACGCCTGGCGCACGGTCGGCTTGTGGCGACCCGACAACTACAACAATGGCGACTGCACCAACACCCACTACGACCACGTGCATGCCAGCGTCTACTCCAGCTCTGTGAACGCCTGGATGCGGCCGCCGCGCGGTAACCCCGAAGGCCACGGCGAACGGCCCCTGCCGTTCGCTCCCTGACCGACGAGGAGCCGGGCAGCGACCTTCTCCGTGCGGGGTGAGTAGCCGCCGGAGCGCCAACCCTCCGCGGGGTGAGTAGCCGCCGGA
>CAZVYU010000121.1:0-7110 GCA_964631645.1 uncultured Actinomycetes bacterium
CCGCCAACTTCCTCGACGTCGCGACCTTCGCCCCCACCCTGGCGGCCATGATCGGACTGGGCGTCGGCATCGACTACTCCCTCTTCGTGATCAACCGTTACAAGCAGGCGCTCGACGTGGGCCGCGAACCGCGAGCCGCCGCGCTCGAGTCTGTGCGAACCTCCGGCCGCGCGGTCGTCTTCGCCGCCGCCACAGTCGTGATCGCACTGCTCGGCCTGTTCGTCCTGCGCATCGACTTCTTCAACGGCCTGGCCGTGGCAGCTGCCGCGACGGTCGTGATGATGATGATCGGCGCCACACTCCTTCTTCCCGCCGTGCTGTCGCTGCTCGGCCGCAAGGCGTTCGCGATCCGTATGCCGTGGGCGCGCAAGGGCCCGGTCAAGCACGCCGAGGGCGGCGCATTCGCCCGCTACGGCGCGTGGCTCGAGCGCAACTACCGCTGGGCCGGCGCGCTGGCGCTGGTCGTGATGATCGTGCTCGCGCTGCCGATCGCCTCGCTGCGCCTGGGCTTCACCGACGACAGCGGAAAGGCCGAAGGCAACTCCGCCCGCGTCGCCTACGACCTGTTGTCCGACGGCTTCGGCCCCGGCACCAACGGCCCGTTCATCGTGGCGGTCCAGACCACCGAGCCCGGCGACAACGCCGCAGTGCAGCAACTGGCCGCCTCGTTGTCGACCGATCCGGGCGTCGCCGCGGCCGTGCCGTTCCCGATGGAGGCCGACGGCACGGTGACCGCCATGCAGGTCGTCCCCACCACCGCACCGCAGGACGAAGCGACCACGCAGCTTCTGGAGCGGCTGCGCACCGAGGACATCCCCGCAGCAACGGCCGACGGTCAGCTGACCGCCGTGGTCGGCGGCACGCAGGCGATCACCTCGGACTTCACCACCGTGCTCAACGATGCCCTACCGGTGTTCCTCGCCGTGGTCATCGGCCTTGGGTTCCTGGCGCTGGTCCTGCTGTTCCGGTCGATCCTTGTTCCCCTGACCGGCGCCATCACCAGCCTGTTGTCGCTGGCGGCAGCCATGGGTGTCACGGTGGCGGTGTTCCAGTGGGGCTGGGCCGCGGAGTTCCTGGGCATCACCGGGACGGGCCCGATCATGCCCTTCCTCCCGATCATGGTGTTCGCCATCCTGTTCGGCCTGTCCATGGACTACCAGGTCTTTCTGGTCAGCCGGATGCAGGAGGAGTGGATGCACACCCACGACAACCGCAAGGCCGTGCGCCGCGGCCTGGCGGCGTCGGGCCGGGTCGTGGCCATCGCGGCGGCGATCATGATCAGCGTCTTCGGTGCGTTCATCCTGGGCAGTGACTCGACGATCAAGTTGTTCGGACTATCCCTGGCTACGGCCGTGCTGTTCGACGCATTCATCGTGCGCCTCATCATCGTCCCCGCCCTGATGAACCAGCTGGGCACCGCCAACTGGTGGCTGCCGCGCTGGCTGGACAAGCTCCTTCCGACGCTGGCGGTCGAGACCGACGAGGACGTCGCCTACGAAGAGGCCGAGATCGACGACATCCCCGACGAGGAGCCGGTCAAAGCCTGACCCGCTTGTCGCTGCCGCCGACGGAGCGGTTCCCACATGGCTGGGGCCAGCCGGTCCATCCCCAGCGCCGCGCCGTACCGACCCGGCTGCGCCGCAGTTCTCGACTCTGGGGCGGTGAACGAACGTCTCGCAGTTGCCCTGCGACTACACCACGGGATTGTGACCGCGCGGGACCTGCGGGCCGCGGGCGTGACCCGGGGCGTGGTCGCCGCCGCGCTGCGCAGTGGCCGGATCCGTTCGCTGCGCTCCGGGATCTACGTGGCTCAGGACGCCGATCTGAGCTCGCTGCGGGGCCGGCGTCGACTCGCTCTGACGGTGGGTGGCCCAGACGCCGTCCTGTCACACCGAACCGCGGCCGCAGTGTGGGGGTTGGCCCGCGAGGCGGCGGGAGATCCGGTCCACATCAGCGTCCCGCTGCGGTGCGCCCGGCGTGATGTCCCGGGCGTCGTCATCCATCGGTCCGCCGACCGCGACGCGACCCGGCACGACGAGTGGCCGGTGTCGGACGTGCGCCGACTTCTCCGGGAACTTGCGCTGACCGAGCCCGCGGACGGCTTCCGGTTTCCGGCCCTGGCGGCGGTCCAACGGGGCTTGATCACGCCTGACGTTCTCGCCGATCCGGCCGGAGTCCCGCAACGGGCCCTGCGCATCTGGGCCGAGGTCGGGGCGGAGGCGCGCGCCGGGGCGGTGTCAGGCGGTGAAGCCCACTACTGGCGCCTGATCAAGGACAGCGGCCTCCCGGTCCCGCTTCTGAACGCCCCGATCCCCGGTCTGCCCTACCGCGCAGATGCACTGTGGCCCGCATTTCGCCTCATCACCGAGATCGACGGGTGGGAGGTACACGGAACCAGGTCGGCCTTCGACAACGATCGCCGGCGCCAGAACGATCTGCATCTGGCGGGTTACGTGGTGCTGCGGTTTCCGGTGAGCGATGTCATGAGCTACCCCGAACGCGTACTTCTGACCACCGAGGACGGGTTGCGCGCCCGCAGTCGGGATCTGGGGGTGTCGTTTCGGCGGCGAAAGGTGCACAGCCGCCAATGACTCGGGTTTTCCGGGTTGTGGTGAGCGTGAGGAGCGCCCGAATGGGCGAGTGATTGGCGGCTGTGCAGCAGCCAGGCCGCTGTGGCCGTCGGCGGACCGCCGGACCCAACCAATAGTGGGTCCGCTCAGCCCGCCGCCTTTGCGGAATCGGCTGCGGCGCGGAGGTCCATCTCGTCGTCGTCGTGGTGGCCCCGCGTCAGCACCCAGGCGGCCAGCACCGTCGTGATCGGGATGGCCGCGATGATCCCGAGGCCGCCGACCAGTGACCGCACGATCTCGGCGGCGATCACCTCGTTCGTCAGCGACTTGCTCAGCGGCGCGTCGGCCATGACGATCACCAGGAACAGTGGCAGCGCCGCACCCATGTAGGCCAGCACCAGTGTGTTGACCGTGGCCGACACGTGGTCGCGGCCGACACGCATCCCTGCGCTGTACAGGTCGCGCAGGCTGGACTCGGGCCGGGCGCGGAAGACCTCCCACACGGCCGCCGACTGGGTGATCGTGATGTCGTTCAGTACCCCCAAGGTGCCGATAACCAGTCCGGCGATAAACAGACCCTTCAGGTCGAAGCTCAAGTTCATACCCGAGTTGATGAGGTTCCAGGTGTCCTCGCTGTTCATCCCGGTGAACTTTGTGGCACCGGTGAACACGACGCCCAGCACCAGAGTCACGAGCAGCGCGAAGATCGTCCCGATCAACGCGACGCTGGTGCGCATGTTGAAGCCGTGCGCCAGCATCATCGACGGGATCGCGATGGCCGCCGCGCCGACCGCCGACACCGCGACCGGCGACGTCCCCAGAAGCAGTGCGGGCAGCACGAACCACGCCAGCAGCCCGATCGACACCGCCAACCCCGCCAGTGCGGCGACCCCCTTCATCCGTGAGATGAGGATCACCGCCACAGAGAAGAGCACCGCCAGGATCAACAACGGCTGCGAGCGCTGGATATCGGAGAAGCCGTAGACCTGACCACCGACCCCGTCGTCGGTGACGTTGAGCATCACCGCTGTCCCCGGCTCCAGCACCGGAGCGCCTTCTCCGGCGGTGAGATCCCACGAGGTCTCCTGGCCGGCGTCCTCCCCGTCGGTGATGACGGCGATGGCCGAGATGCACTCGTCGGTCGGCGGGCTGCACGGTCCCACCGACGTGACCTCGGCCGGCACGGTGGGGGACGTGGAGTAGGACGGGGTCTCCCCGTGTGGCCACAGCAGGACCAGTCCGATCACGGTGGCCGCGATCAGCGGCATCAGGAACCCGAGGATGTAGCGTCGCGCATCTCGAGGCGTCTCGACCGGCCCGTGTTGATGCCCTGCGCCCATAGTGCCTCCATCGCCTCGCGCTCGTCGCCGGGTGCCACGCTAACCCGGTCGCCAGGGTGCCGCCGTCACCTGGTCAGGGCGGCAGCGAAGGGTCCGACCGGGAGCGCCGACCCCACGGCCAGCGCGGTCCGAAGGCCGCCGCGGTCGTTGAGGAAGTCCAGCAACGTGTCCGGGTCGCACTGGCGGAACATCCGCCCGTAGGCGCGGTTCAAGGTGTCGGGATCGGTTTCCAGGAGCCGCAGGAACGCCTGGTCGAGCCGGGCATGCAGCGCCGATGGGCGCGCGGGCTCAGCCGTCCCGGACCGCTCGAGCGACGCGACGATCGCGGCGGCGTCGCGCGCCAAGGGGACGGTGGCGTAGCCGGTGGCGGCGCGCAGCACCCCAGCCCGTCGACCGATCAGCAGGCGGCGGCCGATCCGGCGCGGCCCGGTGAACTGCAGCGGATAGGCCGATTGCTCCGTCAGCGGCGCCGTCGAGCCGGTCCACGACCGAAGGATGTGTTCCGGGTCCAGATCGGGCGGCCCGGAACTGAAACACGCGATCTCGACCAGGGTCCCGGACGCCCGTGGGACGCGGTAGCCGAAGGCGACCCCGTTACCGGGCTGGTCGACGGTCAGATCCATGAGTGTCACCGGACCGGGTGGGCCGGCGACGGTGGTCCCGGCGAAGGAGAGCAGCGCGGTGCCGCGAGGCGCCCGCGCCGAACGAGAGTCAAGGATCTGCTCCGCGTGCATCGAGTGGCCGTTCGCAAGAGTCAGATGCCCGTCGTCGCCGGTGTTGGTCACCGAGGCGCCTCGTAGGTCGAGGAACTCGCTGCGGCGTAGGGCCGCGTCCAGCAGGTCCTGCAAGCGGTCGCCGGACAGGCTGCGGTATCGGTTGCGTTGTACCGAAACGTTGATGGGCCCAGATTCGTCGCGAACCACAAGCCGATCCCAAGTGGCGTCATCGGCGGCCGATATCGACCCCGGTCCCCAGTAGCACCAGTGCCGACCGGTCAGTGGCCGAGGATCGATGACGGCGACCCGCCGACCCGCGAGCCACGGGGAGTCGGCCAGCCGGAGCACCACGAGCGCGCCCGCGAGTCCACATCCGACGACAGCCAGGTCGACCACGGCGCCAGCGTAAGCCTCGACCGGCGACGGCGGGAGCGGGGTGAGTGGCTGCGTTGCTCCCCTGGCCGCGGGGTGAGTAGGCGCGTCAGCCCGGGGCCGCGGGGTGAGTAGGCGCGTCAGCGCCGTATCGAAGCCAAGGCCGTCCTCCGGCCTGTACCTCGGCGCCTGGGCGGACGACCAGGCGGACGCCGACCTCGGCGGGCTTCGATCCACGGCTGCGGCCGCACTCACCCCGCAGACCCGTCCCCTCACCCAGCGCACCGGTAGCCTGCGGACGTGGCCGACACCCGACCCTTGCGACCGGGAATCGTCGTCATCCTCACCTTCGCCGCGGCCATCGCCATCGGCACCGCGCTGCTCCTCTTCCCCTGGGCCACCCCTGGCGAAGAGCGCGCCCAGCCCCTCGAGGCCGTGTTCACCGCGACCAGCGCCATCACTGTCACCGGACTGTCCACGGTCGACACCGCCACCGCGTGGACCACCGGCGGACAAGCGGTGATCCTGCTGCTCGTCGCCCTCGGCGGCTTCGGAATCACGGCCACCGGCACGCTGCTGGTCGTGGTCATCGGCCGACGCGTGGGGATGCGTTCGCAGTTGCTGGCGCAGGCCGAGACCCCGGGCCTCACCCTCGGCGAGGTCCGCCGCATGCTGCGGTTCGTCGCCCTCGCGTCGCTGCTCGCCGAGGCAACCGGAGCGGTCATCCTCACCCTCCGGTGGTGGATCGCGTACCACCAACCGCTGGGCGAGGCGGCGTGGAACGGCCTCTTCCAGTCCGTGAGCGCCTACAACAACGCCGGGTTCTCGACCTTCTCGGACAACCTCGTCAGTTACAACTCCGACCCCGTGATCCTCGGCGTCATCATGATCCTCATCGTGCTCGGCGGGCTGGGCGCACCCGTGCTGTACGCCATGCGCGGCCGGGGATGGCGGCAGCCCAGGAAGTGGACCCTGCACGTTCGGCTCACGCTGTGGGCGACCGCCGCGCTGATCGTGGTCGGCGCCGTCCTCATCACTTGGTTCGAGTGGACGAACCCGGCGACCCTCGGCTCCGCATCCGCCGGCGACAGCGTCCTGAACGGCCTGTTCGGGTCGGTGACTGCCCGCACCGCCGGGTTCAACTCGTTCAGCTACGGCGGCGCCACCGAAGAGACGTTGCTGGTCACCACCATCCTGATGTTCATCGGTGGCGGCTCGGCGTCGACCGCGGGCGGCATCAAGATCACCACGTTCATCGTGCTCGTGCTGATGGTCGTCGCCGAAGCCCGCGGCGACCGCGACGTCAACGCCGGCAACCGACGGATCTCGCAGCGCACCCAGCGCACGGCGGTGTCGATCGCCGCGGCCTACATCCTGCTGTCGACCCTGGGCGTCATGTGGCTGAGCGCGGTCACGACGTTCCCGCTGCGCGACGTGCTGCTCGAGACCGTGTCGGCCATCGCCACTGTGGGGCTGTCCACCGGCATCACCGCGCAGATGCCCCCGCACGGGCAGATAGCGCTCATCGCTCTGATGTTCATCGGCCGGCTCGGGGCGATGACCCTGGCCACGGCGTTGGCCTTGCGCGACCGCACGCTCACCTACCGCCTCCCCGAAGGCCGACCGATCGTCGGCTGACCACTCAGACAGGAGAACCCATGCGCCGCCCCCTCGGAGACCAGGCGATCGCCGTGATCGGCCTCGGCCGGTTCGGCGAGTCGATCGCCCACACATTGGCCGCGGACGGTCGCGAGGTGATCGTCATCGACACCGACCCGGCCCGGGTGGCCGAGATGGCCGACGACGTCACTCTCGCGGTCGAAGGCGATGCCACGTCACGGCAGGTGCTGACCGATCTGGGGGTGGCGGAGTGTGGGGTGGCGGTCGTGGCCATCGGTGAGCATCTCGAGTCGTCGATCCTGGCCACGTCGTTGCTGTCCGAGATGGGTCTTCCCGAGATCTGGGCGCGGGCGCTGTCCCCGGCGCATGGCCGGATCCTCGAACGGGTCGGAGCGCATCACGTCGTGTACCCGGAGCAGGAGATGGGCCGCAGCGTGGGCAAGCTGATCCTGGGCGACTGAGCGACCCCCACCCTCACGGCAGACAGATCGA
>CAZVYU010000122.1:0-5212 GCA_964631645.1 uncultured Actinomycetes bacterium
GCCGCCACGTTCGTCACGGTGAGCGCGACCCACTTGCGCGACACGAGGTCGTGCGCGCTCCCGTGGAAGTCCACGGCAGCGGAGACGACATCCGGCGGGTTGCGCTTGATCAGCCGGAACAGGCGATCGGCCAGCCACTGGCCTGCGGTGCCCACCTTGTGGGCGCTCTCCGGGCTTCGGATGATGAGCACGACCGCGACCAGCGAGACGAGGAAGGCGACGAGCCCGATGACCGCGATGCCGGTCAGGTGTCCGTTGGTTCGCCCCTCCAGGACGAGGAGTCCCACACCCAAGGACGGCATCCCCAACGTCAACAGATACGTCCACACGGCGTCGGCACTCACCGCTGCCGCCGCCAGCCCGGGCGGGACGCGGTAGCGATTGAGGATCGCGTACTGCGTCCCCACCGCGATGGCGCCGCCGCCCGGGATCGCGTTGCTCACCAGGAAGCCGGTCTGGCGTTCCACGAAACCTTGCCAGTACGTGAGCTGGGGGATGGCAACCAACACCGTGAACGGATACACGACGATGTTGAGGATCGCGGTCGCGACCAACACCCCGATCCACACGGGCGAGATGGTGGTGAGCTCGGTCATCGCCTCTTCGTACGTGGCCGCATTCTGATCGATGAACCAGATCACGGCCACCACCACAGCGATCCCCAACAGGGCGCTGATCACGATCCGCAGCGGCGAGACGTGGGTCCGCTCTGCCGCCTGCTGGATGTCCGGGCCACTCACGGGTCGCGATCACCTCGTCGTCTCTGCGGCCTCGCCGACCGCTGGTGCGTCGGCTTCGACTGTAGTGACGCCCTTGGCAGGATCGCGCAGGTCCGGACTGGCAGTCTGAGCTTGTGACCATTGGAACTGCTGCGCAAGTCCGTCCGCGCATCTTCTTTCAGGCGCTGCTTCCGTATCGGGCCTCGTGGTTGGGCAAGGACATCACCGCCGGGCTGGTCCTGTCCGCTCTGCTCGTCCCGCAGGGCATGGCCTACGCCGAACTGGCCGGCCTCCCCCCGGTGACGGGCCTGTACACATCGGTCTTGTGCCTCATCGGCTACGCGATCTTCGGGGCCTCGCGGATCCTGGTGCTCGGACCGGACTCGTCGCTGGGTCCGATGATCGCGGCCACGATCCTGCCCTTGACCATGGCGGACGGAGACCCGGCCAGGGCGGTGGCCCTTGCATCGATGTTGTCCCTGATGACCGGCGCGATCATGGTGGCGGCCGGGCTGTGGAAGGCCGGCTTCATCGCCGACCTCCTGTCCAAGCCGACCATGTTGGGCTACATGAACGGCCTGGCACTGACCATCATCGTGGGGCAACTGGACAAACTGCTGGGCTTCTCGGTGGAGTCGGACGGATTCCGCGGTGATGTCGTCGGATTCGTCCAAGGCGTCATCGCCGGCGAGATCGTACCCGCGGCCGCAGCGATCGGAAGCGTCAGCCTGCTGGTCATCATCGCGTGCAAGCGGTTCATACCCAAGATCCCCGGCGTCCTGGTGGCCGTCGTGTTCGCGATCGTCGTATCGACCGCCCTGGGCCTGGCGGAAGACGGCGTCAAGGTGGTGGGAGTACTCCCACAGGGTTTCCCGCTACCCACGTGGCCGGCCGTCGGGCTGGGGGATCTGACGGTCCTGTTCGCAGGAGCCCTGAGCATCGCGCTCGTCGCCCTGACCGACACCATCTCCACGGCGTCGTCGTTCGCCGCCCGGCGGGGGGAGACCATCGACGGGGACAAGGAGATGATCGGTATCGGCGCCTCCAACATCGCCGCCGGCTTGTTCCAAGGCTTTCCCGTCTCCACCAGTGGGTCGCGCACCGCTGTCGCCGACCAGGCAGGGGCGAAGAGCCAGCTGACGGGACTCGTCGGGGCAGCGGTGATCACGCTGATGTTGGTCGCCATCCCCGGTCTCATGCAGGCGCTGCCCCAGCCGACCCTGGGGGCGGTCGTGATCGTTGCCGCCTGGTCCCTGGCGGACATCCCCGCCTCGCTGCGGCTGTGGCGCCAGCGGCGCACCGACTTCGCGATCATGATGGTCGCGTTCCTGGGCGTCGTCGCGCTGGGGGTACTTCCTGGCATCGCCATCGCCGTGGCGATGTCGATCGCGAACGTCTTCCGTCGTTTGTGGTGGCCCTATCACGCGGTCCTCGGGCGGTTGGACGACCAGCCCGGCTATCACGACCTGGAGCGGTACGAGGTGGACACCTTGAACACGCTTCCTGGCTGCACCATCATCCGGTTCGACGCCCCCTTGATCTTCGCCAACGCCAACACGTTCTCGCGCTTCGTCCTGGCCCAGAGCGATCGCATGAGCGAGCATGATCCGGCGTGGATCGTCGTCGCCGCCGAGTCGATCACGGACGCGGATACCACGGCCTGCGACATGCTCGAGGAGTTGGATGCGACGCTCGAGAAGCGCGGCCATCGGCTGATCATCGCGGAGATGAAGGGCAAGGTGAAAGAGAAGTTGAAGGACTACGGGCTCTACGAGCAGTACACCGAGGACCAGTTCTTCCCCACCGTGACCAGTGCGACCAAGGCGTTCCGAGCCCTTGCCGGGGTCGACTGGACCCCAGTACCGACGGTGCCGCCGACGGCCGGAACAGACGGAAGGGACAACTGATGACCGTTCAAGTGGAGACGCGGCCCACTCGCGGGCAGCAGGCGCAGGCGATCGTCGCCTTGGTGGCAGTGGCGCTGATCGTCGTGGTAGTCGTCGTGGCCGTGCTGCGCAATCCGGCCATGCTGGTCCTGGCGGTCGTCGGGCTGCTGCTCGCCGGGTGGGGCGCGTGGTGGGCGGTGACGGAGCGGATGCCCCGCCGGGGGGTCGGCATCGCGTTGGCCGCAGCCGGCCTGGTCCTCATCGCGTTGGGATTGGTCCGCGGCGTCGCCAACGCCGAGACAGCACTGTTGGTGGGTGTGGCAGCGCTGGTTCTGTTCGGGGTCGCTGCCGCTCAGGCCCGCCTGGCCCTGGTACGGGGCCTGCGCCGGGACGATGTCGTCATCGCCCCCCGACCGAAGTCGCCGGTGCTCATCGCCAACCCCAAGTCCGGCGGTGGCAAGGTCGCGTCCTTCGGCCTGGTCGAGAAGGCCCAGGCGATGGGAGTGGAGGTCGTCCTGCTGAATCCCGGTGATGATCTGGAGCAACTCGCCCGCGACGCGATCGCACGCGGCGCCGACTGCTTGGGGATGGCCGGGGGCGACGGGTCGCAGGCGCTGGTTGCGGCAGTGGCCACGGAGCATGACCTGCCGTTCGTCTGTGTCTCGGCGGGGACGCGTAACCACTTCGCGCTCGATCTCGGGTTGGATCGGGAGGATCCGTCGACCGGACTTGTCGCGTTCAGTCAGGCGATCGAGCGGACGATCGACTTCGCCACTATCAGTTATGACGAGGATGGCGAACCGCAGGACCGCCTGTTCGTCAACAACGCGTCCATGGGCGTATACGCCACGATCGTGCAGGAGGAGGGGTACCGCGACGCGAAGACCGAGACATCGATGGAGTTGTTGCCGGCACTTCTCGGCAACGCCGACAAGCCATTCGATCTGCAGTTCACCGGCCCTGACGGCGAGGTCGACGGCGCTTTCGTGATCCTTGTATCAAACAACCCGTACGTACTGGGGCCGAAGTTGGACGTCTCGCAGCGGCGCAGTCTGACCACGGGGGAACTGGGTGTCTTCGCGATCACTGCGACGACAGGCAAGGAGGCAGCGGCGTTGGTGACACGTACCGCCCTGGGACTCGGGAAGCGGGACCCGAACCTGCATGACTTCACGACACCAGAGTTCGAGGTACGTTCCCGCTCCGGCTCCATCTATGTCGGAGTCGACGGAGAGGCACTCGAGCTGCCGGCGCCCTTGCGTTTCCGCAGCCATCCTCGCGGGCTGCGGATCCGTGTGCCGCTGGACAGCCGACAACGGCTCGAACGGCGCGAGGCCCGAAACGTGAGCGTGGCTTCGCTGGTTCGGGTCGCCTCGGGCCGTCCGATGTGATGAGTGGCACCCGGGCGCCTCGGTGCGGCCAGTCCGGCCTGCACGGCCACGACCGCACAGGCCGCCTCTCTCGCGGGCCGGATCCTCAGCGGCGAACGTTGACGATCAGGTGAGCCTTCGCCAGGCGGCTACCTGAGCGGTCTCTGAGTTCGAAGCGGCACTTGTCCCGGCCGGGCTCCTTGCCGGTGACTAGCACCGAGGCGATTCGCTGCGGGCCTTGGGACTTCGTGGTCTTCACCGTCCGGTACCGGACCTTGGAGATCTTCGCGGAGTCGTTCGTGCAACTGAACTTTCGCCAACGACGACCGTCGGGTTGAACGGCGACCGACACCCGGGTTCGCTCGCCGGGGGACACCGCGACATGTCGACCGGCGTTGGCCACCGGCGCCGCCCTTCCTGGCGGGGTGGTGCAGCCGTACGGGCTGAGCTCGACCGTAATGGTCCTCTGAAAGATGTACATCGGGGGGTTCGGTTCGTAGTGCAGGCACACTGTGGCTCCGAGCGGGCTGGTCAATGGCACACCGTCACGCGGACCGGTGAAGTCGAAGTGAAAACCCAGCGGGTCGTTCACCATCTTCCAGTAGCTGATCATTCCGGTCGTCTGCGGTTTCGTGTCGCCGGGCCACGACAGTTCCTGCCACTTGGCACCCGGTGCGGTTTGGACGTAGAACCCGATCTCGGTGTAGCGGAAGAGTGCACTCCCGAACTGGGGGTTCGTCAACGGATTGCACCAACTCAGGAAGGTGTTCTTGACCTCGCTGCGGATGAGCGTTCGACCCCCTGGCGGTGCGCTCACCTCCTCGTCGAGTTCGTTGTTGTACCAGCACAGAAACTGTCCCTTGGATTTCACGCTGAACTTGGGGTAGCCCGGAGCTTCGCCCTGAAGCATGGTGTTCTGCGCCTCGATCCAGAAGTCGGCCCCCGCTCGTGCCGGTCCGGCCGATACCAAGCCGACGCCCAATGCGAGCGTGACGAGGATGATCCCGACCCGCGACAGGCGCTTTCGTGCTGCAGACATAGGACGACCTCGAGGTTGAGGAACAACGGAACAGTGGTTCGCGGTCAGGACCACGTTAGCGTTGTCGGGAAGGCGTGGCCTGATCAGTGGGACGCGGGGCACGCTCTCCCGGGGTCCCTTGAGATCCAGGGCCATCGACGTTTCGACGTCAGTTGCATCTCTAAGGCACTATGTTGCACTATTGAGGAGTGCGGGACA
>CAZVYU010000122.1:5312-7013 GCA_964631645.1 uncultured Actinomycetes bacterium
GTTCTGGTCGCGGGCACGGGAGCTCCGGATGTCGCCGAGTTGTGGGACTGGACCCTGGCCCCTGGAGAGCGCCACGACGCGGAGGCCCACACCGCGGGCACCGAGGAGTTGCTCCTGGTGCGACAGGGAACGGTCGAGATCACAGTGGGTGAGTCGGTGATCCGATTGCGTCGGGGCGATGCGGCGTCCTTCTCCGGCGCCATCGACCACTCCTACAGCAACGTTGGAACCAGCCGCGCGCACTTCTGCTTGGCAGTGTTCGAGCCCGGTGTCGGCGAGAAACGAAAGGACGGCCGCAATGGCTGAACTACAGGACCCCTTCTTGGCGCAGGCAGAGGTCGCGCCCGAGGTCTTCACGCTGCGGCCGGACTACCGGGCCCTGCTGATCACGGTGGGGAACTTGACCCCCGGGCCCAGTGACACGTTCAGCAATGCACTCCTTGAGCGAGCGGAGTCAGCCGCTGCTCAATGGCTGAACCAGACCCCCGTCGAGGATCTGCCGGCCGTGGCTGCCTGGCGCGACGCCTACCGCTCCTTCGGGGCCAAACCACAGCGCACCCGCAACAGCGTCGAGGCACTGTTGCGCCGCGCACCATCCGGCCTGCCCCGCATCAATCGGCTGACCGACATCTACAACGCGCTCTCGGTCCTGCACCAGGTGCCCATCGGCGGTGAGGACTTGACGCGATACGTCGGGGCGCCCCATCTGATCCGGGCGACGGGGGAGGAGCCCTTCGACACCACCGCGAACGGCGCCGATGTTGTCGAACATCCGGATCAGGGCGAGGTGGTGTGGTGTGACGACACGGGGGTCACCTGTCGGCGCTGGAACTGGCGCCAGGCCAAGCGCACCCAATTGCGCGAGGACACGACGGCCGCCCTCTTCATCGTCGACTGTTTGGACCCCGTGACCCACGACGAGCTGGATCGGGTCGGCGGAGAACTCATCGAGCACCTGGGTCGCCTGGGCCCGGATGTCACCGTGGCCCGCCGCGTCATCGCCTCTTCGGACTGGAGCAACTGAGATGTTCATTCATCCGTGGGATGCCGCGATCAGCCCCGCCGAGTGGCAACAGTGGCTGGCCGGGACCGATCGATTCGGGATTCTGGCCGTGAACAACGCAGACCCGGCCCACGCACCGATCATGGTCCCGACTCATTTCACCATGGCGGGCGACGAGATCCTGGTCCACCTGGCCCGACCGAATCCGGTCTGGCGGCATCTGGAGGCGGCGCCGGAGGTCCGCCTGGCTGTCGTCGGGGACTACGCCTACATCCCCACGTACTGGCGCGCGAAGGCCGGTGGGCCCGACGAAGACGGAGTCCCGACCAGCTACTACTCGTCGGTCCAGTTCGTCTGCACCCCGACGATCGTGGACGACCCGCAGGAGAAGGCGGACATCCTCATGGCCCAGTTGGGTGACTTCCAACCCGAGGGCAAGCACGCGGAGGTCGCCCCGGGGGCCGCCCCCTACGGTCGGATGCTGTCCGGGCTGCGCTGTGTGCGGCTGGCAGTGGTCGGGGTCGACGCGAAGTTCAAGTACGACGATCACAACCCCGTTGATCACCGGATCAGGGTGAGCGACCACCTCGACGCTCGGAACCGGGGACTGGATCACGGAGCCGCCCGCGAGCAACGCCGCCGACTGGCGGCGATAGGGGAGTGGCGGCCGAATCGCTGACGTCGCGGCCGCGCGGACT
>CAZVYU010000123.1:0-6929 GCA_964631645.1 uncultured Actinomycetes bacterium
CGACTGCTACTCCAAGAGCCGCCGGATCGATCCCCACCCCCACCCCGGCGCAGCGAGACCAACCAGGGGCCAGCATCCACGACCCGGTGGGCTTCGATACGCCGCCTCCGGCGGCTACTCACCCCGCGGAAGGTGGGCGCTGCGGCGGCTACTCACCCCGCGGAAGGTGGGCGCTCCGGCGGGTACTCACCCCGCGGAGTCGGCCGCCCGCTCACCCGCGGCGGGGCCGGAGCGCAGGGCCGCCAACCATTCGCGCGACGCGCGGTAGTCCTCGTCCGATTGACCGACCGGTAGTTCGGTGGCTCGGCCATCGAGTCGTGGGTACGAACCCAGGAACACCACATCCGCACAGGCGCGGCGCAGACCGATCAGCGCCTCGCCGACCCGCTCGTCAGCGATGTGCCCGTCGATGTCCACCGAGAAGCAGTACTCGCCCAGGAGTTTGCGGGTGGGCCGGGACTCCAACCGCGTCATATTGATCCCTCGCACCGCGAACTCGGTGAGGATCTCCAGCAGCGCCCCCGATCGGTTGGCGTGCATGAACAGCAACAGGCTCGTCTTGTCCGCACCGGTCGGCGGGCCTGGCGGTCGGGGAACTGCCACCTGCACGAAGCGCGTGGCCCCTTCGGGGTTGTCCGCGATGTCGTCCACCACCGCCACCAGGTCGAAGTGGTCGGCGGCCAGATGATCGGCGATGGCGGCATCGAAGGGAGCGGTTCCCGTCGCTAGCAATTCCGCAGCGCCCGCCGTCGAACTCGTCAGCTCGACGGTCGCTTCGGGAAGGTTCTCGAACAGCCACCGGCGACACTGCGCCGCCGCATGGGGATGAGTGCCGACCGACCGGACGTCCGTCAGGGGGACATCGGTTCGGGCCATCAGCGTGAACCGCACCGGCACGGCCACTTCCGCGGTGATCTGCAACGCGGGCATGGCGCTGAGTTCGTCCAGAGTCCCGGACACGGACCCTTCGATGGAGTTCTCGATCGGCACCACGGCCGAGTCGACCTCGCCGGAACGGACCAACTCGAGCGCCGCGATCACCGACGCTGCGGGGCGCAGTTCGTCGCCCGACGATTCGGTCAGCCGCCGGGCGGCACGTTCCGCGAACGTGCCTCGAGGACCGAGATAGGCGACGGTCATGGTGTCGCTTTCATGGCTTGGGCCACCGCCTCGGATTCTTCGGGCGACAGTTCCCGTTGTCCGCTGTCGGCGGTGACCGGTACCTGCTTCAAGTAACTCCGGGTCTCGGCGCGACCGTGAATCGCGGTGAGTACGACACCGCGACCAGCGTCATCCAGGAGCGCCGCACTGAACGACATGCGTCCGCCGACCTCGTCGAAGGCGTCGTAACGAACGACCCCCACCCGGTTCAGCGCCGAGCCGGCCGAAGCGGCCGGGCGGGGAAGGGCAGCGCCCGGGGCATCAGCCGCAGCCGGTTCGGCCGACGCCACACCCGCCTCGCTCCACTGCCGCGCCCGCCGTTCCACCACATCGGCGCGGCGCAGTGCCAGGACGGCCACCGCAAGGGCCACCAGCGCCAGCAGGATGCTCACCACAGTCACGTGGGCAGCCTATCGGCACTATCGTGACCGCCATGGCGAGCGACGACCCCGGGTACACCGATCTGGGCTTCGCGCGCGTCGATACGGATCGACTCGCCCGCACGGGCGATCCGGAGGTCGTCTACGGCGCCGGCAAGACCACTGATCAGATCGTGCAGATCCTGCGCCACCTGCACCGGACGCATCCCGACCGCGCGGTTCTGGCCACTCGCGTCACGGACTCCGCCGCGGTCGCCGAGGCGCTGTCGGACCTACCAGTCACTGTGGCCGACGAACCAGGCGCCGTGGTGGTGGGGGAACTGCCGGACCCGACCGGGACCGTCGGGATCATCGCAGCGGGAACGTCAGACGGTCCGGTCGCTGCCGAGGCCGCCTTGACGGTCCAAGTGCACGGAGCCCGCGTCACGCGTATCACCGATGTCGGGGTGGCCGGTCTGCACCGGGTCCTGGCGACTCGGGAGGTCCTGGACGACTGCGACTGCCTGATCGTCGTGGCCGGCATGGAGGGGGCGCTGCCGAGCGTCGTCGGCGGTCTGTCCGGGACGCCGGTCGTGGCCGTCCCTACGAGCGTCGGCTACGGCGCATCCTTCGGCGGACTGGCTGCGCTGCTCGGGATGCTCAATTCGTGCGCACCGGGCGTCGTCGTGGTGAACATCGACAACGGCTATGGCGCCGGGGTCCACGCCGCCCGGGTCGCGCGCGCCTGCGGGTCACCGTGACGACCGCGCTGCACATCGACGCGTCCCAGGGCGTGGCGGGCGACATGCTCTTGGCGGCCCTGCTGGACGCCGGCGGGGACATCGACGCCGTCACATCCGCGATCACCGCCGTCCTCCCCGACGCGACGATCGAGGTGTCCGAGGTCCGACGCTGTGGGCTGCGGGCCACGGCCGTGACTTTGCCCGACGAGGGATCGTCGCCGATCCACCGGTGGTCCGACCTTCGGCAGGTGCTCATGGACGCGCCGCTGCTTCCAGCGGTGCAGCAGGGGACCATCGACGTCTTCACTCGGCTCGCCGAGGCCGAGGGTTCCGTCCACGGGGTCCCGGCTGACGACGTCCACTTCCACGAGGTCGGGGCGTGGGACTCGGTGTGCGACATCGTCGGCGTGATCGCGGCCGTGGTCGACTCCGGTGCCTCCCAGATCAGTTGCTCCCCGATCGGGACCGGATCGGGTACAGCGACCACCGAACACGGGGTCATGCCAGTCCCGACCCCGGCTGTGGCCGAGTTGTTGGCCCGCGCCGAGGCACCCGCCCACCCCGGCCCGGCTGCCTTCGAGGCCTGCACCCCCACTGGCGCGGCCCTCGTCACCCACTTGGCCGCCACGTGGGCTCCTGGCCCCGAGATGACGGTCCGCGCCGTCGGAGTCGGGGCCGGATCGGCTGATCCGAGCGGCCACCCCAACGTCACGCGGGTCTTCCTCGGCGCTGCGTCGACCCCTGCCTCGCGCGCGGTGGTGTTGTCCACCAACGTGGACGACCTCGACCCCCGGCTGTGGCCGGGGGTGATCGGGGCGCTGATCGAGGCGGGTGCCTCGGATGCGTGGCTCACGCCCATCCACATGAAGAAGGGCCGGCCCGCCCTCACCCTGGATGTGCTGTGCCCCGCTGACCGACAGGAGGAGTTCGCCGGACACATCATGAGTTTGACGTCAGCCATCGGTATGCGGGTGATTCCCGTCGGCAAGATCGCAGCCGAGCGTTCGATGGACACGGTCTCAGTACTCGGTCATGAGATCGGCGTCAAGGTCGCCCGATGGCAGGGGCGCGTGGTCAATGTCCAGCCGGAATGGGAGCACGTGGCAGCCGCCGCCGCAGCTGTCGGGATGCCGCCGAAGCAGATGCTGGCACTGGCCCTGACGGCCGCGGGTGACCGATGGCTGAACGTAAGTATCCGTTGATATTCATGCGCTCAAGAAGTTGCACGCATGGGCCAGGATGCCCTAACCTGCAACTGTTCGAGCGTTGCTGCATCCCCCGTCGGTGACGCTCGAACCCTATTCTTGCTCTCTGTGGCGCTCACCGCTCGACTCACGACGGGAAGCCCACACCTCGTCTCGCCAGCGCAGCACATCAGCGGGCTGATTCGTGATCATCGCCTGCACCCCGGACGTCATGCACAGCCGGACGTCCGCGGCCGTGTCGACCGTCCACACGTGCATGCCGTAACCCAGCGACTCCCAGCGGCGCAGGACGGTCTGCTCGCTGCGGACCAGGTCGATCGATGGACCGGCGATCCGACTGCCGAATGGCAACTGGCCCACCCGCTGCCAGACGGGAACCTTGTCCATCAGATACACGGTGGGAATCTGTGGGGCGAGGTCGCGGATCCGACGCAACGCGGTCGCGGCGAAGGACATGACCCGCACCCGGGGGTCGTCGCCCTCGGCGAGGCCGTGGCGTTGGAGGGTCTGGACGAGGACCTGCTCGGTGTAGCCGCCGTAGCGGGTGGGGTGTTTGGTCTCGATGGCCAGTTCCACGCGCCGACCCGCCCGCAACGTCATGTCGATCAGATCGTCCAACGTCAGGATGTTGTCGTCGCCGGGATCCTCGGACTCCCACCACGAGCCGTAGTTGTGTTCCTGGAGTTTGCTGAGCGTCTGGTTCGACACCCGCCCTCTGCCGGTGCTGGTCCGGTCGATCCGGGGGTCGTGGACACACACCAGATGTCCATCGGCGGTCAAGCGCACATCACACTCCAGCGCTTCGGCGCCGGCGTCCAACGCTGCGCGGTAGGCCCCGGCGGTGTGCTCCGCCGCTACCGAACTTGCACCGCGGTGGGCCACCACCTGCGGGAACGTCATCGCCATGTCTCCAGGATTCCGCACCGGCAGCGACGGATGCCCCCACGGGCGGTGAATGGCTGCGACTTCCTCAGGAATTCGTCGATCAGAGGGGGAACAGCACCCCGGGATTCATGAGGTTGTCGGGGTCCAGGGCTCGCTTCACCGCGGTCATGGCTGCGATCTCGGCGGCGCTGCGGCGCAGGCCCAGAGCGGCGGCCTTGTCGCGGCCCACGCCGTGTTCGGCGGACAACGACCCACCCGCTTCCGAAATGGCCGTCAGGACCGCGCGGTCGACGTCGACTCCGGTCCCACCCACCGCCTGGACGTGCAGGCTCCCTTCGTAGACGTGGCCGAAGACGCCCCACCGACGGACCACCGGCCGCAGGATCCCGGCCAGGACGGACAGGGTGGCGTCCAAGCCCGCCACCGGAACAGTGACGTCGTACTTGTGCAGCGGCCCAGCTCCGGTCGCTTGCGCCGCCCACCACTCCGCTTGGCCCTCGCGCAGCCGCCAGAGCGCCCGGCGTTCCGGTTCGTCGACGGCCACCACGGTCGCATCGTCGAGTTCGGCTCCCCCGGCCGCCAGGGCCTCGTCGAGCGCATCCTGCGGACTGCGGGCACCCACGTCGAGTTCGACGAGTAGCACCTGTCCCGCCGCCGGACCGACGGGATCACGCAACCCCAGGTCCGCGGCGGCCGTCCGCCAGGAGTCGGCGTCCACCGTCTCGGCGGCGAGTAACCGCAGGCCGCGGGACAGCCGCTGGGCGGTGGCCACCGCCTGCTCGAAGTCGTCGACGGTGAGTGCGAACGTCACCGTCTGACCCGGTGGGCGGTGCAGGCGCAGGGCGGCCGCGGTGACGATGCCCAGCGTCCCCTCGCTGCCGCACAGCAGATCGCGCAACGAGTAGCCGGTGTTGTCCTTCGGCAGGGCGCGCAGGTCGTCGATCAGGGAGCCGTCGGGGAGCACGGCCTGGATTCCGAGCAACTGGGCCCGGGTGCTGCCGAAGGCGCAGACGCGGATCCCCCCGGCATTGGTGGCCACCGTGCCACCGACGGTGGCGGAGTCCCGCGCCGCCAGATCGACGCCGTAGTACCAGCCGGCATCGGCAGCGGCCCGCTGGAGGTCGGTCAGCGTGACCCCCGCTCCGGCCCGCGCCACCCCGGCGATCGGATCGACGGTGAGGTCACGCAGACCGGTCAGGTCGACGACCACACTGTCCGGGCCGAGCGGTCCGACGGTCCCGCCGACGAGGCCGGTGTTCCCGCCCATCGGGACCATGGCGAGGTTCCGGTTCCGGCAGTACCCGACCACGTCCGCCACCTGAGCGCTGGACTCGGGCCGGACCACGCCACCGATCGAGCCGGTACGCCCGAGCCAGTCGGTGGTGGCCGCCGGGGTGGGTTCCTGGACCCCCGGGGCTCCCAAGATGGCGGTCAGGTCGCCGAACCACTGCGGTGAGTAACCGTCCGACACACCCACTCCTCCGCTGTGATCGACCGCACATCCGCATCCAGGGATAATCACTACTCTGAGTATTCCTTCCCCCGTCACTGTCAGGTTACTGTTGTCGTATGACTTCGACTCGACTCATGCGGACCACGGCAGTTGCGGGGGGCGCACTGCTGATCACCGGTCTTGCTGCCGCTCCCGCTCTTGCTGCGGACTACCCGCCCAAGGATCAGTCCGACACCACGGTGGACACGGGCACCGATCCGGCCACTGTCACCTCCGACGGGCAGACCCCCGCCTACACCGGCGCTGCCACCACCCTCGGGCTCGCTGCCGGTGTCGTGGTGCTGGGTGCGGGGGCCGGACTGCTCATCGCTTCGCGGCGGCGCAGCAACTGACCGACATCTGAACTTCAGCCGAAGGGCGGTCCGGAAGGGCCGCCCTTCGGTCTGTCCGCAACACGCGCAGTTGCGCCCAAAACCGATCGCATGCGCGGAACCTGACTACCCGTCACTTTTCCTCCGATAGGGTCGGCCGCATGACAGCAGCATGGAATCGGATCGCAGCAGCGACCGGGGGATCGGTTCTCCTGACGGGCGTCTTCCTGGCACCGGCCCTGGCGTACCCGCCGGGTACCGCGATGACCGTGACCGCGGGCAACGGCCAGATCGTGATCGCCAACGGGCAGCCGGGCTGCACCGTCACGGTCCAAGGCCCGAGCTTCTCGCAGAGCACCACCATCGACTCCGACGGCATGGCGGTCATCAACGCCAACTTGCCCGACGGCGAGGACCTTGAGGCCACCGTCAGCGGCAAGGGCTGCGCAGCGGAGTCCGCGTCCGGAGTGGTCAGTAACTCCGGCGGTGGCGGCGGCGGCGGCGGGAACGGTGGCGGCACGGGCGGAGACACTCCCTCGCGCACCGGCTCCGACACGGCCCTCGGCCTGCTGGCCGGTCTCGGCGCCATCGGCGTCGGCGGCGGCCTGGTCGTTGCCGCGCGCCGAAAGAAGTCCTGACCGCCCGGCTGCGGGATCAGTAGCGGCGCAGCCCAACCCGGCCGCGGCGAGCAGCGGCGCAGCCCAACCCGGCCGCGGGGTGAGTAGCGGCGCCAGCCCAACCCGGCCGCGGGG